>DASYGI010000309.1:0-14875 GCA_035999925.1 Pedococcus sp.
GCTGGTAGCCCGGGGCAGCATCGTCCCGGCCGGCACCGTCGTCGAGCCTGGCACCGTGCGGTTCGAGGCCGGTGGCGAGTCGTGGTTCGGCCCCTTCGAGCCGAGCCCGGCCCCGGCCGAGTCGATCGAAGAACTGGCCGGGCTGTTGACCGCCGGTGGCCTGACGACCCATGCATTGCCCGACGCCCGCGGGCCACAGTGGACCAAGGTCGTCTTCAACGCGGCGACCAGCCCGCTGGCTGCCCTGACCGGCCTGACGGTGGGGCAGGTCTGCACCGAGGCCGGTTTGCGACGCGAGGTCGACGCCCTGGTCTCCGAAGCGCTCGAGGTGTGTGCTGCTGCAGGGATTTCGCTGACCCGCGATCCCCAGGAGTCCATTGCCGAGGCCATCGAGGTGGCCTACGGCCACAAGCCATCGATGCTCCAGGACATCCTGGCCGGCCGGGCCAGCGAGGTCGACGTCCTCAACGGTGGCATCGCGGGCGAAGGACGGCGCGTCGGCGTCCCGACTCCGCACCACGACCTGATGTGTGCCCTCGTCCACGGACTCGAGTCCACGCGGGTCAGCGCGTCTGCCTGAATCCCGGCTGTGAACCTCGGCGAAACCGTGGACATCGCGAGTCCTTCGCCTTACAGTTATCCATAACCGAAAGCGACTTTCACAGAATGAAAGTCACCTGGCTTCCACTCTCAACGAGGAGACCGATCGTGAGCACCACCCACCGGCGGACCACCCGCACCATCTCCGGCGTCGCGATCGGCGCGGCTGCCACGCTGCTCGCTGCCTGCGCCTCCGGGACCGGCACGGGGACGGCATCGTCGTCGTCCTCCTCGAGCTCGAGCACCTCCAGCTCCTCGGCTCCGGCCGCCGCGCTTCCCAAGAGCCTCGTGTTCTCGCCGCTGTCGCTGGCACCCCCGGCGCTGCAGGGACTGGCCAAGGGCGTCCAGGGGTATGCCGGGTCCAAGGGTTGGCAGGTAGTCGTCCAGGACCCGAACTTCAACCCCACCAAGCAGACTCAGGACCTCAGCGCCGTCATCGACTCCGGCCGCGTCGGCGCCGCCTGGGTCCTGGCCATCGCGCCCAAGGGGTTCGGCGACATGCTGAAGAAGGCCCAGTCGAAGGGGATCCCGATCCTGGTCAACGGCAAGCCTGCCGAGTACGGCTACTCCGGCCCGCAGGCGGGAATCACCTTCGACTACATCGACTACACCCAGGCCGGCACCGCCATCGGCGACCAGCTCGGCAAGTGCATCACCACCAAGCTCGGCGGCAACGCCAACGTCTTGTTCTCCACCTCGGCCGCCGGTACGGCAGGCAAGCAGGAGATGGAGGCCGCGGCCCGCAAGGCACTCACGGCCGCCGCGCCGAACGCCAAGATCGTCGACGAGCAGATCATCGTGGACCGCACCAAGGGCGTGACCACGATCGGCAGCGTCCTGCAGGGACACCCGAACGTGAACGCCATCATGTCCACCGGTGACGAGGGCACCCTGGCCGCGATCACCGCCTTCCAGTCCGCGGGCAAGACCCTCGGCTGCAACGTGGACTTCGGTGGCAACGGCGAGGTCCTCGGGCTGGTCAAGTCCGGCAAGATCTTCGCGTCGGTGGCCCTGCAGTTCCAGGCCGACATGGCCCAGTCCTTCGACACCCTGGTGAAGATGCAGGCCGACCCCAAGGCGGTCGGACAGGTGCTCGTCGTGCCGCAGAAGATCGTCACCCAGAACAGCTGAGATGACCCTCATGAACGCGACCCCCACGACGCCGCCCGCGGCAGCCCCTTCCACCAAGGGGGCTGCCCGGGGGGCAGCGGAACCGACGGCACCCGCCACGGCGGACCCGATCGGCATACGCGCCCTCATCTTTGTCCGCGAGCGCGGGATCTTCGTCCTCTGGGCGCTGATCATCCTGACCTTCTCGGTCTGGGCCAGCCCCTACTTCGCCACGCTCGACAACGGCATCCTCATCGCCAACGGCGCCGCCCTCACCGCGATCTTCGCCGCCGGGGTCGCGGTCGGCATCATCTGTGGGGCGCTCGACCTGTCCATCCCCGGAGTCGCCGCGGTCGCCAGCTGCACGACGGGCTGGCTGATGACCCACGGCCAGCTCGTGGTCGTGTCGATAGCCGCGGGGATCGCGGTGGGCGCCTTGGTCGGACTGGCCAACGGCCTCATCTCGCTGCGCGGCTTCAACCCGATCATCGTCACGATCGGCACGCTCTCGATCACCACTGCGGCCGCCGCTCTCATCGCCGGTGGCTACACCTTCCCCGGCCTGACCAACCTGACCTTCATGGGTACGCAGCGCTACCTCGGGGTGCCCGCCCCGGTCTGGATCGTGGTCGTGCTGTTCGTGGTGCTGACCATCTTCTTGACCCGAACTCGCGACGGGATCCGCATGATGGCGGTCGGCGGAAACCCAGAAGCGGTGCGGCGTTCCGGGATCCACAGCGACCGGTACAAGGTCGCGGGGTTCGTGATCAGCTCGATCTGCGCCTCGGTCGGCGGACTGGTCACGACGGCCGTCGTCACCGAGGCCAACCCCTCCGCCAGCCCGGGGATCATCTTCGACGCCCTCACCGCGGTCGCCCTGGCCGGCGTCTCGCTCGCGGGTGGACGCGGCAGCCTGCCTCGGGTGCTGGTCGGAGCCCTGGTCCTCGGCACCATCACCAACGGCCTGACCGTCAAGGGCGTCCAGCCGTACTGGGCCACCGGAGTGACCGGGTTCCTGCTGCTCGCCTCCCTGGGACTCGAGAAGTCGGTGTCCACGGCCGTCTCACGCCGACTCGTGGCGACGGCGTCTGCCTCCGTCCACTCAGGGAAGAGCTGATCCGATGACCACAACCGCCACTGTCCCGGCCTTGCAGCTGCAGGGAGTCGACATGCACTACGGCTTCGTGCGCGCCCTCGACGCGATCGACTTCCACGTCGGCGAGGGAGAGGTCGTCGGACTCCTGGGTGACAACGGCGCCGGCAAGTCGACCCTGATGAAGGTGATGTCCGGAGCCCACCGCCCCACGTCCGGAACGATCGCCGTCCATGGACGCGAGATGACCTTCCACGGGCCCAGTGACGCCACCAGCGCCGGGATCCAGATGGTCTACCAGGACCTTGCGCTGGTCGACGCCCTCGATATCGCCACCAACCTCAACATCGGCCGCGAGATCCTGCGCAAGGGCCCCCTGGGCTGGTTAGGGTTCGTCGACCACAAGGCCCAGCGCAAGCGGTCCGAAGGCGAGCTTGACCAGCTGGGCGTGCGGACCGCCGCAATGACCCGCCCGGTCGAGATGCTCTCCGGCGGGCAGCGCCAGGTCGTCGCGCTAGCACGCAGCGCCACCCGGGTCACCGGTGAGCGACACGGCATCCTCCTGCTCGACGAGCCCACCGCGGCCCTCGGGTACGAGCAGACGATGCAGGTGCAGCAGCTGATCCGCCGGATGGCCGACCAAGGCATCGGGATCGTGCTCGTCACGCACAACCTGCCGCTGGCGACCGATGTCTGCGACCGCATCGCCGTGCTGAACCGGGGTCGCAAGGTCGCCGACCTCCCGACCCGCGAGACCGACAACGACCAGCTGGTCGGATGGATCACCGGGGCCCGACCCTCGATGTACGTCTGAGCCAGGTGGTGGATTCGACAGGGGTCGACACCCCGGACCTACTCCTCGCCTGCGCGGCGCCCACCCGGGTGTGGGTCGACCTCGTGGGCGGCGACTCCTTCGGCACCGGCGACCAGCCAGCCCTGTCCTGGTGGCTGCCGCCCGACGCAGCCGTGCAGCTGGCCTATCGCATCCTCACCGACGACGGCTACGACAGCGGTCGGGTCGACTCCCCCACCCAGGCCTTCGTCACCGTCCCGGTGTTCGACGCACCACGCCGGCGCACGACGGCTCGCGTCACCGTGTGGACCGAGCTCGGGCAAAGCCCGTGGAGCGATCCCGTGACGCTGGACAGCGGGCTGCTCGACGAAGCCGCCTGGAGCGCTGCCTGGGTCGGCCCGCACGAGCCGACCCGCGCCGCCAAGGGAAACCGACCCGCGACGTGGGTGAGGCAGGAGTTCACAGTCGACCCGGGCGTCCACACCGACCCCGTCTTGCATGTGACCGCCTTGGGGCTGTACGAGGTGTGGCTCAACGGAACTCGCGTCGGAGACCAGGAGCTCACGCCGGGATTCACCCAGTATCGGGAGCGAGTGCAGTACCAGTCCTACGACGTCAGGGACCTGGTGGTCGAGGGCCGCAACGTCGTCGCGGTCCTGCTCAGCGACGGCTGGTTCCGAGGACAGGTTGGCCTGCCCCGGGCGGCCGACCAGTTCGGCAGTGACCTGAGCGTGCGCGTGCAGCTCGAAGCTCGATCCGCTGACGGTGTCGTCGTGCTCGCTGCGACGGACGAGGAGTGGCGCAGCGGACCCTCTCACGTGCTGGCCGCAGACCTGATCGGCGGCCAGCAGGAAGACCGGCGGCTGGTCGACCTCGAGGCCCATCGGCCGGGGGCCCGGCTCGATGGCTGGGCGAGGGTCGTCCCCCGAGAGGTCCTGGCCACGATCGTGCGCTCGATCGCTCCCCCGGTCCGCCGCGTCGAGGAGCTCGCCCCCGTGGCCATGAACAGCGTGGGCGACGCGACCGTGGTCGATCTCGGCCAGAACGTCAACGGCTGGCTCCGGCTGAGGGACCTTGGCCCAGCCGGCACGCGGACCACGCTGCGCCACGGTGAGCACCTCGACGGCCACGGCGACCTCACCACGGCCCACCTCGACGTCAACGTTCCGATCATCCCCGACCCCCTGCCCGTCGGGCAGGTGGACCTCGTGACCTCCGCCGGGCGGGACGGCGACAGCTTCGAGCCTCGACTGACGACGCACGGCTTCCGGTACGCGCGCGTCGAAGGCTCGGAGCATGCGGCGGTTGCGGCCGGCGCCCGGGGCGTGGTGGTGCATTCCGACCTGCGCCGCACGGGCTGGTTCGAGTGCAGCGACCCCCGGCTGACGCGGCTGCACGAGGTCACCGTGTGGTCGCTGCGGGACAACCTGTGTGACATCCCGACGGACTGCCCGCAACGTGAGCGCTCAGGCTGGACCGGCGACTGGCAGATCTTCGCGCCCACCGCCGCCTACCTGTACGACGTGCTGGCCTTCACCCGCAAATGGCTGCGCGACGTGGCGCTGGACCAGCGCGCGGACGGCTGCGTCGCCAACATCTCCCCCTGCCCCCCGGCGGAGGGTTTCGGCGGGCCGCTAGCTCACGTGAACGGCTCCGCCGGGTGGGGCGACGTGGTCGTCAGCGCCCCCTGGGACCTCTACCAGGCCTACGGCGACGAGCACCTGTTGCGCGAGTCCTGGCGGAGCCTGCGCTCTTGGCTCCGGTATGCCGCGAAGCGCGCGGCGACGGAGCGCCACCCCAGCCGCGAGGAAACGCGCACCACTCCCGCCCCCCACGAGAAGTACTTGTGGGACAGCGGTTTCCACTGGGGCGAGTGGCTCGAGCCCGACGCCGACCTGAGTGACTTCGCCGCCTTCGTCGCGGCAGACAAGGCCGAGGTGGCCACGGCATACCTGCATCGTTCCGCGAGCACCGCCGCCCAGATCGGGCGCATCATCGGCGTCCCCGAAGCGGAGGTCGCCGCGCTCGACGAGCTGGCCGCCGGGAGCAAGGCCGCCTGGCAGACCGAGTTCGTCGGCACTGACGGCACGCTCACCGAGCAGACCCAGGCCTCGCACGTGCGCGCCTTGGCATTCGACCTGGTCGAGTCAGAGCACCGCCCGGCAGTCGCGCAACGTCTCGTCGAGCTCATCCGCGGGGCTGGCACCCACCTGGGCACCGGCTTCCTGTCGACCCCGATGCTGCTGCCGGTGTTGGCCGACGCCGGACACCTCGAGGTGGCGTACGAGCTCCTGCTCCAGAACACGGAGCCCTCGTGGTTGACCATGCTGGACCGGGGCGCCACCACCGTGTGGGAGCGGTGGAACGGGGTCGACGCCGACGGCCAGGCCCATGAGTCGCTGAACCACTACAGCAAGGGCGCTGTCGTCACGTTCCTGCACCGGTACGTCGCGGGCCTGGTCCCGACCTCGCCCGGCTATCGGACCTTCCGGGTGCGGCCGCAACCCGGCGGCGGGCTGACCTCTGCTCGGGCCACCCTCGACTGCCCGTTCGGGCCGATCGAGGTCTCGTGGGCGATACACGAGGTCATCGAGGGCGACTCGTTCAGCCTGGACGTCTCAGTGCCCGGCGGGACGACCGCGGAGGTGGTCCTGCCGAGTGGTCAGGTCCACGAGGTCGGGCCAGGCCGCCACCGCTGGTGACCTCGGCGGCGGCCTTCCACCGATCAGAGCGCGTTCGGCTCGCCGATGGCCAGCTGGCGGACCGCGGCCAGCGGGGCAAAGGCGCCGAGCATGCCGGCGTACTTGCCCGGGTCCACGGCCTCGCCCTCGTGGATCGGCACCGCCACCCTCGGGGCGACTGCGTGGACGTAGTCGACGGCCTCGGCCAGCTTGAGCCACGGCCCGTCGATAGCGACGGCCAGTACGTCGATGGCCAGGTCCGGCACGTGGAACGAGTCGCCAGGGTGCAGGAAAGCGCCGCCGTCGACGGCGTAACAGTTGTTCGTGCACCCCGGTACGTCACCGTAGACGCTGGCATGGCGCCCGCCGAGGACATCGACGGTCGTTCCGGCAAAGGTCAGCCGCTCTCCCGGGCGGCACACCTCGACGCGAGCCAGCCCCTCGACTGCGGCGACCGCGTCAACCGTGTCGGGGTCCACGACCAGCCGGGCCTGCGGGCTGGCAGCGAGCAGGGGCGCGAGGCGACCCAGGTCGATGTGGTCGGGATGCTGGTGGGTGACGAGGACCGCAGTGAGCTCCTCGATGCCCTCCAACCGCGACATCGTCCCCGGGTCGATCAACAGCCGGGCGTCGTCGGTCTCGACGAGGACGCAGGCGTGGCCGAGGTGGGTGATCACCATTGGGCGTATCCCTTCCATCGGAGTCATCGAACGCTTATTCTCACTGAGAGAATGTTACTTCCGCAGAGTGGATGTTAGCCCAAGGAGCTCGATGCGCCCACTTCACCACGTCGGCTACTGGGTCGACGACCTCCAGACTGCGGTCGTACGCGCCGTGCGGACGCTGGGCGTCGGCCCCTTTCTCGTCCATCCGCATGTCACCTTCGACTCGTTCACCTTGGCCGACGGGACGCAGGTGCGGGATGCCGCGTACTTCGACCACAGCGCCGCGTTCGCGTCCTGGGGAGACCTTGTCCTGGAGCTCTCGGAGATCCACAGCATCGACCCCGCGCTCGCTACGTCCTACCGCACTGACGGCCCAGGTGAGCCCGGGCCAGGACACGTCAGCTGGGTAGTGGACGACCTCGAGGCGGAAAGCGCCCGCCTGGAGGCCGAGGGCTGCCCGCTGATCCACACCGCGACCAGCGGGGCGGTGCAGGTTGCCTGGCACCACGGCGGCCCGCTGTTCCCGCAGCCCATCGAGCTCCACCGGGCAGGACCTCCAATCCTCGGGATGCATGCCCGACTCGCCGCCCTGGCCGATGGCTGGGACGGCTCACAACCCCTGCGACCCATGGCACCAGCGCCAGTCACACCAGCACGGAAGGAACCCTGACATGCGCCTTCTCGGTCTCAGCTGCGGAGCGCTCGGCGGCAGCGTCGAGCTGATGCTCAAGGAGGCCCTGCGGGCCGCCAAGTCCGACGATGTCGATGTCTGCCTCGTCCGCCTCGACGAGCTGCACGTGCCCAGCGGCCCCGACCCCGCAAGCCCGGACGACGCCTGGTGGTTCTGGGAGCAGCTCGTCGCGTGCGACGGCCTCATCGTCGCCTCGCCGATCATCAGCCGCACCATCCCGGGTCGCCTCAAGGTGCTCGCCGACCGGCTCCTCGGCCCGAACGCCGACGCCGCGATCGTCGACTCGTTGCTGCGCATGCGCGAGCGCGGCGAGGAGCCATCCATGGCCTTTCGTCTCGACGAGCGGGTGCTCAAGCCCCGCGTCGCCGGGTTCATCGCCGTCGGCGGCTCGCTCGAGGACCGCTGGCGGACCCTGACGCTGCCGGCCATGCACATCCTCACCTTCTCCATGCAGATGGCGGTCGTCGACCAGTTCGCCGTCGGCGGCGCCGGCACGCCCAAGTCCGTGGTGCTCGACGGCGACGCACTGGCGCGAGCCGCGCGCTTGGGAGAGCACGTCGCCAGCCAGCTCGGCCGGCCCTTCGACGACGCCGAGTATGCCGGCGAGCCCGGCCTGTGCCCGCGGTGCCACCTCGACGTGGTTTCCCTGCGCGGCCGGGCGGTCGAGTGCGCCACCTGCGGGGCTCGGGGCGAGCTCACCCCCGACGCGAGCGTTCGATGGACGGACCTGGACACCTCGGTCATCTCCCTACCGGAGAAGTACGCGCACTACCGCGAGATCCTCGAGACCGCGACGAAACATGCGGCCGCACGGACGGAGATCGAGGAGCGGGCGGCGAGCATCGCAGCCTTCGACCCTGCGCTGCGGCCCTGACCGGTCGACGAGTCTCCTGACCCAGACCCTGGACGAGTCGGACGTCCCGGTCTAGACTATTCCAAAATGAAAGCGTCTCTCGCCTAGTGAAAGTGCGGCGAAGGCGCCAGCAGCAAAGTGTCAGCGACGATGCTTCGAAGGAGCCGGCCATGGCCACCCCCTCTCCCCTCCACGTTCTCATCGCGGGCGGCGGCCTGTCAGGTCTCGCGCTCGCCCAGGGGCTACTCAAGGACGGTCACAGCGTCGAGGTGTTCGAGCGGGACGCAGACCTCGACCGCAAGCAGGGGTACTACTTGCACATGAACGCCCTGGGCGGCGAGGCACTGCGGCGGTGCCTGCCCGAGGACCTGTTCGAGCTGTACCAGCGCACCTCACGCGAGAACTACGAGCGCCACGAGTCCATCGTGCTGGACGACCAGCTCCGTGAGCTCAGCTCGCGCCCGCATCTCGGACCTCCCAACGAGGGGGACCGCCCGCATACTGGCGTCCATCGCCGCACCCTGCGCCAGGTCCTCGCCGGTCGGCTCGGTGCGCGCCTGCACACCTCCGCCGCGGTGGTGTCGTATGCGGAGGACGAGGACGGCGTCACCGTGACGCTGGTCGACGGCTCGACCGCACGCGGCGACCTGCTCGTGGCCGCTGACGGAATCCGGTCAGCCGTGCGCACCCAGAAGCTCCCGCAGGTGCCGGTCATTCCGACCGGGATCGCCGGTATCGGGGTGTACGGGCGAACGATCCTGACCCCCGAGCTTCAGCAGGCCATGCCACAGGTACTTCACCACGGTGTCCTGATGGCCATAGACCGCAAGGGATCTCGGCTGCTCATCGGCGAGTACCTGCCCCGGCAGCCCGCGGCCGAGGCCGCAGGCGAGGTGGCACCGGACGTCGTGGTCGACACCGTGCCGCCGTACCTGATGGTCAGCTGCAGCGTGTCCCCTGGAACCGTCGTCCCCCCGCTGGGCGACTGGACCGCCGACACCCCCCGGCAGCTGCGCGACTCGATGCTTCGAGCGCTCGACGGCTGGCACCCGGTCGCTCGCGACATCGTCGGGGCCATGGAGCCCGACTCGATGTTCGCCATCCCGTTCGGGTACCTCGAGCCCGCCGACGACTGGCAGTCCAGTCGTGTGACCCTCGTCGGCGACGCCGCTCACGGGATGCTGCCGACGATGGGCATGGGCGCGAACCTGGCGCTGCACGACGCGGCCACCCTGGTGGACGCGTTGCGCGACCTGGGCAGTGGCGGTGACCGGACCGTTCTCACCCAGGCGGTTGGCGACTACGAGCGCCACATGCGCGAGACGTCATACCCGATCCTGCGGATGACCCTCGACCACGACAGGAACTTCGGCGGCGGAGCACTGGCCGAAGCGTCCGGCGGGACGGGAGTGGCGTGACCGGCCGACTGGCCGGCAAGGCCGTCCTCGTCACGGGCACCGGCGGTGGCATTGGCCGCGCCACCGCCGTGGTCTGTGCGCGCGAGGGCGCTCACGTCGTGGGCTGCGACCTCGACGCCGCGGCCGACGCCGAGACGGTGCGCCTCGTACGCGACGCCGGTGGCCGGATGGACTCGGTAGCACCGGTCGACCTCTCGACCGAGGCCGGAGCCACGGGTTGGGTCGAGGAGGCCGCAGCACTGGCCGGCGGCGTCGACGTCCTGGTCAACAACGCCTCGGCCATCCGGTTCGGGGCGATTGACGAGCTCCCCGTGGACGACTGGCTCTTCACGATCCGCCACGAGCTGGACATCGTCTTCCTAGTCACCCGCGCCGCGTGGCCGCATCTACGGACACGCGGCGCGGGCTCCATCGTCAACCTCGGCTCGATCTCCGGGACCCGCGGCGCGTTCTTCATGCCGCAGAACGCGCACGGGGCCGCCAAGGGCGGCGTCATCGCTCTGACCTGCCAGCTGGCTGTCGAGGGCGGACCGCTAGGGATCCGCGTCAATGCGGTGAGTCCGGCGATGACCGAGACCCCGCACACCAGCCCGATGCTGCACGACCCGGATGGGCCCGCCGAGGCGATTCGGCAGCGAATCCCGTTGCGGCGCTGGGGACAGCCCGAGGACGTCGCACACGCGATCGTGTTCCTGGCCAGCGACGAGGCGCGACACATCAGTGGTGCCAACCTGCCCGTCGACGGCGGCGCGGCGGCTGTCGGATGATCGACCCGCACTACACGAACAGGTTCCATTGGCTGGAGGGTCTGACCTCGTTCGCAGAGATCTTTTCTGATCCCGTCAAGCAGCAACGGTTCGAGGCGTACCTGTCCGACGGACCGGCATACCAGCCGCCGCCCTGCGCGGTGCACGACACCACGGCCCCCGGGCCGCACGGCGCAGTTCCATTGCGCGTCTACTCGCCACCGCAAGCCGACGCCACCGGGCCGGGACACCACCCAGACTCGCACACTGGGCTACGGCCAGGGCTGGTCTGGTTGCACGGCGGCGCCTTCGTCGGTGGCAGCCTCGATATGCCCGAGTCCGACGGCGTGGCGCGTGAGCTCGTGCACCGCGCCGGGGCCGTCGTGGTGGCTGTCGACTACCGCCTCGTCGGCGGCGGCGGCTTCGCGCCGAAGGACCCCGGTACCCGTCTGACCGACCACTTCCCGGTCCCCCATGACGACGTGGTCGCCGCCTGGCGGTGGACGGTGCAGCACGCGCCCGAGCTCGGGGTCGACCCAGCAAGGCTGGCCCTCGGGGGCGCCAGTGCTGGGGGAAACCTCGCCGTGGGCGCGGCCCTGCACCTGCGCGACGACCAGGACGCGGTCCTGCCCGCACGGATCCTGCTGGCATATCCCGTGCTGCATGCCACCATGCCGATGCCCAGTCCTGAGCTGACCGCGGCCATGGCGGATGTGCCACGGGTGCTGCGCTTCCTGGCGGACGACGTCGACCTCATCACCCGGACCTACCTCGGCGGGGCGGTCGACCCTGTCCCGGCGTACGCGATGCCGGCCCACGCCGATCCCGCGGCCCTGGCTGACCTCGCCAGATCTTCACCGATCACCATCGTGACGTGTGAGTACGACGACCTGCGCAGCTCCGGCGAGGCCTTCGCCGGACTCCTGCGCGGGGCCGGAGCAGCCGTCGACGCGCAGGTGGAGGCCGGGGTGCTGCACGGGCATCTCAACGAGTCGCCACGCTTGGCCGGCACCGACCACACCCTCGGCCTCTTCGCCCAGGCCCTGCGGTGACCGCCATCGAGGGTCGGCTTCTGATCCGCGGCGACGAAGGCTACGAAGACGCCCGGGTCGGGCGCATCTTCAACGCCAGACGACCGGACCGCTACCCCGCGGCCATCCTGGAAGCCGCCACTGTCGACGATCTCGTCGCAGGTGTCCGGCTCGCCCGGGACCGCGGGTGGTCGGTCTCGGTCCGCTCGGGGGGCCACTCGTGGGCCGCCTGGAGCCTGCGGGACGACGCCCTGCTCATCGACCTGGGCCACCTCGACGGCATCGAGTACGACGAGGCCACCGGCGTGGCCGTCGTCGGCCCGGCCACCCAGGGCGGACTGCAGCTCGCGCCGTTCCTCGCCTCCCGGGGCCGGGCCTTCCCCGGCGGCCACTGCGCCTCGGTCGGGCTCGGCGGGTTCCTGCTGCAGGGTGGTCAGGGCTGGAACAGCAGGTCGCGGGGCTGGGCCTGCGAGAGCGTCGTCGGCGTCGACGTCGTCACCGCCGACGGCGTCCTGGTCCACGCCGATGCCGACCAGAACCCCGACCTGTACTGGGCCGCCCGGGGCGCCGGACCGGGTTTCCCGGGACTGGTGGCGAGGTTCCATCTGCAGACGTACCCCGCCCCCGCGGTGATGTGGCAGGACACCTGGACCTTCCGGCTCCAGGACGCCGAGGAGCTGCTGCGCTGGCTGCACGACCTGCTCCCCCACCTCGACCCGCGGATCGAGCCGGTGGTGGCCGCCACCCGGCTCCCGGACGTGCCACTGCACGACGGCGCGACGCGACCCGACGGCACAGTCCTCCTCCTGCACACCACGGTCATGGGCGAATCGACCGCCGAGGTTTGTGCCCTGCTGGCCGCCTTCGCGGAGGGCCCGCTGGCCGGAGGCGAGCTCGGACACGTGCAGGGCCCGACGACGATCCTCGAGGAGAACGTCGCGCAGACCGCGCAGAACCCGGAGGGCTATCGGTATGCCGTCGACTGCGCGTGGAGCGACGCCCCCGCCGAGGTCCTCGCTCCTCTGCTGAGCCGGCTGTGGAGCGAGCTGGACACCGAACACTCGTTCTCGATCTGGTACGGGTGGGCGCCCACCCGTCCGCTGCCCGACATGGCCTTCTCCGTTCAGGGCAATGTCTACGTCGCCACGTACGCCATCTATGACGACCCAGGCCAGGACGAGCACTACCGCGCCTGGGTTCACCAGCGCACCGCCGACCTCGCCCGCGACGGCGGGGTCGGGGTCTATCTCGGTGACACGGACTTCACCCGTCGCCAGGACCGCTTCCTCACCGACGCCCACTACACACGGCTCGAACGGGTTCGGGCCCAATGGGACCCGCTGGGGCGGTTCGCCAGCTACCTGACCGCCGACCCTGCTGGGCTGAACCGGCATGGGTGAGGTGATGGGGACGGCAGACCGGTCGGCTCGGATGGACCACGTAGGCCTGTCCGTGGCTGACCTCGAGTCGGCCGCCGAGTGGTACGTCTCGGCACTCGGCTACGCCCGCGAGCTGACGCTGCGTGTTGACGCGATCGAGCTGGACATCGTCATGCTCGTCCACCCGAACAGCGGAGACCGCCTCGAGCTGCTCCATCGACCCGGCAGCCGGCCGGGCCTGCGACCTGCGAACCCGGGCGAGGCCGCGCTGTCCCAGTCCTTCGGACACGTGGCCTTCGACGTCCGCGGGGTCGACGCGGCATACACGCGGCTCGTTGCGCTCGGCGCCCGCGAGGTCATGGCGCCGCGGGCCTCCCCCGAGCCCGGGGTCCGGATGGCCTTCGTCGCCGACCCCGAGGGCAACCTGCTCGAGCTGCTCGACCGCAGTGCCACCACCGACCATCAGGAGATCCCGTGACCACGCCGACCCAGTCAACGACGACCGAAGAAGCGATCGAAGGAGCGATCGACCGCAGGATGCCCCCCGGATTCCTGTGGGGCGTGGCGACCGCGGGTCACCAGAACGAGGGCGACAACACCGGCAGCGACACGTGGTTCCTCGAGCACGTGACGCCGACCGTGTTCCGTGAGCCCTCGGGCCAGGCGTGCAACAGCTTGAACCTGTGGCGCGACGACCTCGATCTGGTCGCGGCCATGGGCCTGAACGCCTATCGGTTCTCGGTCGAATGGGCGCGGGTGGAGCCACGCGAAGGAGAGTTCTCAGACCAGGCGCTGGCGCATTACGAGGCACTGGTGGACGGCTGTCACGAGCGGGGCCTGGCACCGGTCGTGACCTTCAACCACTTCACGTCACCGCACTGGTTCGCCGCGCGTGGCGCCTGGCTCGATCCCTTGGCGCCAGACCTCTTCGCTCGCTACTGCGGCGCGGTGATGGACCGCTTCGGGGACCGGATCGCGTATGCCGTGACGTTCAACGAGCCGAACCTGCCCCGCCTGCTGACCTGGATCGACCTGCCCGCCTTCGTGGCCGACCTCGAACGCGCCACCCTGGGGGCGGCCAGTGCGAGCGCGGGAGTCTCTCGCTACCGAGCCAGCAACGTCGTGCTGCCCGAGGAGATGGACGCCATGGGTGACGGCCTGGCTGCGGCACACCAGGCGGCGAAGGCTGCGATCAAGGCGCGCCGACCCGACCTGCCCGTGGGGCTGTCCCTGGCCGTCGTCGACGACGTGGTGACCGGGAACGACCCGTCGGTCCGCGACCGCAAACGGCAGGAGGTCTACGCGCGCTGGCTGGAGCTCGCCGCGCAGGACGACTTCCTGGGCGTGCAGAACTATGAACGAATCGCCTACGACGCCAACGGACCGGCGCCCTTGCCGGACAGCACGGCTCGCAACCAGATGGGCTCGGCGATCGAGCCGGGGTCCCTGGGCGGGGCCGTCCGTTATGCCCACGAGGCCACCGGAGTGCCGATCCTGGTGACCGAGCACGGGATGTCGACCGATGACGACAGCTTGCGAGCCGGCTTCATCGAACCGTCACTGCTGGGACTGCGTGACCAGCTGGACGCCGGTGTTCCGGTGCTGGGGTATCTGCACTGGACGCTCCTGGACAACTTCGAGTGGATCTTCGGCTACGGGCACCAGCTCGGGTTGCACGAGGTTGACCGGGCCACCTTCGCCCGCACCCCCAAGCCGAGCGCCGCGGTCTACGCCGCCCTCGTCGAGAAGCTGTCGGCACCCTGACGAGACGACCTTGGGCCCAGCCGATCGGCTGGGCCCAAGGTCGTGTCGTGC
>DASYGI010000310.1:0-3627 GCA_035999925.1 Pedococcus sp.
GTGCGCCCGAAGGGATTCGAACCCCTAACCTTCTGATCCGTAGTCAGATGCTCTATCCGTTGAGCTACGGGCGCGATGCTGGCCTGGGACCGCCCAGAGCAACGACGGGAAAGACTACCGGGTCACCCCCCCGGGCACGAAATCAGCCGGCACCACCTCTGTGCACACCCTTGACCCACTCGGCGCAGGGCGGCTCTGGGCGTGGAGGGCGCATCCTCGGCGCAGCCGGGCAACGTCCCCGGCAGGCCGCCGAGTCACCCGCCGCGCCACTCCAACCCCGCTCGCCGAATCGCAAGAAAACACACCGCGTTTCGTCGCGTTCTTGCAAGGGTTGCAAGAACGCGTCAGGGATCCAGCGCTTACTGGCCGGTTGTGAGCCGATTCACGAGCGATCTACAGCTCTCGCGGTACCGACCACCACATGGCCGGGCGTACGGTGGCGAGACCAGCAGCGTTCACTATGCGGACATCTGTGTCGCGTGAACGTTTCACCTCATTGATCCGGGGCGCAGCCAGATCCGGACGAAAGGGACGCCGATCAGATGACGACCGAGGCGACGCCGCAGACAGACCAGCGCGCGGGGGGAACGACTCACGTCCGCCTGCAGGCATGGGTCGACGAGGTGGCTGCTCTGACCACCCCCGACCGCATCGAGTGGGTGACCGGCTCCGACGCCGAGTGGACCCGCCTGACCGACAAGCTCGTCGAGGCCGGGACCTTCGTGCGGCTCAACGAGTCGAAGAAGCCCAACAGCTTCTACGCGGCCTCCGACCCGACCGACGTGGCCCGGGTCGAGGACCGCACCTACATCTGCTCCGTTGACGAGAAGGACTGCGGTCCGACCAACAACTGGATGGCTCCGGAAGAGATGAAGGACCTCATGCGAGGCCTGTACAAGGGCTGCATGAAGGGCCGGACGATGTACGTCATCCCCTTCGTGATGGGTCACCTCAACGCGGAGAACCCGATGTTCGGTGTCGAGATCACCGACTCCGAGTACGTCGTGGTGTCCATGCGGGTCATGGCCCGCACTGGGGTCAACGTGCTGCGCCGCATCGAGGAGCTGGGCGAGGACGCGAAGTACATCCCCGCGCTGCATTCCGTGGGTGCCCCGCTCGAGCCGGGTCAGCAGGACGTCAAGTGGCCGTGCAACCCCGAGAAGTACATCGTCCAGTTCCCCGAGGAGCGGACCATCTGGTCGTTCGGTTCGGGCTACGGCGGCAACGCCCTGCTCGGCAAGAAGTGCTACTCGCTGCGCATCGCCAGCGCGATGGCTCGCGACGAGGGCTGGTTGGCCGAGCACATGCTCATCCTCAAGCTCATCTCTCCCGAGCAGCAGGTCTACTACATCGCAGCGGCCTTCCCGAGCGCCTGCGGCAAGACCAACCTCGCCATGCTGGCCCCGACCGTCCCCGGCTGGAAGGTCGAGACGCTCGGTGACGACATCGCCTGGATGCGCTTCGGCGAGGACGGCCGGCTGTATGCCGTGAACCCCGAGTTCGGCTTCTTCGGCGTCGCCCCGGGCACCAACGAGCACACCAACCCCAACGCCATGAAGACCATCAACAAGGGCAACTCGGTCTTCACGAACGTCGCGCTCACCGACGACAACGACATCTGGTGGGAGGGCCTGGAGAACATGCCGGCCCACGCCACCTCGTGGAAGGGCGAGGACTGGACCCCCGAGATCGGCGAGACCGGCGTCCTCAGCTCGCACGCGAACAGCCGCTACTGCACGCCCATCGAGCAGTGCGACATCCTCGCCGAGGAGTACTACGACCCCAAGGGTGTGCCGATCTCGGCGATCTTCTTCGGTGGCCGCCGCAAGACGACGGTCCCGCTGATCACCGAGTCCCGCGACTGGGTGCATGGCACCTTCATGGGCGCCACCCTCTCCTCCGAGACCACAGCCGCCGCCACTGGCGCCGTGGGTGTCGTCCGACGCGACCCGATGGCGATGCTCCCGTTCATCGGCTACAACGCTGGCGACTACTTCCAGCACTGGATCAACGTGGGCAAGGACGCCGACGCGGCCAAGCTCCCGAAGATCTTCTACGTCAACTGGTTCCGCCGCGACGA
This sequence comes from Pedococcus sp., assembly GCA_035999925.1. Classification (GTDB taxonomy): domain Bacteria; phylum Actinomycetota; class Actinomycetes; order Actinomycetales; family Dermatophilaceae; genus Pedococcus. The sequence goes on from DASYGI010000310.1 coordinate 2,081, forward strand.
CGAGGGCAACTTCCTCTGGCCCGGGTTCGGCGAGAACAGCCGCGTCTTGAAGTGGGCCATCGAGCGCATCGAAGGCAAGGCGGCCGCGATCGAGACCCCGATCGGCCACGTCCCGACGCCCGAGTCGCTCGACACCGACGGCTTGGACCTGAGCGACGCCGAGCTCGAGCAGGCGCTGCGGGTCGACGCCGAGGAGTGGAAGGCCGAGATCCCGCAGATCGAGGAGTGGTTCGCCAAGTTCGGCGAGACCCTGCCCACCCAGCTGCGGATCGAGCTCGACGGACTGAAGGCTCGCCTCGGGGTGGAGTGACAAAGCACTGAACGTATGCCGCTCGCGGCGACGTCGACGAAGGCCCGGAACCAGTGCGGTTCCGGGCCTTCGCGCGTGAGGCCAGCCGTTCGGCATACTCGCGGGCATGGCGCACAGTTCCCCCAAGCCCAGCGGCGTGGTCTTCCCCGAGGTCGACGGCAAGCGAAGCACGTCCGCGCTCGGGCGCGCCGTGGTGGCCGACGCCCTGCGTGAGGTCGACCCGGTGGGCGCCCAGGCGGCCGGACGTGAGACCAACTGGCGACAGGCCTACCTCGCCCACTTCCGCAGGATGGTCGAGGCGGGCCTGCTTCGGGACGGGGACGCAGCCGTCGACGTGGCGCAGGCGGGGCTGACCTCACTGCATTCGCGGATGCGGTCGACCGAGGGCGATCGCGATGTGCCGCTGGCCGAGGCGTTCGGCTCGGGGACCGGTGCAGCGCTCGAGACCGCCACGGTCCGTGGCACCGGGCGCCGGGCGAGTGAGCTCAGCCTGCCCCTGCACGGCGAGCGCCTCAAGGGCGACCAGCTGCACCGTCAGCTCGACGACTGGTCCGCTCGCGGCGTGATGGAGCCCTCGGCCGTCGAAGCCGTCCGCCTCGTCATGGCTAACCCCGACTGGCTCGACCTTTCCGACCAACGCGTCGTCGTGCTGGGTGCGGGGGCCGAGATGGGGCCGCTGCAGGCCCTACTCTCCTGGGGCGGCGAGGTCATCGGCGTGGACCTGCCACGACCCGATGTCTGGAAACGCGTGCTGGAGGTGACGGACGCGTCGGCCGGCACGCTCCACCTGCCCGTCGCCTCAGGCGCGCCGTGGTCCGTGGGCGACCTGGCCACCCATGCAGGAGCGGATCTGCTCCACTCGCTCTCCGCGGTCGCGGACTGGGTCAGCGAGCTGAACGGTCCACTGGTCCTGGGCAACTACGTGTATGCCGACGGCGCCACGAACGTGCGCGTCTCCACCGCCGTGGATGCGCTGAGCGTCGAGCTGCTGCGCCGGCGGAACGACGTGTCCCTGGCGTTCCTGGCGACGCCGACCGACGTGTTCGCCGTACCCGCAGACGCGGTGGACCACTCGACCCGGAACTACCGAAGCCCCTCGGCGGCGATGCGGCTGGCTCGACCCGGACTGCGGACCCTCAGCGGCGGTCGGCTGCTCCAACGCAACTACGCCCCCGGCTCCGACCCCGGGATCAACGACAGCCTCGTGCCGCAGCAGGGCCCGAACTATGCGCTCGCC
>DASYGI010000311.1:0-4938 GCA_035999925.1 Pedococcus sp.
GACGATCGTGCCCTCGATCTCGATGACACCGTCCTTTTTGGCCATATCCTCCACAATCTGCTGCTCGTCCGGCCCCAGGCTGGGGCAGGCACACGAATGCCGGCACGCGGGTACGCGCACCGACGCACAAGTCTACGTCACGCACCCGCTGAGCACGAAATCCGCGCTGGGGGCGGGGAGAGTCAGGCGAGTGGGGCGTATGCCGCGCCAGCGGCTTCGAGCCGCTCCCGCCCACCATCGAGGGCCGTCAGAACCCACAGGCCCCCGTCGGTGACGGCGACGGTGTTCTCCCAGTGCGCCGCCCGGGAGCTGTCGGCGGTGACCACGGTCCAGTCGTCCGCCAGCAGCCGGGTGTCCGCGCTGCCCAGCGTGACCATCGGCTCGATGGCCACCGTGACCCCGGAACGCACGGTCGGGCCTTTGTCCCGCACCCGGTAGTTGGGAACCTGCGGGTCCTGGTGCATCTCGGTGCCGATGCCGTGACCGACATAGTCCTCGACGATCCCGTAGGTGCGACCGGCTCGCTCCCCCGCCGCCACGACGCTGTCCTCCACCGCGGCCCCCACGGCATACAAGGACTCTCCGGCAGCCAGCGCGGTGATGCCGGCCCACATGGAGTCCTCGGTGGCGTCGATGAGCTCGAGATCCTCGGGGCGGCCCGCCTCACGCCCACCGACGATCACCGAGATCGCCGCGTCGCCGTGCCAACCCTCGACGATGGCACCACAGTCGATCGAGATGAGGTCGCCCTCGTCCAGGACGCGCGACCCCGGGATGCCGTGGACGACCTCGTCGTTGACCGAGGTGCACAGGCTCCCCGTGAAGCCCTGGTAGCCCAGGAACGACGGCACCGCCCCGCATCCACGGATGTGCTCCTCGGCCAGCTCGTCCAGCTGCCCGGTGGTCATGCCCGGGCGGACCGTCTGAGCCATGAGCTGCAGGGTCTGACCCACCACCAGACCCGCCTTGCGCATCCGCAGGATCTGGTCGGGGGTCTTGGACTCGATGCGGGAGCGGCCGAACATCAGAGCGCAGCAACCCCGTCCAAAGCCGCGGCGATGCGCGCGAAGACCTCGTCGACCGAGCCCATGCCGTCGACCTGGCAGAGCAGCCCCCGGGCCGCATAGAGCTCGGTCAGTGGTGCGGTCTCGCGCCGATAGATCTCCTGACGCTCGCGGATGACCTGCTCGGTGTCGTCCTCACGACCCTCGGTCTCGGCCCGCTTGAGCAGCCGCTGGACGACCGCGTCCTCGTCGACCGTCAGCTCCAGGACCGTGTCCAGCCGGTGGTCGTGCTGCGCGAGGATCGCATCGAGCTCGTCGACCTGGGCAGCCGTGCGCGGGTAGCCGTCGAGCAGGAAGCCCTTTTCGGCGTCGTCCTCGAAGAGCCGGTCCCGGACGATGGCGTTGGTGATCTCGTCGGTGACGTACCCACCTGACGCGAGGATGTCCTTGACCTGCTTGCCGAGCTCGGTCTCGTTCTTGATGTTGGCGCGGAAGATGTCGCCGGTGGAGATGGCCGGGATGCCGAACGACTCGGCGATCTTGGCGGCCTGGGTGCCCTTACCGGCCCCAGGAGGACCCAGGATGATCAGACGCATCAGCGGAGGAACCCTTCGTAATGGCGCTGCTGCAGCTGGGACTCGATCTGCTTCACGGTCTCCAGGCCCACACCGACGATGATGAGGATGGAGGTGCCACCGAACGGGAAGTTCTGGTTGGCCCCGACGAGCACCAGCGCGATGAGCGGGATCAGCGAGATGAGGCCGAGATAGATGGCCCCGGGGACGGTGATGCGGGTGAGCACATAGTCGAGGTACTCGGCCGTGGGTCGCCCGGCGCGGATACCTGGGATGAAGCCGCCGTATCGCTTCATGTTGTCGGCGACCTCGGTCGGGTTGAAGGTGATCGACACGTAGAAGAACGTGAAGAACAGGATCAGACCCACGTACAACATCATGTAGATGGGGTGGTCACCGCGGACGAGGTTCTCCTGCACCCATGTCACCCAGCCCGCCTGTTGGCCGGTGGTCGACTTGTTGAACTGTGCCAGAAGGGACGGCAGGGCGAGCAGGGAGGAGGCGAAGATCACGGGGATCACGCCGGCCATGTTGACCTTGAGCGGGATGTAGGTGGACGTGCCGCCATACATCTGCCGGCCGACCTGGCGCTTGGCGTACTGCACCGGGATACGGCGCTGGCTCTGCTCGACGAACACCACGAGCGCGATGATGACGAAGCCCATCAGGATCACGCCGATGAAGATGTCCCAGCGACCCTGCTGCTGCTCGATCGCCCACAGCGAGCTCGGGAACGCGCTGGCGATCGAGGTGAAGATCAGCAGCGACATGCCGTTACCGATGCCCTTGTCGGTGACCAGCTCGGCGAGCCACATCACCACGCCGGTGCCTGCCGTCATGGTGAGCACCATGATGACCAGGGTGGGGATCGAGCCGTCCGGCAGGATGGTCGTGCACTGGGCGCCGAACAGGGCCTGCGGGTTCTGGGCGAAGGTGATCAGCGTGGACGACTGCAGGACCGCCAGACCGATGGTCAGGTAGCGGGTGTACTGCGTCATCTTCGTCTGGCCCTGCTGGCCCTCCTTCTTGAGGGCCTCGAACCGCGGGATCACGACCGTCAGCAGCTGGATGATGATGCTCGCCGTGATGTACGGCATGATCCCCAGCGCGAAGATCGACAGCTGCAGGAGCGCGCCTCCGCTGAACAAGTTCGCCAGCCCGAGCACGCCGCTGGTGTTGTCCGCGTTCTTGAGACAGTTCTGCACCGCGCTGTAGCTCACCCCTGGCACCGGGACATGGCTTCCCAGCCGGAAGATCACGACGATGAACAGCGTGAACAGCAGCTTCCTGCGCAGGTCCGGCGTCTTGAACGCACGGGTGAAGGCGGTGAGCACAGGTCCTCCTGGTGACGCGGAGCCAACGGCCCCCGCGGTGACGACGGTCAGACAATCCTAGGCACGATACCCCGGGCAGCCGGCGCGCAGGTGCACCGCGGTCGTGTTACAAGTATGCCGCGAGCTCACCATGGGTGAGCTCGCGGCATACCTTCGAGCTGGTGTTCAGGCGGAGGTGACCGAGCCGCCAGCGGCCTCGATCTTCTCCTTGGCGGTCGCCGAGAACTTGTCAGCGGTCACGTTGACCTTGACGGTGATCTCGCCGGTGCCGAGCACCTTGACCGGAAGGTTGTCGCGGACCGCACCCTTGGCCACGAGGTCGTCGACGGTCACGTCGCCACCCTCGGGGTAGAGCGCGGACAGCTTGTCCAGGTTCACGACCTGGAACTCCACCTTGAACGGGTTCTTGAACCCGCGCAGCTTCGGCAGGCGCATGTGCAGGGGCATTGCGCCACCCTCGAAGCGCTCGGGAACCTGGTAGCGAGCCGAGGTGCCCTTGGTACCGCGACCGGCGGTCTTGCCCTTGGAGCCCTCACCGCGACCCACGCGGGTCTTGGCGGTCTTGGCACCCGGGGCCGGACGCAGGTGGTGCAGCTTGAGGGCCGAACCCTCCGGAGCACCCGCCTTCGCGGCGTCGGTCTTCTTGGCCGTCTTCTCAGCCATGGTCAGTCAACCTCCTCGACAGCGACCAGGTGGGTCACTGTCTTGACCATCCCGCGGATCTCGGGACGGTCCTCCTTGACGACGACGTCGCCAATACGCTTCAGACCGAGGCTGCGCAGCGTGTCCCGCTGGTTCTGCTTGCCACCGATCTCCGAACGGGTCTGGGTCACCTTGAGCCGTGCCATCACGCACCAGCCTTCGAGGCCACGCGTGCGGCCTCACGGCCGGCAGCCTGGGCCCGCAGCATCGCGGCCGGGGCGACCCGGTCGACGGGCAGACCACGACGAGCGGCCACAGCCTCCGGACGCTCGAGGCCCTTGAGGGCCGCGACCGTCGCGTGGACGATGTTGATCGCGTTGTCCGAGCCGAGGCTCTTGGACAGCACGTCGTGGATGCCGGCGCACTCGAGCACCGCGCGCACCGGGCCACCGGCAATGACACCGGTACCGGGAGCGGCGGGTCGCAGCATGACGACGCCGGCGGCGGCCTCACCCTGGACCGGGTGCGGGATGGTGCCCTGGATGCGGGGGACCTTGAAGAACTCCTTCTTGGCCTCCTCGACACCCTTGGCGATCGCCGCGGGAACTTCCTTGGCCTTGCCGTAGCCGACACCAACGGTGCCGTCGCCGTCGCCCACCACCACGAGTGCGGTGAAGCTGAAGCGGCGGCCACCCTTGACGACCTTGGCCACGCGGTTGATGGTCACGACGCGCTCGACGTAGGCGCTCTTCTCGGCCTGGTCGCGGCCGCCGTCGCGACGGTTGTCGCGACCGCCTCGACGGTCGTTGCGGTCGCCGCCGGAACGGGCGTCGCCGCCGACAGCACCAGTGCCTCGACGCTGGGGTCCGGGCATCAGATGTTCCTCATCTCAACGGTTGCGTTGTTAGTAGCAGCGGTGATCACAGAGCCAGACCACCTTCGCGGGCGCCTTCGGCGATCGCGGCGATTCGGCCGTGGTACTTGTTGCCGCCGCGGTCGAAGACGACTGCCTCGACGCCGGCGCTCTTGGCACGCTCGGCGAGCAGCTCGCCCACCTTGCGCGCCTTGGCCGTCTTGTCACCCTCGAAGGAGCGCAGGTCCGCCTCCATCGTGGACGCAGACGCGACGGTCTTGCCGATCGTGTCGTCCACGATCTGCACGAACACGTGGCGGCTCGAGCGGGACACAACCAGGCGCGGACGCGCGGTGGTGCCGGCGACCTTCTTGCGCAGGCGCAGGTGACGACGTCCGCGAGCAGCGGACTTCCCCTTGGCGCGCTTGATGATCATTGCCATGGCTTACTTACCAGCCTTTCCGACCTTGCGACGGATCTGCTCGCCCGCATAGCGAACGCCCTTGCCCTTGTACGGGTCGGGCTTGCGC
>DASYGI010000312.1:0-3697 GCA_035999925.1 Pedococcus sp.
CCAACTACGCTGGCGCTTATGAGCCCTGTGTACGACTGCACCACCGAGTCCGGGCGCGCCGAAGGGGTCGCCGCCGCTGCGGCTGCAGTGCGCGACGGGCAGGCCGTCGTGCTCCCGACCGACACCGTGTACGGCATCGGCGCCGATGCGTTCTCCGCCGAGGCGGTTGCCTCGATCCTGGCGGCGAAGGGGCGTGGCCGCGAGATGCCGCCCCCGGTCCTCGTGCCCAGTGTGCGGACCGTGGACGGCTTGGCCACCGACGTGCCGGCCTGGGCCCGGGACCTGATTCGCGAGTTCTGGCCCGGACCGCTGACGCTGGTGTTCTCGGCGCAGTCGTCGTTGATGTGGGACCTCGGCGAGACCAACGGCACCGTGGCCTTGCGTATGCCGCAGGACGAGGTGGCGTTGGCCCTCCTCACCGAGATCGGCCCGATGGCCGTCACCAGTGCCAACCTGACCGGACAGCCCCCGGCCACCACCGTCACGGATGCGGCAGCGCAGCTCGGCGCCGCCGTGGCGGTGTATCTCGACGGAGGCCCGTCGGCCGGGACCGCCGTCTCGACCATCGTCGACTGCACCGGCGAGACACCGGTGGTGCTGCGCGCCGGGGCGATCACCCAGGAGCAGCTCGACGCGGCGCTCGCGTTGCCCGAGAACGAGGAGGCGCGAGCCACCGACGAGGCGCCAGCCGCTCAGGAGGCTGAGCCCCCGGCCGAGACTCACGCAATAGAGTTGCCGGCGAACCCCACCCTTCACGCAGGAGACCCTGATGAGCGCTGACACCTTCTACGGCTCGGACTTCGGTGCGCTGGAGTCCTTCGACCCCGAGATCGCCGGGGTTCTCGTCTCCGAGCTCGAGCGGATCCGCGGCGGGTTGCAGCTCATCGCCTCCGAGAACATGTCGAGCCCCGAGGTCCTCACGGCGCTCGGGTCGACGCTGTCCAACAAGTACGCCGAGGGGTACCCGGGACGTCGCTACTACGGCGGCTGCTCGGAGGTCGACAAGGCCGAGACCCTGGCCATCGAGCGCTGCAAGGCACTGTTCGACGCCGACCACGCCAACGTCCAGCCGCACTCGGGAGCAAGCGCCAACCAGGCCGTCTATGGCGCGTTCATGCAGCCCGGCGACACCATCCTGGCCATGGCGCTGCCGATGGGCGGCCACCTGACCCATGGGACCAAGATGTCTTTCTCGGGCAAGTGGTTCAACGCCGTGCACTACGGCGTCGACCGCCAGAGCGAGGACATCGACTACGCCGAGGTCGAGCGCCTCGCCAAGGAGCACCGCCCCAAGGTGATCCTCGCCGGGGGATCGGCCATCCCGCGTCTCATCGACTTCGAGTTCTTCCGCAGGGTGGCTGACGAGATCGGCGCCATCTTCTGGGTCGACGCCGCGCACTTCATCGGCCTGGTCGCCGGCAAGGCGATCCCCTCGCCGGTGCCGTATGCCGACGTCGTCACCTTCACCACCCACAAGGTCCTGCGTGGTCCGCGTTCGGGCGCCCTGGTCTGCAAGGAGGAGCACGCCACCAAGCTCGACCGGGCGGTCTTCCCGATGATGCAGGGCGGCCCGCAGATGCACACGATCGCGGCCAAGGCGGTGAACTTCAAGGAGTGTGCCACCCCGGCCTACCAGGCCTACGCCAGCCAGGTCATCGAGAACGCCCGAGTGCTGGCAACCTCGTTGGGGGAGAGGGGGATCCGCCCCACCACGGGTGGCACCGACACCCACCTGTCATTGCACGACCTCCAGGGCGTCGGGGTGACCGGCGCCGACGCGGAGGCCCGGGCCGACGCGGCGGGCATCGTGCTGAACAAGAACGCCATCCCGTTCGACCCGCAGAAGCCCAACATCGCGAGCGGTATTCGCGTTGGGACCCCGTGCGTCACGACCCAGGGCATGGGTACCGCGGAGATGACCACCATCGCCGAGCTCATCGCCAAGGCAGTCACCTCAGGCGACGCCGACCCCGACCACGCGGTCTCCAAGGAGGTTCGCGCCGCGGTGACGGACCTCGTCACCAGGTTCCCGGCATACTCTCGAGGCTGAGCACCCCCATCCTGAGAGGCACTTCCAGTGCGCGAGTACCTCCTCGTCCTGATGGTCGCCGCGGTGGTCACGTACGCGGCGACGCCGCTGATGCGCGTCGTGGCGGTCCGCACCGGGGCCTTCACCCCGGTCCGCGACCGTGACGTCCATGCCACGCCGATCCCCCGTCTGGGGGGAGTGGCGATCTACCTCGGGTTCGCGGCGTCGATGCTTGCCGCGAGCCACCTGCCCTACCTGGGGCAGGTCTTCCGGCTTGGGCCAGAGCTGCAGGGGGTCCTGCTCGGCGCCGGGATCGTCTGCCTGCTCGGCGCCATCGACGACATCCGCGAGCTCGACTGGCTGACCAAGATGGGCGGCCAGATGATCGCGGCCGGGATCATGGCGTTCAGTGGCGTGCAGCTGTTCCAGCTGCCGATCGGGGGCGTGACAGTGCTGCCGGCCCCGATCATGGTCGCGCTGACCGTGCTCACCGTCGTGTTCTCCACCAACGCGGTGAACTTCATCGACGGGCTGGACGGCCTGGCCGCGGGGGTGGTGGGCATCGCGGCCACGTCCTTCTTCGTCTACAGCTATCTCATCTCACGCACCTACGACCCGCCCAACGTGTTCTCCTCGGCGACGTTCATCTCCGCGGCCCTGATCGGCTGCTGCCTGGGTTTCCTGCCGCACAACTTTCACCCGGCGCGGCTGTTCATGGGTGACTCCGGCGCCCTGCTGCTGGGGCTGCTGCTGGCCGCTGCCACGATCTCGACCACCGGCAGTGTGACGCCCTCGCAGGTGAGCGGAAACCCCGTCGCCGCAACGCTGCTGCCGCTGGTCGTCCCGGCCGCGATCATCCTGCTGCCGGTCGTCGACGTTCTGCTGGCCGTGGTGCGGCGGACCCGGCGGGGCCAGCGTCCCTGGCAGGCGGACGCCCAGCACCTGCACCACCGGATGCTGCAGATCGGCCACGGACATCGCCGGGCCGTTCTCCTGCTGTGGCTGTGGGCGGCGGTGGCAGCGCTCGGGTCGGTGAGCTTCGTGTTCCTCGATGGCTGGGTCGCCTCGGGAGGAGTGGTCGGCGTCGTGCTGGTCGCCGGAGTGCTGACCATCTGGCTGCCCCGGTGGGCCCCGACCCGCCCGCCGCGCACGACGCTCTAACGCTCGTGAGGGCGTAGGAGAGGGCCTAGGCGAGGGCCGCAGAGACAGGTGCTGGTGAGGTTCCGGTTTGGGGCCGGTTGGGCGCTTCCTGAGAGCTTGTGATAGCTTTCACAAGCACCCACAACGGGTGACGACCACTCTTTCGCCAGGCATCCCAGCTCCGACGAATCAGGCAGGCCAGAGTTCATGAGCGCACCGACGCACCCGGAACGAGACCCCTTTGCGGTCATGCTCCGTGGCGCGTTCCTGCCGACGCTCCTCGTTGGCCCGATCGCCGTCATCGTGGCGGCTCTGGTCGGTGGGGGACGGGCCGCGCTCGGCGCCGGACTCGGCTTCGCGATCGCGATCGCCTTCTTCGCGCTCGGTCTGTTCGTCATGCGCAAGCTGGACAGTGCAGCGGACCCGCTGCGCTTTCTCGCCAGCGCCCTCGCCGTGTTCTTCGGTCAGCTGCTCTTTCTGCTCCTGGTGATCGTCCTGCTGCAAGGCGCCACCTGGCTCAACGGCACG
>DASYGI010000313.1:0-2664 GCA_035999925.1 Pedococcus sp.
CCCGCGCCAGCGACACATGACGCGCGCGAGGCGAGAGCTGCGACCAGGCTTCGGAGGCGGCATACACCCCTCGAGCGAGACGGAGGACCTCGCCGCGCCCTACTGCTCCCGTGAGCGCCCGATGGCTGACCGAGGCCCGCGAGATCTCGGTAGCGAGGAAGGGCTGGGGCAAGTCGTCGATGCCGGAGAACATGTCGCCACCGTGGCGGACCGTGCCTCGGCGAGCGGCTGGCGTGGTGCGCGCCTGTGGAGCGCCTCGCTGGGCCTGTCGGGGTGTGGACCGCCACCGCGACTTATTGCCCCGAGTCCACCGTTTACGGGTCCCGAGAGGCCAAAACCCGTGGATTGAGGGCAATAAGTCGGAGAGGGAAGGGGGCGGGCGGGAGAGGGGCGGGCGGGAAGAGTCAGTTGGCGAACAGGTGGAGCACCCAGAACGATAGGGCGGCTGCCAGTCCCGCCCCTGGGAAGGTCAGGATCCAGCCCCCGACGATGTTTCCGGCAACACCCCACCGCACGGCCGAGAGTCGCTTGGTCGAGCCGACGCCCATGATCGCCGACGTGATGGTGTGCGTCGTCGAGATGGGAGCGCCGAACTGCATGCCGGCGACATACAGGATCGTGGCCGCCGTGGTCTCGGCAGCAAAGCCCTGGGGCGGGTCGAGGTGGATGATGCGTCGCCCCAGCGTGCGCATGATCCGCCAGCCGCCGGCATACGTACCAAGGCTGATGACCAACGCACTGAGGATCAGGACCCAGAACGGCACGGTGTCCCCCCGGTAGGTCCCACCCACGGTCAGGGCAAGCAACACGACCCCGGCCGTCTTGGCGGCGTCCTGGTACCCGTGCCCGAACGCCATCGCCGCGGCCGACACCGTCTGGGCGTAGCGGAAGCCGCGTGAGACCTTGCCCGGGTGGGACCGCCTGAAGATCCACAGGATCGCCGTCATGACGACGTACCCGAGCAGCAGGCCGACCACCGGCGAGACCACCATCGGGATGACGACCTTGTCGAAGACGCCCTGCCACTTCACGGTCGCCCCCGCCGCCAGCGCGGCCCCGCCCAGCCCGCCGATCAACGCGTGGGACGAGGACGACGGCAGCCCAAGCCACCAGGTGAGCAGGTTCCAGCCGATGGCGCCCAGTAGGGCCGCCGCGCAGATCATGAGGCCCTCGTTGCCGTGGGGGGCAGCGATGATTCCCTTGCCGACGGTGGCCGCGACACCCCCCGAGTAGTAGACGAGTATGCCGCCGCCGAGGTTGGCGACCGCTGCCATCACGAGCGCCACTCGGGGGGTCAGCGCGCGCGTCGAGACCGAGGTCGCGATGGCGTTCGCGGCGTCATGAAAACCGTTGGTGTAGTTGAAGCCCATCGCCAAGGCGACGACGACTGCGACGGGAATCCAGTCCATGGTCGGACTCAGGACTCCTTGACCGCGATGCTCTCGACCTTGTGGGCCACTGCCTCGAAGGCGTCGGCGGCGGCCTCGAGCTCCTCGATGACCTCCTTGAGCTTCATGATCGTGATGGGGTCGTTGCCGAACTCGCCGTTGAACAGCCCCGCGAGCAGCTGGCGGTAGACCTGGTCAGCCTGGTTCTCGAGCCGGTTGATCTCGATCCAGTACTCGGCCAGGTCCTTCATCGAGCGCAGTCGGGGCATGGCGTCGGCGGTCAGCTCCGACATCCTCGAGAGCACCTCGACCTGCTCGGACACCCCAGCCGGGAGATCGCCGATGCGATACAGCACGATCAGGTCGACCGTCGAGTCCATGAGGTCCATGCAGTCGTCGAGGGCCGACGCCAGACCGTGGATGTCCTCGCGGTCGAACGGGGTGATGAAGGAGCTGTTGACCTTGCGGATGATCGCATGGGTCGCCTCGTCGGCGTCGTGCTCGATCTGGCGCATGCGCTTGGCGACGAGCTCCCGCTCGGCTGACGGCGCCCCGAGGATGGCGGTCAGCTCCCGCGAGCCCTCGACGAGGTGCGCGGCCGACGTGGCGAAGAGGTCATAGAAGACGTTCTCCTGCGGGGTGAGGCGAAAGCCCACGATTGTCTCCGGTGTAGGGGGGATGGCCGGGGACGATGCTACGGCTACCGGGCGTGCCTAGCGCAACGTGGTGTTCACCCCACGACCACCGCCGGGCCACTAGTCGGTCATTCCTGAGCCATCCCTGAGCGGGGGCACCGGAGCGCAGGGCGCGGGCGACCCGCAAGGCGCAGGCAGCCGCAGGGCGCGGCCAGCCGCAGGCGCCGACGACCCGGGCTGGTCAGGAAACTTTCAGGCCCCTTGCCGACGGAGCACTCGATGACCGTGCGGCTCCTGCATCGCCTCTTGATGGCCACGGTCGCCCCGGTCCACGCCAAGGGCCTGGTCGATCTCATCGTCGGTCAACGGCCGCTCGCTGGCGGAAGCGGCAACGACAAGCTCGCCGACGAGCTCGATCTCGTGTCGCAGCGCGTCGTCGGTGAGCTCTCCACCGCCGCTGTGGTCCGTTGCCATAGGACGACGCTAACCGAGCCCAAGCCAACTGGCGTCGTTTGTTGGCCATTCCTTGAACACCTCGTCACAGGAACTACCCAAATGGGCCATGCCACCACGGTCCGGACTAGTCCGTTAGGTCGATGCCGCATCATGGTCTGCATGCCACCCGCAACCGCTGGCGCCGA
>DASYGI010000314.1:0-21868 GCA_035999925.1 Pedococcus sp.
GTTCCAGCTCGACGCGATCGCCGACGCGGTCGGGAAGCACGTCGCCGGCAGCGACCCAGCAAGCCCGACGTGGTCCCCGTCCCCGGGTTGGGCTCGCAGTCCATGGGGGCCGTCGGACACCATGATCTTGGGGATGCCGAGTCGGGCGATCGGTGCGGTGTACCAGAACGCGGATCCGCTGGTCAGCGACGCCTTCTCCTCGACGGTCAGCTGGGTCAGCAGCGTGTCGATGTCCAGGGTCATGGTCAGAGGCCCCTCTGGCTCGAAAGTGATGGTTGCGACTGTGTGTTGGCGTTGATGACGTTGGCGTAGAAGTGGGCGGAGTCTTTGGTGGTGCGGCGTTGGGTGGGGTAGTCGACGTGGATCATGCCGAAGCGGCGTTCGTAGCCCCAGGCCCATTCGAAGTTGTCGAGGAGGGACCATAGGAGGTAGCCGCGGACGTCGGCGCCGACGTCGATGGCGTCGCGGACGGCGGTCAGGTGGCGTCGGATGTACTCGGTGCGCTCCACGTCGTGGATGTGTCCGTCGGGGGAGATGACGTCGGGGTAGGCGGCGCCGTTCTCGGTAACCATCAGGGTAGTCCTTGCTGGTGCGGACGAGGAGCTCGGTGAGGCCGGCGGGGTCGACGAGCCAGCCCATCTGGGTGCGGTGTCCGGTCTCGAGGACGACGTCGACGTCGTCGGGTCCGGGCCAGGGTGGTTGGGCGGAGTTGACCGAACAAGAACGGACGCAGCAGACCCGCGGTCTGCCCAACCGCGCTGACCCGGCTAAGACCCTGTAGGCCACCGATCGCGGACCACTGATGTTGCGGTTGAAAATCCTCCTATTCAGCGGGGGTCCCGGCGCCTCCTGCGGGCGAGGTCCGGTGGACGGGTGGACGTGACTCCCGTGCTGCCGCTGAGCTGTCATACCACGCACTCAGTCGCGTGAATCCTTGGTCCAGTGACACCTCTGGCCGCCAGGCCAGAAGGCTGCGGGTGCGGCGCTGGTCGAACCAGTGGGATGTCGCCAGCTGTTCGGCAACGAACCGCGTGATCGGCGGCGTGCTCTGCCGACCCGTTGACGCCCACACGGTCTCGACGGCGGCGCCGGCGAGCCATGCGAGCGCAAGAGGCACTTTCCGGCGCGGCTGCGGGACGCCGGCGGCCCGGCAGATCCGCGCGATGAGCTCGCTGGCCGGCCGGGGTTCGCCGTTGCTGACGACGAGTGCTTCGCCGTGGACCCGGCCGCAGCGGTCGACGGCTGCGACCAGAGCCGTCGCGGCGTTGTCGATATAGGTCGAGTCGATGAGGGCGGCGCCCGACCCGATGACCGGCAACCTGCCGGTGGTGGCGCGTTCGACGATCCGGCCGACCAGCTGGGTGTCTCCGGGTCCCCAGACGAGGTGCGGACGGACAGCGAGGACGGCCAGCCCGGGTGAGTCCGCAGCCAGCGCCTCGAGCTCCGCGATCGCCTTGGACCGCGCATATCTCCCGCGAGCGCGTTCGGGATCGGCAGGACCGGCGCCCGCCCCCACCAGAGCGGACCCGCTGTGAGCGACGGAGGGTGAGGAGACGTGGACGAGCCGCCCGACGCCGGCGCCCCGACAGGCGGCCAGTACGTGACGCGTTCCGCTGACGTTGGTCTCCATATACGCGCTCCAGGGTCCGACGACATCGACCTTGGCGGCCAGGTGGACCGCCACGTCCTGTCCGGCGGCTGCCCGGTTCACCACGGCGAGGTCGGCGATGTCGCCGAGGACCTCGCGGCACCCGAGCCCTGACGGTCGGCGCTGCATCACGGTGACCTCGTCGCCGCGTGCGATGAGCCGCTCGGCGGTGACGCGGCCGAGCAGACTTGTCGCGCCGGTGACGAGGACCCTCACCGCACCAACCTTGACCCGGCCAGCACTCGCTCGGCCCACCGGGCGACAGCGAGGCGATCGATCTTCGACGCGTGCCTGATGTCGACCGGGAGGTGTGTTCGGCATAGGACGGCGGCGACCTCCGCGCCCGCCACGTCGCGAACCTGGTCGGTCAGCGCGAAGGCTGCCAGCCGGCGCGTCGCTCGCTGTCGCGCGGTGGGCACGATGACCACGACGATCACCTGAGCGCCCGGTGGCCCCACCCCCACGACCGCGGCCGATGCGACGGCGTCGAGGGACTCGATGCGCTGCTCGATACCGACGGTGGTGACCGGGCCGTCGGCCGTGGTCACCACGTGGACCAGGCGGCCTTCGACCCAGAGCCGGCCCGCGTCGTCAAGGTGGCCGACGTCCCCGGTGCGGTGCCATCCAGGGTTACGGCCGGTGTCGCGCTGGGTCGCCCACAAGGAGTCGTAGCGGTCTTTGACGTGCAGGGCCTGGACGCAGATCTCACCCGTCGCCCACGCGTTGGTGGTGAGTGCACCGTCCGCGCGGCCCTCCCTGGACAGCGGGCTGATGGCCAACGTGACGCCGGCCAGGGGGAGCCCGACACAGACGCCGTTGCCTGGCCCGGCCTGCTCGATCTCAGCCAGCGAGATGTCGGAGACCGGAAGGGCTTCGGTCATTCCATACGGCGTATGCGCGGACGCATTGGGCAGGATGGCCAGCACCCGACGCAGCAAGGGAGCCGGTACTGGGGCCCCGGCGGAGACCAGGAGACGCACGGAGGCCAGGACGTCTCGTTGATCAGCGGACAGCCGTGACGACGTCGAGGCGACTCGACGCAGGGCGGCCGGTGCGGCGAACACCACGGTCCCGGCTGCGGCCTGGACCGCCTCGGCGAGCAGCGCCGCGGTGAGGGTATGCGGTGCCGTCACGTCGATGTTCGGGACCACGGTGGCGACACCCAGGGCCGGGCCCAGCAGGGCGAACGGAGCAAAGGCGGCGACCAGGCGATCCTGGGGACCGATCGCGTATGTGGACCGGAGTAGCTCGAGCTGTGCGGCCAGCTGGTGGTGCCGGTAGACGACCCCCTTTGCCGGCCCGGTCGCGCCCGAGGTGAAGACCACGGCGCAGTCCGCGTCGGCTGCCGGCAGCCGCGCCCGCGGTGAGGTCCGCCCGACCTGCATCAGCTGCCCGACCGAGCGGGCCGACAGCGATGCGACACCCACGCGGGGCAGGTCACCGACCAGGACTCGCGACCCGGGTAGCCCCATCGCTCGGGCGGCCAGCAGCCCCTGGGCGCTGCCCACCACGTGCTGTACCGACGCGCTGCGGAGGGCGCGACGCATACCCCGCAGCCCCAGTCCCTTGTCCGCCACGACGACCACGCCGCCGGCGCGCCACACGGCGTAGACCGCCAACGTCAGATCCGCCGACGGGGGCACCAGAACGGCGACCCGGTCCCCGGGGCGCATGCCGTCCGCGGACAGGCCAGCCGCCAGGTCGTGGACGTCGGCGACCAGCTGTCGCCAGCTCACCGTGGCACCGTCGACCTCGATGATGGCCGCGGTGTCGTCGGCGGACCGCTGCGCCAACGCGGCGAACAGGCCCCGGCTCCCCGCCTCGCTCGATCTCTCCGGCGTCGGTTCGGGCGATGCGTTCGGCGGGTTGAGGTCGGTGACCCAGCGTCCTACGGCCGAGGCGTACTGCGGCGCGTCCTCGGTGACCAAGTGCGATGCGCCTTCGTACCGGTGCAACTGGGCTTGCGGCAGCCGGTCGCGGAGGTCAGCCAGGTAGCGCTCCCCGAAGACCGGGTCG
Source organism: Pedococcus sp. (assembly GCA_035999925.1). Classification (GTDB taxonomy): domain Bacteria; phylum Actinomycetota; class Actinomycetes; order Actinomycetales; family Dermatophilaceae; genus Pedococcus. Next base: position 3,665 of record DASYGI010000314.1, read on the forward strand.
CGCGGTCCCCACAGGAACAGCGCGGGCACGTTGACGGCGCGGATGCCCTCAGCGATCCCGGCGACGGTCGCGGAAGACGGATGGTCCGTAGTGAAGGGGATGTCCGCGACGAACTCGGCGACCGCCTGCCGCCGTCTCGCGGTCCGGTAAGGACTGGCGAGGGCACGGCGCACGTCCGCCGAGAGTGCCGGCCGGGAGAGAAGCCCGGCCCCACGGACGAAGGTCTCGGTCCGCACGCACGACCATGCCCGCAGCAGCGGGACATGGGCGAGCCGGATCAGGGCCGGGCCGTGGTCCTTGTCGGCCAGCGCCACGGCGGTGTTGGTCAGGACCACACCGGTGAGCTGGTCGCGGTGCGCCAGCGCCCATCCCAGCGAGATCGAACCACCCCAGTCATGCCCGACCGTCACCACTGGTCCACTCACTCGCAGCGCGGTGGTGAGGTCCCCGAGGTCCGTGACCCGCTGCGCCACGGTGCGTGGCTGGCCGGTCCGCTCGGACCAGCCCATCCCCAGATGGTCGGGAGCGATCACGCGCCACCCCGCTGGCGGGTCCGCCAACAGGCCTCTCCACAGGTACGACCAGGTGGGGTTCCCGTGCACACACAGCAGGGTTCCCAGGGGGTCGACGACCGCGTTGTCGAGAACGTGCCACGTATGGGTGGCGTCCTCAGGACCGGCGGAGTCCGGGACACTCACCAGGCGCGACCATTCCGGGTCCAGCCCGGGCAGTCCGAGTGGCGGGAGGCGAGCCGGTATCTCGGCCGTCACCAGACGAGTTCGAGGACGGAGGCGTTCAGCCCCGATCCGATCCCCATCAGGAGAACCCGGTCGCCGTCGTCGATCCGGTCCACCTCGCAGGCCAGCGTGAACGGCACCGATGCGGGACCGATGTTCCCGAAGGTCGGGAAGGTCCGCGGCACACGCCCCGGGTCGATCCCCAGGCGGTCGCACAGCGCGTCCGTGTGCACCTGGGAGATCTGGTGGATCACATAATGGCTGATTCCCTCGTTCCAGCCGAAGTCGGCGGACGCCTCGTTCCACAGGTCCTCGGACAGCTGCAGTCCCGCGTCGAGGAGCCCCTTGAGGTCGGTCCGCATCATGTCGTTGTCACCGACGCAGAGCAGGTGATGCTCGGTGCCCGCCCGGGACACCGCACCCACCAGCCGATGCCCTTCAGGATGCCGGTCCGCCCGGCCGAGGACCATCGCCACGGCGCCGGATCCCAGCGTCAGCGCAGCGAATTCGGACATCACGTCGGCGGAGGTGGTGCCTGAGCCGCTGAGCCGGGACAGGGTGGCCTCGTGGATGGCCCGGCTGTCCTCCCCGTCCACGACGAGTACGTAGTCGAGGGCACCCGAGTCGATCATCACCGCGCCGAGCTCCATGCCGTTGACGAACCCGAGGCAGGCGTTGGTGATGTCGAAGTTCTGGCAGGACGTCGGCAGCCCCAGCGCGTGGTGGACGGCAACGGCCGTGGACGGCTCCAGGAACTGCCGACTCACCGAGGTGTTCAGCATCAACCCGATGTCCGAGGCGTCGATACCGCATTCACTGAGCGCCTTCGCCCCCGCCGCGACCGCGCCGTCGACGAACGAGAAACCCGCCGGCCACCAGCGGCGCTCCCTGATCCCCACCAGACGCTCAAGGAGACCAGGTCGCATCCGCACCCGGGCATACGTTCCGGCCAGGCGCTCGTCGAACTCGGCCGACGTCACGACGTCCGGCGCCTCGATGGCGCACACCGCGAGCACGGTCGTGTTCGTGAACCGACGTATCGTGTTGCCACTCATGGATAATCCAGTCGTCAGGCGGGCTTGGGGTGGGGCCCACGTTGTCATAATCCATTCCCCGCGTTGTGCGGCCTGAACCTCGATCCCATTCAACCCCGGGCGCCGCGACATTCGCCAACTCCCCAGCTGGCTGCGTACAGCCTGTGAACCGACCCGGGGTTCAGTGCGCAGTCACTAGTCCCGGCAGCGGTTGCGGTCGGGACGTTTCACCGGTGTACCCGGGCAGGGTGGCCGGCTCTAGCTCGCCGATGGTCCCCAAGGGCTCGTCCGGTCGAACGCCCTCAGCCTGGTGAGCTTCCCGACGACGCTCACCGCGATGTCGTTGGAATGGATTGACGGGCTGCCCTTCGACGTCAAGGCGCCACCATCGACGACCTCGCCGCCCCAGTGGGACGCTCCTCCGGCTCAGCTCGTCGCGCTCATCCTCGCGTGAGGGACCAGACACCGGCTGCAGGTCGACGTTGGAGGGGAACCGCTCGCACAGGTAGGAGGCGCGCGATCCATCGGAAGCGCTGGGCTGCGGCCAGGTCCTTCGTGGTCCGGGGAGGCACTGGTGCTGACCTTGGCAACGAAGAGGCCAACGCCGCGGGAGACGATGCGACCGGGGGATGAGTAGTCGTCCCTCAGGAATCCCGACATGCGCGTCATGGACGGGAGGCTGATGGAGCCTCACAACGGTCTGCGTCTAAAGGAACGCCCGGAGCGGCTCGGGGTCAGCGGCGGTCGCGCCGGTCCTCGCGTCGGTCGCCGCGGCGGCGGACGCCGTGGACGACGACCGCGGCGGTGGCGACGGTGGCGGCGGTGCGGGCCACGGGGGCGCCGATCACGCCGCGACGTGCTGCGCGTGCGGGACGGAGAGGCATGTCAGTTCCCTTCTTCCGAGGCCAGCTCGGCCTCGATGGATGCAGCGATGGCCTGGATGGGGATCCGGCCGTTGGCGATCAGCTGTCCGCCGGCGCGGCGGGTGGCGCTGGCGAACGGAGCGGCCCAGCGGTTCTCGAACACGAGCACCCCTGCCACGCTTCCGGGTTCCATGGCCTCGGCCAGCAGTTCGACGTCCTCGGCGGCCAGGATCTCGGCGATGTCGGCCTCGAGCGCACGGATCTGGTCCACGGCCGGAATGTCGTCGATCTCGAGCGCATCGACCGAGCCGTCCTCGTTCTTGGTGAGAATGAGAAGGTCCAGCACTCGGATCAGACCGGACTCCGAGAGCCGGGCGAGTTCCTCTGCGGCCTCACCGGTGAAGTTCTGCTGGCCCGCCGGGAACTCGACGACGAGGTAGTCGACGGGGCCGAGCTCTTCCAGTGTTGTCTCCGTGGTCAACGGGATCACTCCTTGACGTTGTGGCCGTGCACGCGGTCGCGCTACACCAGGGAATCGTTCTCCTAGCGCCCCCAGCGGGCATCACCTCAACCAGATGAGACGTCGGCTGGACCCTGACGCAGCGAGCCGCGAGCTGTTGCTCATCACCACGGCGGCAAGGCTCAAGGGCCGTCGTCGGCCTGCGGGTCGAGCTCGTCCCCGATTCAGGGGCGACCGTCGTGATCGTCCCAGCGGTTCTGCCGCTCTCGTACACGGAGCAGGCACCGGAGACCTCGGCCCGGCAGCGATCGACGGTGTTCCACTGCGGGAAGGACCGAGCGGTTGGTTCCCCGAGGTCGTCCGGCGAGATCATCACCGGCGGAGGTACCCGAGCCGTGGGGGGGCCCCTTATGTGTTCCCGCTCTGGAGGAGTGCCTGATCCGACCACGGTCGAGCGCCACGGCGTCCACGACGGTGGCACGCCGAACGGCCCGGGAACCGTCCGGGCGATGCCGGGCGGTCGGACGTGCACAGATGCCGGGACCAGTCCGCCCGGTCGTATGCCACGTGCACGTACCGTTGGTAGCTGGAACGGCGACTCGGGAGTCACTGGCCGAACCTCGGTTGTGACCCCGAGCGTGCCGCGCGTCGACGTCTGATATCGCCACCAGCCGACGTGCTGGCGACAAGGGACGTGCGGGGTGGTTGTTCCGCGGGAGCGGCGATCGGATGGCGGTGGACGTTCGGCGTAACCCGGCCATCCGTCGACTCCGCTCATCTCCGTTGGGGGATGGCGTCGTGCCAGGTTCCGGAGATCCTCTACTGATGGTACGAGCCCGGTTCGACGAGCGGAGTCGCTTGCTGACGCAGTCCGGAGGAACCCTGTGAGTGATCCGACCGAGCCCACTCGGGACGACCTGGCCGAGCAGGTGCGAGTGCTGGCGGCTGAGAACGAGCGGCTGCGCGCCGCGTCGGCTGGAGCCGCCGGGGCCGGTACCACGGTCACGGACACGGTGCCGCTGCCCACCCGACGGCCCCGGGGCCGTTGGCGCAGCGTGGTGGCGGTCCTGCTCATCGCTACGGCGACCATCCTGTCCCCGGTGGCAGTGGTAGCCGGTTGGACGCGCCTGCAGCTGACCAACGAGCAGGCCTTCCTCGACACGTTCGGCCCGCTAGCCAGCGACCCCCGGGTCCAGCAGTACGTGGCGGACCGGGTGGTCGCGGAGATCAACAACGTGGTGGATATCAACGCCATCGCCGACGACCTGTTCACCGGGATCGCGAGCCTGGACCTGCCCCCGCGGGCCAAGTCGGCGATCCAGTTGCTGCAGGAGCCTGCCGTGCAGGGGGTGAACTCGCTGATCCAGAGCACGGTGGACGGGTTCGTGCAGTCGGACGCCTTCGAGGCGGTGTGGCGTCAGGCGCTGACGTCGGCACACTCAGGTCTTCAGGTCATTGCCGGGGACACCCTTCAGGACCCCAACCGGGCGCTGACCATCGACGAGTCGGGACAGATCTCGATCCAGCTCGCACCGATCATCGCCGCTGTCAAGCAGCGGCTGGTCGCACGCGGCCTGACCCTGGCGGAGCGCATTCCCGCGGTCGACAAGTCAATCGTCATCGCCCAGACCGACGCCGTGCCCAAGATCCGTGCCGCGTATGCCACGGCGACCTTCGTTGGCACCTGGCTCCCCATCCTGGTCCTTGGTCTCTTCGCGGCCGGCGTGCTCACCGCACGGGGCCGCCGCCGAACCCTCATCACCGCTGCCCTGTGCCTGGCCGGCGTCATGGCTCTCAGCCTGGCCGCGGTAGCGGTCGGTCACCTGGTCTTCGTCAATACGCTCGCCCCGGGGACCCTGTCCACCGGCGCCGCGGACGCGATCTACGAGCAGGCCCTCGTCTTCGCCCAAGGCACTCTGGTTGCCCTGCTGATCCTCGGCCTCGTCATCGCGGCGACCGCCTGGTTCGTCGGCCCTTCAGGGCCCGCCACCACCTCTCGCCAGGCCGTCAGTGACGCGGCAGCCGCGGTCCGGCGCGCCGGCGACGCGAGGGGAATCACGACGGGCGTTGTGGGCGAGTGGGTCGGCTCCCACGACGCGGTCATCCATACGGGCATCGCTGTCGCCGCCGCCGCGGTTCTGCTGGTCGTTCGACCCCTGACCGCCACCGTGATCATCTGGACCACGGTGGCCGCGCTGCTGCTGCTCCTCGCCGTGCTGCTCGTGTCCCGACCATCCCACACCGGACATACCGCCTGAGCCACGCCGTACCAGCCGCGGCGCCGGCACGCTACCGTTTGGGGCCGCCGCGCCTCTGCTGTTCGTTCTGGAAGCGAAGGCACACTCGTACCTCGTCCCGGGTTCGCCCGACGCACCGGCGTCCCGCAGCTCGGCGACAGTGTGCGCTGCCCCCGAGGTCAGGGCAGCCGCGAGGATGGCGCCTGGACCTCGATGAACGAGGGTACTGGCGCCCGCCGATGGTGAGCACGAGGTCGATCATCGGTCAAACCCGGAGGGACGCCTGGTCCCGCGGCTGGTGCTCGGCCGGTCGGGCCGTCGGGGTGACCCTGGCCGGCGTCGGTGTCGAGTCGCGAGGCAGGGCGAGTGCCGCGATCAGCACGGCCGCTCCGATGACGGCGAGCACGGCGGGGGCAACAGCCTGCGGGATCGGCGGGCTGCGCACGCACATGTTGCACCGGAGCCCTGGCGTTCGCCTGGACGTCAACCGGGTGCACATATTGCCGTCCCGAGCCCCCCTCAACCGCGCGCGGACGATGCACAAGAGGCCCGCCGGCGGCATGAGGTACCTTCCAACGACTCCGGCCCCGGCGCGGTTTCCTGTTCCTCGTGGTGCAGGCCAGGCCTTCACGTTCGGGCGAGGATGCGTTGTCGACGAATGACGGGCGGGAACACCACACAGGAACTGGGGTCACCGAGACCGGTGTGGAAGGGGTCCATCCTTGGCCTTTCGCCTGCGATCGACATCGCCGGTGACATGCTCAGCTAATTGGAGATCAGTTGATGGGTACGGGCAGTCTGCTGGCCATTGCCATCGCGATGGCGCTCAGCTCGGTCCCCATCACGGCCACGATCGTCATTCTGCTGTCGCCGCAGCGACGAAGATCGAGCCTTCCCTTCCTGGCTGGTTGGGTGCTGGCCCTTGGCGTGGTCCCGTTGGCCGCGGCAGCAGGCATCCTGGCGATGCCCCTCTCTCGACGGGAGCGTTCGCAGCTTGCGGCCACCACGGAGATCGTCCTGGGTGCCGCACTGGTCATCGGTGCGATCCTCACCTGGCGCCGGTCGCAGAACCGGGCGCCGACATTGGGAGGGCGGTTGGAGCGCCTCGGGTCGTACGGGCCGGGTGCCTCCTTCGGGATTGCGATCCTGATGGGACTGCGGCCCAAGGCGATGCTGCTCGGCGTCGCAGCGGGACTGGCACTCGGTGCTGAGTCGGCGACATCGGACAGAAGCGCGCTCGCCCTCGCGGTGTACGTAGCCCTGTCCGCTTCGACGGTGGCCGTACCGATTGTGTTCACGCTCGTTTCACCACACTCCATGGAGCCGCGACTGATGACCTGGCGTGAGTGGTTGTCCCGGAGCGGGCTGAAGGTCACGGCGTCGGTGATGATGATGATCGGCCTGGTGTTGGTAGCTATGGGGAGGTCGTAGCAGCGCGGCTCGTGCCCCGTGCCCTCCGCGCTCGTAGGGTGAAGGCATGACCGTGGCGACACCGGCAGTCGTCACAGCCGGCGAGTGGGGTCACGCGCTGGCCTCGATGAGGGGAGCAGGTGGAAGCCGTTGCTGCGGAGCTCGACCGGCTCGCGGCTGCTCGCACACGCATGCCGATGACGCGTGTCGAGCGCGAGTACCTCTTCGCCGGGCCGCAGGGCGACGTGTCGTTGGCCGACGTGTTCGCCGGCCGCCGCCAGCTGATCCTGTACCGGTTCTTCTTCGAAGAAGGAGTCAGCGGCTGGCCTGATGCCGGGTGCGTCGGCTGTTCGTCGTCGTGGGCCGATGGCGTGGCCGACCTGAACCTGCTGCGCGCTCGCGACATCACGTTCGCGAAGGTCCTCCCCAGACCGCAACCGCGGTTGAAGGCGTACGACGAGGATGGGCTGGACCGACCTGCCCTGGTCCACGACCAGATCCGACTCCTTCACGGCGGACTTCGGAGCCACCGACTGGGTCGCTCTCAACGTGTTTCTGCGCGAGGGGGATGACGTCGATCGCATCTACTTGTTGCAGAACGGCACGATGGTCAGCCACATCGGCAGCGTCACCAGCCTCGTCGGGCTGCCTCCGTAGGCGGCCAGGCCGAGGGCGAGGACGTGCCGGAAGGCTGGCCGCAGGAGCCGATGTCGTTCTGGATGCGTCGCCACGATGAGTTCGACGAGCCGGTACCGTCAGCCCGCAGCTGACGACGTCCCTCCATAGCCGGCCCTCACGCTCCGAGCACCAACCCGAGGGTTCAGCCGGGCGCGCCGGCCCCGGTTCCCGGCCCGACTATCGCCAGATCCAGTGGGCGACTTCGACGACATCAGCCCGTGGTCCACGGCTCAGGACAGGGCTGTGAGGAGCTGGGCTTTCGTCTTGTTCGACATCCCGGTCAGTCCTCGGGTACGAGGCTCAGCGCGTAGCTGCGCGACGCTCCACGTTTCGTTCGGCCTCATGACGCTCTCGACGCTCACTGGCTCGACCCGCGGTCGACCCGGTGCAGACCCTTCCCCTGGATCGCCAACTTGCATCGGTTCCGTGTGGGCCCTGCCGCGTGGCGTTTCTGCTTGAGCTTCTCGAGCCGGGCTCGGGCCCGTAGGGCCGATCGCTTCTGTGACTGTGCTTCGTTCCGCCAGCGATCAGCCCGATTCTTCGCCTTCTTGAGCGCCTTCTCCGTTTTCGTCAGCTGGCCACGCAGGATGGATTCGCTCTTCTCGAGCTCCTGGCGCGACCTGGACTTTTCGGCTGCGCGCTTCTGACCCGCCGCGGCGGAGACGACGTCGTCGCCGGCTGCGTCGTCCATGCGACCGAGAATCGACATGGCGATCGCGACGCTTCGTCCACGGACTCGAGGGACACCAGCTGCTCGGATCGTTGGGAGGATCGCCTCCAGCGCCGCCAACGCGCCCACGCGGCCTGAACCACCACAACCCGAGTGTCAATCAGATCCGCGGTCAGACGTTGCCACAGGCGTGATCGCGTCAATGGCCGGTGAAAACGATCATGGATTCGGCGGGATCCTGGGCGGACTGACCCGATGCAGATCGACCAGCTCCAGGCCAAGACCTCGGACGCGAGCGAGAAGACCGTGGAGCGCTGCCTGATCCATGGCTCCCGACAGCACGGTCGGGGTGGGCTCGACGCGTACGCCGAACTCAGCGAAGACCCCGCACGCGGCGGGACCGACTCTCCCCATTACGTGCATCTGGTACTGGACTCGCGCCGGCATCTATTCCTCCCAACCTCGGCGTCGTTGAAGCGTTGCAGGCGAGATCCCGTTTGCGGGTCACCTTCGAGGTGCGAGACGGCAGAGGATGTCGTCCAGGGTCCCTCGTACCCTCACCCGACCGCTCGCAACCGTCGGGTCACCGCGTCAGCGAAGCGTCTCGGCCGCGATCACCCTCGATGACCAACCAGATGGGTCGTGGCGGTCCACCGTGTCGGGCACGCCCCCGGCGTTGGCCCATGCGCGCACATGGCCTCATGACGCCCGCCAAGGCCAATCCCCGGTGCCCGCGCCACCACCACGTCGACCTCACCCAACAAGGACCGTCAAGCGGTACCGCCGAGAACCGCGCTGCGACCGGTTCCGGGGGGGTTCCATCCCGCCGAACCCCTGACCGCGGCAGACGTCGACCGCTATGCCGAGCAGCGGGATGAAGAACAGCCGCCCGAACAGAAGGCGCCAGAACGCGCGGCCAGAGCACCGCTCAAAGTCGCCACCACGGCACCTCCATGTCGTCCGCCGGCCGACCCCAGCGGTCCGTGGTCCACGCCGCCCCTCACTGAGCCACAACCCCGACTCGCCTCACCCGTGCCAGGTGAGCCGCCCTATGGAATGTCGGGGTTTCCTGGGGAGGGCCGCGCCGCATCCGAGAACGGGGTGGGTGCCAGCCGCGCGAGTGCACATGGGGTCCAGAACGGAGATTGCGTCATCAAGCGTTCTGGCGCCGAGGACCAGGAGGAGGGCACCGGTGTGATGGGAGTGTGGTTCTGCACCAGCCACGTGCACCAAGCCTGCAGCACAGCACCGGCCCGGTCGCCCCTGGCGAGGGATACGGCCATGCCATGGCAACGCCCTGACCCGGCGAGGCCAGGTTGGGATTGAGGCGACCGCGCCATCGGCCATGCGTGACGACTGAGTCCGTATCGACGCAGGTCGGCTCGCGCGAGCTGGGCTGGCGACGGGCGGTCCGGGCGGCTGGCACAGACACACCATCCAGTCGAGGCGTTGGTGTGCACCGGCGATCCTGGCGATGTGCCACTCTCGAGGGCGCAGAGGAGACGGCATGACGAGTGCGACCCGACCGGACCAGTCTTCCCCGGCGGTTCTTCCCCCGACAACCACGGTGGCGGACCCCACGAGAACCTCCGGCGACGAGCCGGGGAGGGTCCGCCGGCAGCTTCACGCGACCATCCCAGGATGCTGGGGCGCACTGGCGTTCGCCTGTCTGTCGTTCACCCCATCGCTACTGCCGCGCGACGGCCTCATCCAGGGCATCGTCACCGGCGTCACCGCTGCCATTGGATACGGCCTCGGTGTGCTCTTTGCGTCGATCTGGCGCGCCTTCGCCGACCGGGGGCCTCGGCCGCCACGGCCCGGGGCCTGGCGGGTCTTCGTCATCAGCGCCATCGTCCTCTTCGCGGGGTTTTTCGCGCTCGGTCAGTACTGGCAGAGCCAGATCCGATCGTTGATGGACATCACCGAGTACAGCGTTCCGCTCGCCATCGCCTCACCCCTCATCGCTGCGGCCTTCTTCGCTCTGCTGATCCTCGTCGGGCGGGGGCTCCGTGGGCTGTACCGCTGGACGGTGAGGAGGCTCGACCGCCTCATCGGTCGGCGCGCCGCCACCGCCCTCGGCTGGATCCTCGTCGTCGTCCTCACCTTCCTGGTCATCACGGGAGTGCTCCTCGACGGCCTGGTGAGCGCCGCCGACAAGACCTTCTCGGTGCGCGACACCATGACCGAGGAGGGCGTGAACCAGCCCGCCAGCAGCCTGCGGTCAGGCGGACCCGGCTCCGTCGTCCCGTGGGACTCGCTGGGCCGTCAGGGCCGCAAGTTCACCGGCAAGGGGCCCACCGCCGCGGACATCGAGGGCATCGTCCACGCCCCGGCGAAGGAGCCCATTCGGGCATACGCCGGCCTGAGCACGGCCGCTGACACCGAGGAACGAGCCACCAAGGCCGTCGACGACCTGGAGCGCGCCGGGGGATTCCAGCGAGCCAACCTGGTCGTGTTCACCACCACGGGCAGCGGCTGGGTGGACCCGGCCATGATCGACAGCTTCGAGTACCTCAGCGGCGGCGACTCCGCGGCCGTCGCCATCCAGTACTCGTACCTGCCCTCGTGGATCTCTTACCTGGTCGACCAGTCGAAGGCCCGGGAGGCCGGCCGGACCCTGTTCGACGTGGTCTACGACCGGTGGTCACGGCTGCCCCAGGACCAGCGCCCGAAGCTGTATGTCGCCGGCGAGAGCCTGGGGTCGTTCGGCGGCGAGACGGCCTTCAGCGGTGAGGCCGACCTGCGCAACCGCACCACTGGGACCCTGTTCGCCGGACCACCGAACTTCAACACCTTGTTCCGCGAGTTCAGCGACAACCGCGACGCGGGAAGCCCGGAGATCCAGCCGGTCTACAAGGACGGCCGTACGGTCCGCTTCGCGAGCGATCCCGCCTCCGCCATCCCACCGCAGGGCCAACCGTGGGACGGCTCCAGGGTGCTCTATCTGATGCACCCGTCGGACCCCATCGTGTGGTGGAGCCCGCACCTGATCTTCAGCGAACCGGACTGGATCGGCGACGCCCCGGGCCAGGACGTCCTCGAGGGCATGGTCTGGATGCCGTTCGTGACGTTCTGGCAGGTCACCGCGGACCTGCCGTTCTCGACGGGCGTCCCCGGAGGACACGGCCACAAGTACACGACCGAACAGGTCGACGGGTGGAATGCCGTGATGCAGCCGGCCGGGGTCACCCCCGCGACGCTGGACAGCCTCAAGCAGGTCATCGCGAAGGGCGATGACTGACCGGACGCGTGCACTGGTTCTCGCCCCTGCGGAACCAGCGCCACGACCTCAGCGCAGGCCGGCCCAGTCCGTCGGGATGTCGGCGCCGCCCTCGTGCGACTGCCGCGCCCCGAACCGGACGAAGCCCGCATGGGGGAAGAACTTGCCGCCGGCGAGGCTCTCTCCCTGCCGGAAGCTGGTGGCGCGATAGACCATGCCGCCAGGCACGAAGGAGAAGACCTCACGCAGGTAGCCCAGGTCCGCCTCTGAGTTCATCCGCATCAGCAGCAGGTTGTCGCACTGCGTGAGGACCTCCTCGTTCACCTTCTGTGGCCGCTGCGTGGACACGAGGAGGTAGAGCCCGAACTTGCGACCCTCGGCGGCGATGAGTGCTGCCGTGTCCGCGGCGAGCCGGGTCATCGGGTCCGCCGGCTCGCGCGGGCAGACGTTGTGCGCCTCGTCGATCACGACGAGCACGGGTTGACGGCGGTGCCGGTGGCGCCACAACGCGGACAACGTGGCCTGCGCGATGACGCGCTGTTCCTGCGGGGTGTCCAACGACCCCAGATCGACCACGAGGCAGCGGATGTCGTCGTCCAGCACGGCATCGGTGACCGAACGCCCCTGTCCCCGGCTCCAGACGGACCAGTCGAGCACGCCCAGGTTGTTCGCCCGCAGCCCCAAGTCGCGCGCCCCGGGCTGCTCCGCCTTGAGCAGGTCGTCGAGACCTCCGAGGACCGGTGTGCCCTCCCGACGGCCGCTGACGAGCATCGACAGTGCTGCATACTCTTCGCGGTCGGCGAGCGGGTCCAGGCCGAGCACCGCGGCCTGCGCGGCGTGGTCGAGATCGGGCAGCATCAGGCGGAGCGGATGCTCAGTCTCCCGGCCCCAGACCTGGACGCCCGATGCCGCGGCACCATAGGCGGCTTCGGACTGACCCGTCGGGTCGCCCTTGGCGTCCCCGAGGCGGACATAGTCCGAGTTGGGGTCGAGGATGACCAGACGTAGGTCGGTGTGAATCAGCAGCTGCTCGAGCACCAGGCCGAGCGAGTAGGTCTTGCCGGAGCCCGACTGACCGCACATGAAGGTGTGCCGGTTGAAGCCACCCGCGTCCAGCGTCGCCGGTACGTCAGGCGCCAACAGCATCGTGCCGATCTCGAGGGCCGCGCGCGCCGGGCGCTGCTCGGCGAACCAGGCGGTCGCCTCCTCGCCGGATGCCGGCCGCACGTGCGCCTGGTGGAAAGGCCCGGTGTCGGCGGACAGGACGATGCCGTGGCCGTAGGCCAGTCGGATCACCACTTCCGACGAGAGCCCCGGCACGTTGGCGACGGACGCACGCTCGGTGGTGGCCGTCAGGTCGAGCACCTGTCCGAACCGGGACTGACGGCCGTCGTCGAGGACGACGTAGCCGCCGGTCTGCAGCGTCAACCCGTGGAGTGAGGACTGGAACTCGAAGGTGCGGCCGTCGACCGAGGTGGCGTACGGCAGGATGCTTCGCTCGAGCGTGTCTCGGCTGGTGCGGAACGAGTCGATCAGAGCCTCGAGTGGGGGAGTCTCGACTGCGGCGACGGTCGGACCATCGGACATGGGGCACCCCGTTCTGGGTCGGCGAGGTCCTCATCATGGCCAGAAGGTCGAGGACAGACGTCACCCCTGGGGGATGATCACCGCGCCATGGGCGCCGCTACCGTTGGCGGAATCCGGCCGGACGAGGAGGCGCCGACATGCCCAGCCTGCCGAATCGGCCGCAGGAAGGCCTGCTGGCCTGGGTGGATGCTCTGCAGCGACGCCATGGGGTGCTCGGCTTCCCCTTCGCCGTCATCAGGAAGTACGGCGACGACGGTGGATGGCGCCACGCCGCCCTGATCACCTACTACGGGTTTCTCAGCGTTTTTCCGATCCTGTTGGTCGCGGCGTCGCTGTTGTCCGCCGTGCTGGTGAACCGGCCTACGTTGCGAGAGGAAATGGTGGCAGCGCTGCTCCCTGAAGCCCTTCAGAGCACGGTGAACACCGCACTGGCGGCGATGCCCTCCTCGGGACTGCCGCTCGCCCTCGGCATCGTGGGCCTCCTGTTCTCCGGGACGGGTGTGGTGTTCTCCGCCTACGAGACGCTCAACCAGGTGGCGGGGGTGCCACGGCGCTCTCGGTTCTCCGTGGTCGCGCGTTACACGAGGGTCGTGCTGATGGTGATCGTCGTGCTGGTCGGCGGGTTGGGTATCGCGGCGCTGACCGTGGCCTCCGGAGCCCTGCCCGACGAGCTGCAGCGCCTCGGGGCCAGCCTCGCCACGGCGCTGGTGGTGTTCCTCGTCCTCGTTACCGCGGCCGCACTGTTGGTGGCCAGACCGGTTCCCCTGCGGACAAGCGTGTTGCCCGCAACAACTGGCGCGATCGTCGTGACCCTCGTTCTCGGGCTCGGCGCGCGGTTGCTCGCTCCGCTCGTGGCGAGGTCGGGCCCGGTGTACGGGAGCTTCGCGACGGTGGCGGGGATCTTCACGCTGCTGTACCTCGTCAGCCAGGCGCTCCTGTACGCCGCGGAGGTCGCCGTCGTTCGGCACCGAGTCCTGTGGCCTCGCGCGATGGTCATGTCGAGGCCGACACCGGCCGACGTCATGGCACTCACCTGGCTGGCGACCGTGCAGGAGCGGATTCCCGTCGAGCGGATCGAGGTGCGGTTCGACCGCCCTGACCCGGAAAGCGGTCACGGCGACCCATGACATCGTCTCGATGGGCGGCCGGCGACCACGACCCGCCTGGTTCACCTCGTCCCCGCTGTATGACGCCGCCGGTCGTAATGTCGGCGACGGTTGACCCGCCAGTTCATCGACCTGCGAAGGAGTGAGCGTGAGCGGCTGGTTGCTGCCCATCGTCGCCGTGCTCCTGATCGGGTACGGCGCGGTGTCGGCGCGCCTGCAGACCTCGGTGGTCACCGAGGCGATGGTGTTCGTGGTCGCGGGGTTGCTCCTCGGCAGCTGGGCGCTCGACGTGATCGACGTCGGCCCGGCCAACACCGTGGTACTCCTCCTGGCCGAGGTGACCCTCGCCGTCGTCCTGTTCACCGACGCGGTCCGGGTGAAGCTTCCCCGACTTCGGCACGAGGCAGCGGTACCTCTACGGCTTCTGGGCATCGGGCTGCCGTTGACGATCGTGGCCGGAACACTCGTCGGCCTGCTGGTCTTCCCCGACCTCAACGTGTGGACCGCCGCGGCCCTGGCGACGATCCTGGCTCCCACTGACGCCGCCCTCGGACTTCCGGTCATCAGCAACCGAAAGCTGCCGTCAAGGATCCGGCAGGGTCTCAACGTCGAGAGCGGCCTCAACGACGGCGTATGCGTGCCGCTGCTCATCATCTTCCTCACCCTCGCGGTGGCCGAGGAGGACGCCGCGCACACGGGGCCGGTACGCATACTCCTCGAGGAGATCGGCTTCGGCGCCGTTGGGGGAGTCGTCGCGGGTGTCCTCGGAGCCTGGATCCTCCGCCGTGCCGTCGCCCGGGGCTGGGCCACACCGAGCTGGCAGCAGATCGTCCCGGTCGCGACCGCGATCCTCGCCTACACCCTGGCGGCCGCACTCGGCGGTAGCGGCTTCATCGCCGCGTTCGTCGCCGGGATCGCCTTCGGCGCCGTCGGCAAGGGGGATGCCGAGTCGTCCACCGGATTCGCCGAGCAGTCCGGCCAGCTGCTCAACGCGCTGACCTTCCTGATGTTCGGCGCTGTGCTTCTCGGCCCCGCGCTGGGTCGGCTCGACTGGACGGTCGTCGCCTACGCCGTGCTCAGCCTGACCGTGGTCCGTATGGTTCCGGTCGCACTGGGCATGATCGGGATGAGAATGCGTCTGACCACCGTGGCCTTTCTCGGCTGGTTCGGGCCTCGGGGCCTTGCCTCGATCGTGTTCGTCCTGCTGGTCGTCGACGAGAGCTCCCTCGCGGAGTCGGTTCTCCTGCAGACCGTCGTCAGTGTCACGGTCGGGCTGTCCGTCTTCGCCCACGGGTTGTCCGCGTACCCGCTGGCCCACGCGTATGCGTCGTGGTTCGCCGGCCAGTCCAAGAGCCACCCGACGATGACCGAGAACACCAAGGTCCGTGGGCCGCGGCATCGTGCTGAGCGAGTGGGCGCCACCGATGCGGGTGAAACGAGCTGACGTGAACATCGCCCTTGGACTGTTGATCGTCCTCGTCGTCGTCGCCACGACGTCGGCAGTGATGCTCCTCGTCCGCCGGCGGGCGCCGGAGGGCAGCTACTTCAGCGACGGAGACCGCGCCGCCGGAGTGTTCGGCGTTCTCGCGACGGGCTTCTCGGTGTTGCTGGCGTTCATCATCGTCCTCGGCTACCAGGCCTTCGACGATGCCCGGTCCGGGGCGGAGACCGAGGCGATCCTCGTCGCTCAGCAGGTCGAGACCGCTCAGTTCTTTGCGGAGCCGGCGCGCTCGCAGCTCGGCGGTCAGCTGGTGTGCTACGGACGCACCGTGGTCGGTCCCGAATGGCAGGCTCTCGAGACCGGAGCACTGGACGCCCAGATCAACCCGTGGGCCGGTCGGCTGTTCCAGACGTTGAAACAGGTGGATCCGCAGACCGCGGCGGAGCAGTCCGCCTACGACACGTGGATGAGCCAGACGCAGGAGCGTGAGCTGGCTCGGAACGCGAGGATCCACGGCGCTCCCGGCCTCATCCCCACACCCATGTGGGTCGCCCTCTACGTGTTGGCCACCGTCCTGTTCACCTACATGCTCTTCTTCGCCGACTCCACGGAGCGGGCAGTCACCCAGGTCCTGCTCATGGCCAGCGTGACCGTGGTCGTGGTCAGCTCATTGCTCCTGCTCAACTTCTTCAACCACCCGTTCGGGACCGGCGTGGGGACACTGAAGCCAAGCGCGATGGAACGGGCTCTCCACCTGGTCGAGTCCGAGATGCCCGCACTGGGGATCACGGTCTCCCCACCCTGCGACGGCGACGGCAAGCCTCGCTGAGGGCGTCCGCCCCGGTTACGACTTCTCCGCGCGGTACCGGAGCAGGGCCCAGATCACCAGGACGTTCAGGGCGATGATCAACAGCGACCAGATCGGGTAGTACGGGACGAACGCGAAGTTGCCGACGGCGCTGATCGCGCAGAGCACGACTCCGACCACCACCGCCCAGGTCTGTCGGGCGAGTACGCCGCAGCCGGCGACAACCACGACGACTCCGAGGATGATGTGGATCCACCCCCATGTCGTCGTGTTGAGCTGGAAGACATAGTTGGGGCTGGCCACGAAGAACTCGCCCCTGACCAGCGCGACGACACCGGTGAGCGCCTGGTAGGCGCCGACCAAGATCATGATCACGGCGCCGAACTGGGCGATCCCCGACGCCCACGTCTCACTCTCGGGCTGGTACGGCTCAGTGGTCTGCTCGGCCATGGTTGGTCCTCGCGCTCGTGATGACGGACGTTCTGCCACGTTAGGCACGGCCCGGGACCGGCGACTCATCCGCCGCGGATGAGTCGCCGATACCGGTCGGTCACGCGACGGAGAGGTATCAGCCGGTGCGCTCCGCTACTGACGCGCCATGGCGACCCGCAGCTTCTCCTCAGGGTCGATGGTGTGGCTGTGGCTGTCGTCGCCGAGGTCGATGCGGACCCAGTGGATCTTGCCGGTGAAGCGGCTGGTCCGGGCCGAGTAGTCCGGGGTGACGGTGGTACCCGACTCGTAGCCGATGTCGGTCGTCTCATCGGCCGAGAAGACCATGGGCTGGGTCGCCTCGACGCGGCCGTTCCCGACCGGCCGGTCGTCGTAGAACAAGGTCACGTCACCACCCTTGGCCAGGCCGCCGCCGTCGTACGCGAACTCCATCCGGATCTGGACGCGACCGGTCGGGACCGGTTCGTCGGCAACCGTGGAGAACTCGTGGATGCCGAGGACGTTGTAGACGAACTTGGCCGTCTCGTCCTTCGCGTACAGCGCCCAGCCGCCGAACCGACCACCCTGGGCGATGAGCACGCCATCCGCCCCCGACTCCGGCACGTCGACGTCCGCCGTCACGCTGAACGACGTGTTCTTGATGCTGACGACGGAGTTCTCCGAGAGGCGCCCCATCC
This sequence comes from Pedococcus sp., assembly GCA_035999925.1. Lineage (GTDB taxonomy): Bacteria > Actinomycetota > Actinomycetes > Actinomycetales > Dermatophilaceae > Pedococcus. Next base: position 21,043 of record DASYGI010000314.1, read on the forward strand.
CGGGGTAGAAGGTCTGGGAGGTGCCTCGGATGAGCGTCGGTCGTCCCGCCATCGTGGGCTCCAGGCGTTCGGACGTCCGGTCGTCCATCGGCAGGACGTTGTACTTCGTGGCCTCGATGAGCCACTGTCGCTGCAGCTTGGCCAGCAGTTCGGGGTGGTCGGCCGCAACGTCGTGGGCCTGGCTGTAGTCCGTGCTGCCGTCGTAAAGCTCCCAGACGTCGTCGTCGAAGGTCGGAAGAGCGCCACCCACCATGACCCACGGGGTGCGGTGCTTCGTCACAGCGCTCCAGCCGCGGTGGTAGATGCCCCGGTTGGCGAACATCTCGAAGTACTGCAGGTCGTGCCGCTCCGCGGCGTCGGCATCGTTGAAGGAGTACAGCATGGAGGTGCCGTCCATCGGCGACTGCTGCACCCCGTTGACCGTCGTCGGTTCCGGGAGCCCGGCCGCCTCGAGGATCGTCGGTGCGACATCGATGACGTGGGTGAACTGCGAGCGCAGTCCGCCGCGCTGCTCGATCCCCTTGGGCCAGTGGACGATCGTGCCGTTGCGGGTGCCGCCCCAGTGGGAAGCGACCTGCTTGGTCCACTGCAAGGGGGTGTTCATCGCCCAGGCCCAGCCGACCGAGTAGTGGTTGTACGAGGTGGGAGAACCGAGCTCGTCCATCTTGCTCACCATGAACTCGGGAGTCTCGATCGCCGCGAGGCCGTTGAAGTTCGCCATCTCGTTGAACGCGCCGTTGACGGTGCCTTCGGCGGACGCTCCGTTGTCGCCGATGATGTAGTAGACGATCGTGTTCTCGAGAGCCCCGACCGAGTCGATGGCGTC
>DASYGI010000315.1:0-8675 GCA_035999925.1 Pedococcus sp.
AAGCACGCTCCGTGGATCAACTTCTCCGCCGTGCCGGCGCGGGCGAGCCAGCCGATGACCTCCTTCCCCAGCGTCTACGCCGTGCTGCCGACGGTCTCGTTCGTCATCCCGAACCTGCTGCACGACATGCACGACGGCACGCTGGCCCAAGCCGACGGCTGGCTGCGGCAGCATTTGTCCGGATACGCGAGCTGGGCCCAAGCCCACAACAGCCTGCTCATCCTCACCGCCGATGAGGACGACCAGAGCAGCGGCAACCGGATCCCGGCAGTCATCTGGGGAGCCGGCGTGAAGGCGGGGCAGTACGCGCAGCGCTACACCCTCTACTCACTGCTACGCCTGATCGAGGACCTGTACCGGCTGCCGCGGATCGCCAACAGCGCCACTGCTGCCCCGATCAGCGGCATCTGGAAGTGAGCGCCACGGCCCGTTCGCGCTGATGCCGACAGGGGCTGGTCAGGGGCGGGGGGCAGCAGCCGGCGTCGGGTCAGCGGCTGGCGTCGCCGTCGAGGACCTCGCGCAACCGGCGCGCGAACTCTTCGGGCTTTCCGCCATAGCCCGAGTCGCCGCCGACGAAACCGCCGTGGTGGCTGGGGAACACGGCCGGTTCCTGCCCGAGAAGCCGAGCGGCTGCCATGGAGGTGCGACCGGTGAAGACGTCCAGGGACTCCTCTCCGACGGCGATCACGATGCGGGTGGGCGCAGCGCCGAGGGCATCGAGGTCGAGCTCGTATCCGCTCACCGCCCAGGAGCGCTCAGAGAGCAGCGGGTCGTCGCGGGAACCGTTGTCGTCGTTGGGCATCCCGAAGGCGGCCGGGTCCGGGGGCGGCCGGTCGAAGTAGGTCTGCGTGAACTCACCGCGCCAGGAGGTCATCGCGATGAACGCCGCCATCCCGGCATTGGCGCCGCCAGCCTGGTACACGTCGCGCACCGCGGCGACGGCGCGCTGAGCCGACTCGGCATCAGGAAGCACCCGGATCAGGGGCGGTTCGTGTGCCACCACAGTGCTGACGTCGTCAGGGTGGGCAGCCACGAGGGCGAGCGCGGTCACGGCGCCACCGCTGCTGGCGAACATCTCAACCGGCCCGGAGTCGAGCTCCTGGATCACCGCGTGGAGGTCGTCGGCCTGACCGATGGGGGTGTGGTCGACGCGTCCGTCGTTGCGGGTACTTCGGCCGAGCCCGCGCGGGTCATAGGTGACCACGGTGCGGTCGGGGAAGTACGAGGCCAGGGTCGAGAAGCCGCTGGCATCCATGGGCTGCCCGACCATGAACAACGGCGGCCGCCCGTCCGTCGACGGCAGCGGACCGCGAACGTCGTAGACGATGTCGGCATCGGCGAACGGGAGGGTGTGCGTTGTCGTCACGGCGGGAGTCCTCCTGCGGGTGGTGTGGGACTCAGTCTCGGTCACGCATGGGGCTTCGGCAACGGCTCCGGTTACCTCCGGTCGCGTCACTGGACCAGGTCCGCGGGAACGTCACAGGTAGGCTGGAATCCGCGTCGTTCTGGGTTGTAGGGGCCTGCAGTCGACGACTGGCTCAAGGAGGACCGGCTCATGGACACACCTCCGATCGTCTCCCCGCAGGAGTGGCAAGGGGCCTGGGAGCGAATGCTGGTGAAGGAGAAGGAGTTCACTCGAGCGCGCGACGCGCTGGCCGCCCAACGCCGGCGTATGCCGTGGATGGCGGTGGAGAAGGACTACCGGTTCGAAGGACCAGACGGGCCGGCGAGCCTTCTCGACCTGTTCGACGGCCGTCGCCAGCTGATCGTCTACCGCGCCTTCTACGCGCCGGATATCACCACGTTCGCTGAGGGCGGCTCCTATCCGGACCGTGCCTGCGTCGGGTGTTCCTTCGTAGCCGACCAGGTGGCCCATCCAGGGCACCTGAACGCTCGCGACACCACCTTGGTATTCGTCTCGCGCGCCCCTCAGGCAGATATCGACCACCTGAAGGCGCGCAATGGCTGGGCGCTCATCCCGTGGTACACGCTCACCGACGAGTTCGATGCCGACTTCGGAGTCGACGAATGGCACGGCACCAATGCCTTCATCCGCGACGGAGACCGGGTGTTTCGCACCTATCTCGTGAACAACCGTGGTGACGAGGCGATGGGCAGCACGTGGAACTACCTCGACATCACCGCGTTGGGTCGGCAAGAGACCTGGGAGGACACCCCGGGGAACTACCCCCAGACCCCGCCCTACCGATGGTGGAACTACCACGACGCGTATGCCGCGGAGCGTTGACCCTTACGAGGTGACCTTGCGCGTGAACGTCAGGTGGGTGACGCCGCTCGGCGACGAGAGCGCCTCGACGTCGTAGGAGTCTTCGAGCGAGTCGAGTCCCTCCCAGAGCCGGACGCCGCGGCCGAGCACGATCGGCACCTGGACGACATGCATGTGGTCGACGAGCCCGGCGGTGAGAAAGTCACGAACGACGGTGGGGCCCCCGCCGATGCGGACGTCCTGCCCAGCTGCGGCGTCGCGGGCCTGCTCGAGCGCCTCGGCGGGAGTGGCGTCGAGAAAATGGAACGTGGTGCCGCCTTCCATCTCCATAGGAGGGCGCGGGCGGTGGGTCAGAACGAAGGTCGGGGTGTGGAACGGCGGGTTCGGACCCCACCAGCCCCTCCAGTCCGGGTCGTCCCGCCACCCGGGTGGCCCGAACTTGTTGGCGCCCATGATCTCTGCGCCGATGCCAGAGCTGTGCCGCTCGGCGAAGGCGTTGTCCACTCCGACGGTTCCTGAAGCATCCCAGAACCGGGTAGCGAACATCCACGTGTGCAGTCGGTGCCCCGCATGCCCGAAGGGCGTCTCCAGCGTTTGCGGTTCGCCCGTGGCGTAGCCGTCGAGGGAGATGGAGAAGTTGTGGATCCTCGTGAGTGACATCGGCGTCATCCTCGGTGAGTTCGGCGAGCTGGGCGACCGTAGCCGATGCTAGTGCTCTGCGACATGATGGCGGGTTGTCGGATCTGTGGGACACCGTTCGTGGTGTGGGTGGAAGGTGGTCATCGGGACCGCCCCGGAACTGAGGAGACGTGTGATGGCGCATTACCTGTTGGCGGTGCACGGCCCCGCCGAGATGGACGAGTTCGGCAGCTACGGCTCGAAGGAGGAGATGGAGCAGGCATTCGCCGCCACCGGAGCCTTCAACGACAAGCTGCGCGCCGATGGTTACTGGGTGTTCGCGGGGGGACTTCAGCCGGCGTCGACGGCGACCGTCGTCGACGGACAGACGGACACCCCGGTCCTGACTGACGGCCCCTACCTGGAGGCCAAGGAGGTCATCGGGGGATTCTGGGTCATCGAGGCGCCAGACCTGGACGTGGCGTTGCGACTCGCGGCCGAGGGCTCCAAGGCCTGTCGCGGAAAGGTGGAGGTCCGTCCGTTCGAGGGGCTCGGCTGAGCCGACCTGACCTGAGTCCGGATGGTCACCATCCCCCTCGGTGCACGACCTCGTCGAAGGGGCGACGGTTCAGCCGCTCGATGACGGCCAACGGCTTGTCCGACGGATAGCCGACGGACAGCAGGTAGGCGAGGAATCGCCCTTCCGGAAATCCCAGTACGGCCTTGGCCTGGTCCTGGTCGGTGGCGGCAGCGTGACCCGTGCCGACCCCCAGGTCCGCTGCGGCGACGGTCATCGCATAGGTGGCCTGGCCAAGGTCGTACTGGAGCAGGGCCGACTGCCGGTCGTCCTGCGGCTCTGCCGCGACGATCGCGATCGCCGCGGCCGCGCCGGCGACGTGCCTGGCGCCCTGCCAGACCTTCGCCAGCTCGACCAGCTGCGCACGGTTCGTGACGAGCACGAAGTCCCAAGGCTGCCAGTTACCCGCCGAGGGGGCACGTCGTCCGGCCTCGAGAATGCGGTCGAGCGCCTCGTCGGGGACTGGCTGATCGGTGAACTGCCGAACGTTTCGTCGCGCCCGCATGGCGTCCCACGTCTCCACCCTGTCATCCTGCGCCTCCGGCGCCGGTGTGACCACCTTTCGTCGAGTTTGGGGGTCTTGAGAGTGGGTCCGAGGACTGAGGCAGGACCTGGACGGTCAGTTTTCGAGAAGCGTCGGTCCAGGCCCGGCTCGTAGCCTCGTCATCATCGACGACACGGCGGCCCCCTTGGCGGCCGTCCTGACCTGGAGGAAACGAAGATGAGTCCCACGATCCGCAGTCTGGTGATCCCGGTGTCCGATCTCGAGGCCACCAAGGCCGTGTACACCGCCCTGTTCGGCGCACCGCATACCGACCAGCCGTACTACGTCGGCTACAACATCAGCGGCTTCGAGGTCGCCCTGAACCCAGCTGGGGCGGGTGGCGGACCGGTGGCCTTTGCCGACGTCGACGACCTTGACCAGACGCGCGCAACCCTGATGGCGGCTGGGGCCACCGAGCGCGATGCCCCCCGTCAGGTCGCTCCCGAGACACGGGTGTGCGTGCTCACCGACGCCGACGGCAACCCGTTCGGTCTGCGCGGAAAGTAGCCGGGTCACACCGATCCTCGCCCCAGAGGCCCTGCGGGCTAGCCTCGGGCCGGTGACGATCTACCACCTCGCCGAGCCGCGGCATTGGGAGCGGGCCCTGGCGTCAGGCAGCTACACCCAGTCGACGTTGGGGCGCACCCTCGAGCAGGAGGGTTTCATCCACTGTTCCTCGGCCGAGCAGTGGCCGGTCGTGCGCCAGGCGTTCTACGCCGACCACCCAAACCCCTTGTTACTGCTGGAGATCGACGAGACTCGGCTTGCCGAGCCGCCGGTCATCGAGGTAGGCAACCCAGTGACGGCGGAGCTGTTCCCCCACCTCTACCGACCGCTGCCCGTCGACGCCGTCGTCCGAGTCACCGAGCTCGCGCCCCCGCACGGGCGACTGGGCGCCCGGTAGGCATCGCGCGCACAGTCGCTGGAACCGCTATCGGAACAGCCGCCATCGCAACGTCGGCTCTGCAACGCCCCGATCGACGTTGACCCCCGTCACGGCCGACGACGTTCCGCTCAGCGCATCACCCCACGCGACCATCACTCGCCCACACGGAGTTCCGGCCGCCACGGGCGCGCCCAGCCGACAGCCGCTCGCCGAAACCCGCAGTGCCTGCCCCGGAAAGGCCAACACCGTGATCGGGCTTGTCGTCCGCGCCGTCGCTGACCCGCCCCAGGCCGTGATGCCAGACGAGACAGGCTGACCCGCCGGCACCACCAGCGACGGGCGTAGCGCTGCTACCGCGGAGCGAAGCAGCACGCGTGAGGAGTTGATGGCGACGGTCAACGCCGACAGTGGCGGCATACCGACGGCTTGTCCGAACACGGCCCCCACCACGGTGACCGGATGACCACCCACCTGCGTCTGCGCAGCGAACAGCAGGTTGCCGCCGGCCGCGGTCGTGGAGCCGGTCTTGATCCCCACCACCCCGTCCGCACCCAACAACCCGTTGTAGTTCGTGACGCGCCCCGCCACGGGCAGGGTCGCCGACCGCTCGCTCATGATCGCCGCGAGCGCGGGCTCCTTGAGCGCCCGTTCGCCGAGTCGGATCTGGTCGACCGCTGTGCTCGTCGTTGCACTGCTCAGACCACTGGCATCCGCGTAGTGGGTCTGCCGGGCGCCCAGCTGGATAGCGAGTCGGTTCAGCTTGGCGACGAACTTCGCGGTGTTTCCCGCATCCCACCGCGCGAGCAGGTCAGCGATGTTGTCGGCCGAGGGAACCATCAATGCTTCCAGGGCCTGACGCTCGGTGATCCGCTCCCCCGCCACCACGGGCACCATCGAGTCGCCGGTGCCGAGCGCCGCGGCATACTCACGCTCGTCGGCAGGCGACACAGTCAACGTCGGCCCGGGCGCGTTGCCGGTCAAGGGGTGGTCGTGCAGCACCACGAGTGCTGTCGCCACCTTGGCCACACTGCCGATGGGGATCGAACCTGCTGAACCATGGATCCCCGCGGTGCCGGCCCCCAGCACCACCAGTGCCGACTGCCCCTGGCTCGGCCACGGCAACGCGGGCGTCCGGCCGGCCGTGTGGGCCACAAGCCGCCCGGTCGGCTTCATGCTGAGCTCAGGGAGCGGCTGCAGGACCCGGAACGCCCCCGCGGCGACCACCGCCACGAGGACCAGCACGACGAGGGCACCTACTCGGCGTCGCCGCACACGGGAGCGGGAGGTTGCCATCGGCACATCGTAGGTGGGCTGAGGAGAATGGCCAGGGACGCGAGCACTACGAAAGGATGGGGGTATGCCGAATATCACCCCCTCCGCTGGCGGTGTGCGCGTCGAGCGGGTCGTCACGACAGGCACCCTGACCACGCCTGGCGGCGAGGTGACCCTCGAGAACAACACGTGGGTCCTGGGCGACGACCGGGAGTGCCTCATCGTCGATGCCGGACATGACGGCCGCGCCATCGTCAAGGCCATCGCGCGCGGGCGGCGGGTGCTCGGAGTGCTCGTCACGCACGGTCATTTCGACCATCTCGACGCAGTTGGCGAGGTGTGTGACGGGACGCGCGCCCCGGCCTACCTGCATCCGGCCGACCGGTTCCTGTGGGACGAGTACTACCCCGTGACCCCGGACCGAGACCTCCTCGACGGGGACGCGATCAGGGTCGGCGACGTGACGCTGGAGGTGGTCCACACGCCTGGCCACACTCCGGGCTCGTGCTGCCTGTACGCGCCTGCACTGGGCGTCGTCCTCAGCGGCGACACGCTCTTTCCCGGTGGCCCTGGGGCAACCCGCCACGACTACAGCGACTTCGCCACCATCATCGAGTCCGTTCGGACCCGGTTGTTCACCCTTCCTGCGGACACTGTCGTCCTGCCTGGCCATGGGGAAGCAACCACCGTCGGCACCGAGTCACCGAAGCTCCAGGAATGGGTCGACCGCGGCTGGTGAGCTGGGGGCTAGCTCGACCAGCCAGCCTCAGCCGGTGTAGCCCTCCACGGTGCGGGCGTCCCGGACCTGCGCCCCATCAGGGTTCTCGCCGAACTCGCGACGTGCCCGGCGCTGCCGCAGCAGATCCCAGCACTGGTCGAGCTCCACCTCGACATGACGAAGTCGCTGGTTCTCCTCCTCGACGCTGATCTCTCCCGTCGCCAGCCTCGAGCGCAGCCCGTGCTCCTCGTCGATGAGATCCCTGATGCGCTGTTGGATGTCAGTGTCGTTGGCCATCAACCCACTATGGCATCGGGCCCTATCGCTAGCGAGGGGTCGCTGGTTTCATTGACGAGTGGCCCCACCGGGCGTCCGGAGTCGGGAGCCGCTGGCCTGCGTGGTGGTCAGGGGCCACCGGGCTGCGGGCACTGCGGTCACGGGCCTGACCGACGCGTTTCGCCGCCTCGCGATTCCCATGACTGGCCCGGCGGTCGTGCTGGCTCGGCTCTCCCAACCCACCCCCGCCAGCGCTGCGGTCATTCACGAGGTGGTCGACCTACTCGTCGAGGCGGGCTGCGTCGACGTGGCGGTCGGCTACTCGCTCACCGCCTATGACCGCGACCGTGGGCACCGGTCGGTCCACACTCTCGCCCGGCAGGCCGGAGTCCGGGGCCGCACGGAACGCGGGCGCGCCTACGACCTGGTGGATCTCGCAGCTGACCCGATCGAGGCGCCCGTGCCCGAGACCGCCGTGCTCCATGGACGCCCGGTGTCGTCGGCCTGGGCGCGAGCGGGCACCCGGGTGCTGGTGGCCCGCGCGGTGACCGACCTACTCGATGGGTATGCCGGGTGCCTGGCGACCTTGGTGGGCGCCGCCCATGAAGTGCCCGGGGCCGAGGTTGCCGACGTGGCGGTGGACCTGCTGGCCCATCTGCCCCCCACGCTGGTGGTGGTCGACGCGCTGCAGCCGAGCGTCGGCGCAGACGGCGCCCGGCTGCCGGACGCGGTGGAGGCAGGGATCGTGCTGGTGGGCTCCGATGCGCTGGTAGCCGACACGGCGCTGGCCGCGCTCCTCGGACAGGATCGGTCGAACTCCCGACTCATCCAGCGAGCCATCGAGCGGCTGGGCTCCCCGGAGGGCATCGTCGATGGGGAGCTGTCCGCGATCCAGGGTGCCCGCAGCGCGCATCCGCTCGCGCGCACTGCGGCTCGTCAGGCGGCGGCCGACCCACCGTGGGAGCGCGTGCTTAGTGCCGCCATCGGCGGCCCGGACGCCGGTGCCGAGGACGCAGACCTGGTGCTCGCGACGATCAGGGGTCTGGTCACGCCCCTGGTGTCGGCCGCCGACGACGCTCTCGGGCAGAGCGGGCTCACGGCACTGCTGGGGACGGCCGCAGCCCTGCAGCTGGGTGCGGATGCCTGGTCGACGGGGTTCGACAAGAGTGCGGTGGGCCGCCGCGAGGCACCGCTGGGTTTCGAGCCCAGCATCTTCTCGGGTCAGGACTACGACACGCTGCCTGACTTCTTCGCGCCGTTCGACACCTTGTTGGAAGTGCTGACCCCGAATGCCGATGGAATGCGATGGCGCCAGGTCGACGACGCCACCGTCTTCGAGATGGCCCGCGACCTCGCGGCAGACTTCGACGAGTTCGTGGCCCGCGTCGACGTTGGCGCAGGGATCAGCCTGATGGCCGACTACCTCGGCGGTCGACGAGTCACCGTCACCGGTGATGACGTCCCCGTGGCGCCCGGCCTGACCAGGCAGGCGGAGCGCAACCTGTACCTTCCACAGCCGAACTACCTCGCCTGGTGGGGTGGCCAGCCCATCGATGT
>DASYGI010000316.1:0-21684 GCA_035999925.1 Pedococcus sp.
CGTGCTCGCGCAGCACCCCCACCCTGCCCCGCAGCTCGTCCTTGATGGTCGCAAGGACCGCCTTGCCGTCGAGGATGCGTGCCGTCACGGTCCCGTATCCTGCCACGCCTCCAGCACGCGCCTGGCACTCGCCCGTCACTCGTCGATCACTCGTCGATCACGCGGTCAGCGCCCGGCGCTCTCGGCCAGCGCCTCGAGGGCACCGCTGAAGCACGCCATCGGTGGCGTCACCAGACCCGCACCCACCTGGCCGGTCCCCGCGACTCGGCCGGCCATGCCAGTGTTGATCTGGGGCAGGATGCCCGTCCGGGCCACCGCGACGACGTCGATGCCCGTGGGCGTGCCACGGAACTCCAGGATCGGCACCTGGTATGCCGTGTGCTCACCGACCGTGATCTCGTACATCGTGCGCGTCGTCCGGAGCGCGAAGGGGACGTCACCGCCCACGAAGCGGACGATCGCCGGGGCCGCAGCCATGGCAAAGCCACCGATCCCGGCCGTCTCGGTGATGGCCGAGTCGCCGATGTCGGGGTTGGCGTCCTCCGGCCCGTAGGACCCGAGGAACAGGCCCTCCGGAGTGTTGGCCGGACCGGTGAACCACTGGTTGCCGGTGCCTGCCGTGCGGATCCCGAAGTCGGTGCCGTTGCGCGCCATCGTCGTCACGACAGACGAGCCGGGGATGCCCTCCGCTGCGAGGGTCGAGAGCTTGCAGGCCGGCATGCCGAGGTTGAGGAAGAAGTGCTCGTTGGCCCCGGAGAAGCGGACTGCCTCCGCGATGTCACCGGACGAGCCATCGGCCGTGATGAGGGAGGGGAGGAGCTCGCGCAGGAGCATGAGCGAACCGGCCCGGTTGCGGTTATGTCCTTCGTCGCCCATGTGCAGCATCTGGGCGATGATCGACTTGACGTCGATCGGCCCGGCGGCTCGGATCGCCTGCTGCAGCAACGGCCCGAGCACGGAGTTCATCCAGTGCAGCCGGTCGAGCACCTCGGGCCCGTAGGCGCCATAGCGCAGCACCTTGCCCAGGCCCTCGTTGAGCGAACACCACGAGGTGTGGTCGTGCACCTCGTCGCGCAGCTCGTAGACCCACATCGAGGGAGAGATGACCCCGGCCATCGGCCCCACGGCGTCGCGGTGGTGACACGGCTCGAGCGTGACCTGGCCGTCGGCGAGCGCGGCTTCGGCTGCCTCGGGGGTCTGGGCCATCCCCTCGAAGAGCATCGCCCCGATCAGGGCGCCGCGCATCGGGCCGGAAGCCCGGGACCACTCCAGTGGCGGACCGGCATGCAGGAACGTGCCGCGTTCGAGGCCCAGCGCCTCGCTGGCCGGCCGGACGTCGACGAAGTCAGCCCCGGCGGCCGTCATCCGTTGCAGTGCAATGGCGTTGGCCTCGAGCCGTCGCCGGTCACCCATGACGGCCGCCAGCTGCGTCGCGGTGCCGTCCAGCGGTGGCTGCCAGTCGGTCTCGGTCACCGGTACGGCCTGCGCCCGGAGAGCCTCGGCGAACAGGCTCACCCCTGAGGTGGCGACGACGGGGTCGGCGGACAGCAGCCCGCGCAGTGGCGAGGTCATCTGGACACGTCCTTGCGGTCGGGGCCGGCCACCAAGGACACGGCGCGGCGGGTGGCCTGGGCGTTGGACAGGAAGACCGCGGCGCCGGCCTGCTGCAGCGTGTCTGCGCTTCTGCTCAGGCCCTGCGGGTCATCGGTGGTGCCGGTCAGCGACACCACAACCGGCAGGTCCCGGCCGGCCGTCTCGCGGGCCGCACGGATGGCGGCCGCGAGCTCCGGTGCCGGGTCGGGGTGGGCGCCGTGGCCGAGCACCAGGTCGAGCAGCAGCACCCCGCAGAGGGGGTCGGCCGCTTCCGCGGCGACGCGTTCGAGCCGCAGGCTCGGGTCGATCATCGGGTGTGGCCTGCCTCTGGTGAGGGTGTCGTCGCCGAAGTCGATGACGAGGTGGTCGTCCGCGCGCAGGTCAGCCCCGAGGGCCAGCTCGGGCGCCAGGGGGATGTTCGAGCGGATGCCGCCCAGCTGACCGCTGGCAAGGAGCATCGCTTCGTCGGCGAGAGTGCCACCGCAGAACAGTCCCCGCAGGTATCCCCCGACTGGGTGTTGCGCGGCGCCCTCCCAGGACGGCCACGAAGGTGGGTCCGCGCCCATGGCCGCCAACGCAGCCTCGGTCGCGGCGGTGAGGTCGGGGCGGCCGGCCCCGAGGATGGCCCAGTGCACGGGGGTGGCCAGCCCCGCGGCATACCTCTCGAGGTCGACGAGGACCTCGGGGGCCGGCGGCTTGGACACCACGATGATGGAGCTGGTGTCCGGGTCCGCGTCGAGCGCGGCGAGGGCCTGACGGGTTGATCGCCCGCCGACCGCCGCGGAGAGGTCCCGGCCACCCACGCCAAGGCAGTGGCTGACCCCCACCGCGCCGGCGTCCAGCAGTGCCATGAGCTGCTGGGCTCCCGTGCCGGAGGCGGCGACCAGACCGACCGACCCGCGACGGACGACGTTGGCGAACCCGAAGGCCACCCCGGCGACCACGGCCGTGCCGCAGTCCGGACCCATCACAAGCAGGTCAGCCTCCGCCGCGAGCTCCTTGAGTCGAACCTCGTCCTCGACCGGGACGTTGTCCGAGAACAGCATCACCGAGACGCCGCGTCCGAGCGCGTCAAGCGCCTCGATCGTGGCGTACTGCCCTGGCACCGACACCATGGCAAGCGTGGCCCCGGACTGAGCCACCGCCGCGCCCAGGGTGCGGGGAGGTGGCGCCTCGCCGAAGCCGGCTGCGTGAGCTCCCGCGGACTTCAGGGTCGCCAACATCTCCTCCAGCGCGGCTACTCCCGCCGCCACCGCGTCGTCGTCGCCCCGGACGGCCACGACCAGCTCGTTGGGCTGGACGTCCTCGGGAATCCGGAACCCCATGCCGGCGATCACCTCGAGGTTGAGCTCGGTGGCCATCGCGACCTGGGCGGCCTGGACTCCAGGCGCCGCGGCCACATGCCGGGACACCTGCATCAGGCTGACGGAGTCGTAGTACGCCCCGCGGCGCACCTCGAGGTGGTCGGTCACGGCAGGCTCCCAAGGGTTGTGGCACGACGGGTGTGGGGGATGAAGGCCTCGAGCGCCCCGACGAGGCCGCCGAGCAGGTCGGCGCCGGAGGTGTGTCCGATGGCGAGCACGGCTGGGACGGCGGCCGCGATCTGGGCGGTGTCGCCACCCACGAGTGCCTCGGCCACACGCACGACCGGCGGCACGGCATACCCCTCGGCCGCCTCGGCGAGCAGCGCCGCGGAAAGGCTCGTGGTCGAGGCGAGCCGAGGCTGTACCGCGCGCCAGAGGACGGTACCGAGCGAGGCCCACGCGGGTCCGGCCAAGCGCAGGCCGAGCAACATCCCGCACAGGACGTCGTCGCCGCTGGGGGTCAGGCCCGGACCGGCGCCGACCAGAGCCGCCACGCCCGAGCGCACGTCCTCACCAGCCTGGAGCCGGTCCGTGAGCCGTCGCGCCGGGTCGCTCCACGGCAACCGCACACGCACTGCGCCGGGGTCGGGCACGCGGCCATCCTCCGCCGAAGGCGCTCGAACCGGACGCCAGCTACGCACGGCCCGCACGACGACGCCCGGCAGGCAGATCTCGCCGTTCCCGACGAGCACCTGATCGCCCGGTTGGACGCCCCAGCCCACCACGGTGCTGGCCACAGTCACGGCGGTAGGCAGTCGCAGGCCGCCGGGGGCGACGAGCGGCAGGAGCGCCCGACTCTGCCCCACCTCGAGGTAGAGCGCCCGGGGGAAGGCGCCCAGGACGGCGGCCGGTCGGCGGGCTGCGCCCAACACGCCGGCCGAGCGCTGCGAGACGGCAGCGGGCCAGACTGTCGGGGCTGCTGCCACCGGGGTCTCCGATCCGGAACTGGTCAGGGTGAAAGGGGTGCTGACCCAGCGACCGTATCGAGTGCGGTTACAGTCACCTCATGGTGAATGTTGCCAAGGATCACGGCTTGGTTGCCACGGAGTTGCCAGCGGACGGCGCCGCTGACGAGACGGTCGGCGGCGTCACCCTCGAGGGGCTGCTCTCGCTGCCCTCGCTCGCTGACGCCACCCCTCCCGCCGGGGGCCAGCTCCAGCGCGTCGTGGTCCGGGCGTCCCTGCTCGGCAGTGCGGCAGCTCCTCGCCAACACCTCGTCTGCGCCGACGCCGCGATGCTCGAGGCATGGGAGAGCGCCGGACGCACGCCCATCCTGGAGACCGCACGCAGCGGGGCTGCCGCGTTGCTGGTCGCCGGGGGACGCCCCCACCAGCTGGACCGGTGGGGTGCGCAGGCCCGCGAAGCCGGCCTGCCGCTCGTCCTGGCACGGGCGACCGAACGAGCCGAGCTGATCGTCACCGAGGTGCTCGAGGCCGTGCTCGACCAGCAGTCCGGGATCCTGGAACGCGTCGAGAAGGCCCACCAGATCCTGGTCGACGTGGTACTGGCCGGTGGCGGCCTGGAGGACCTGTGCCAGGGGCTGGCGGAGTTCCTCGGAGGCGTCGCGATGGTCACCAGCAGCGACGGCCGGGTGCTGGCCCAGGCGGGTTCGGAGCAGGCGCTCGCCACCGCCCTGGCGCTCAGCTGCTTCGACAAGACCGGTCGCCTGATCACCGAGCGGGAACCGGTCGGCATCCGTCAGTCCCACGACGTCAACGCCCAGCGTGCGATGGTGCGCATCGTGGCGGGTCAGACCAACCATGGTCTGCTGGCGGTCTTCGCCGAGGACCGCCGCCTGACCGCCGACGACGTGCACCTGCTCGAACGCGCCGCCACGGTGGCCGCGCTGGCGATCACCAAGGACCAGGCCGTCTCCGCCGTCGAGAGCAAGTACCGCGCCGAGTTCCTGCGAGATGCGCTGTCCGGCAGGGCCGGCTCGGCCGCCGAAGCGGTCGCCCACGCCAGGGCGCTGGGCTGGGACATCGACCGCCGAATGGTGGTGGTGGTCGCCGAAACCGACGAGGACGACGTCCACACGACGCGACCCCCAGAAGAGGTCAGCTCGCTTCAGCAACGCTTCGCGCGAGCGTGGAGCCAGACGATGGCGGTGCGCGACGCCAAGGCCCCGGTGGTGGGCTTCAGCCAGGAGGTCGTGGCGCTGGTCGCCGTGCCCGAAGGCTGGGACACCGACGCGATCATGCGCGGGGTCAGCGAGGTGGTCCGCGTCGTCAGCGGCATCGGAGGGGGTGGGCGCCGCACCTTCTCGACTGGCGTGTCCCGTCCGATCGACACGGTGGCCGCCCTGCCGCAGGCCTACGAGGAGGCGCTCAGCGCGGTGAGTGTCGGCCGGCAGCTGAACGGGGACTCCTCGGTCACCCATTTCGATGGGCTCGGGATCTTTCGCCTGTTGGCCCTGATCCCCGACAGTGCGGACCTGCGCCGGTTCGTCGACGAGGCGCTGGGCGACCTGGCCAACGACGGCGTCGCCGAGAACGCCGACCTGCGCCGGACGCTGTCCATCCTCATCGACACCAACATGAACGTGGCCGAGACCGCTCGGCTGATGTTCTTCCACTACAACACGCTGCGGTACCGGATCGTGAAGCTGGAGAAGATGCTCGGCCCGTTCACCTCCGACCCGCAGCTGCGGCTCAAGCTGGCGCTCGCCCTCAAAGTGCACCAGATGCGTGGGATCTGAGCGCTGTCAGAGCACAGTCTGCCGAAACCCACACGGCGGCGGATATCAACTATTGCCCAATGAATGGGCCACTGGTCCCGCTAGTTTTCGCCTATCCCGCAAGGGAGCGTGAGCCACGTCATACCGGTTGACGCGGCGGTGAATAAGGAGTCCGCATGGCTGTGGGATTGGGTTGGAAGCTGCACGGCGACGGCCGCACGATGGGGCCGGATGATGTCGTCGCACCCGATGAACGCCTCTCCTGGGGCAAGACCATCGGCCTAGGGGCCCAGCACGTCGTGGCGATGTTCGGGGCGACCTTCGTCTTCCCTCTGATCATGGGCCTCAACGCCCAGCTCGCGATCATGATGAGCGGGATCGCGACGATGTGCTTCCTGCTCATCGTCCAAGGCAAGGTCCCGAGCTACCTCGGGACGTCCGCGTCCTTCGTCGGCGGTGTCGCCGCGATCCGCGCGCAGCCCGGGGCCAACTCGGCCCGGGTCACCGGAGCGATCCTCGTCGCCGGTCTGGTCCTGGCCGCTGTCGGAGTGCTCATCCACTTCCTCGGGTCGGGCGTGCTGCACAAGGTGCTGCCTCCCGTTGTGACCGGCGCCGTCGTCATGCTCATCGGGTTCAACCTCGCGCCCGTCGTCGCCAACATCTACTGGCCGCAAGACCAGTGGGTCGCCCTGCTCGTGATGGTGTTCGTCATCGTCTGCGCGGTCGCCTTCAAGGGGTTCATCGGCCGGATCGCGGTCTTCCTGGCCCTGGTGTTCGGCTACGTCCTGTCATGGATCTTCGACAAGGTCTTCGGCCAGATCACGTCGTTCAGCCCCGGGCCCGGCAAGATCACGACCCACTTCCGCACGAACTTCGACAGCATCAAGGCGGCCGACTGGATCGGCTTCCCACCGCACACCCAGATCGTGGGCGGCAAGGAGATCGTCGGCTGGCATGCACCGAGCTTCTCGGTCGCCGCGATCCTGTTGGTGCTCCCGGCGGTCATCGCCCTGATCGCCGAGAACACCGGTCACGTCAAGGCGGTCGCCGAGATGACCAAGCGCGACCTCGACCCGGTCATGGGTCGGGCCATCGCCGCAGACGGCATCGGCACGGTGATCGCCACTGCGGTCGGCGGCTCCCCCACGACGACGTATGCCGAGAACATCGGCGTCATGGCGGCCACCCGCGTCTACTCCACGGCTGCCTACTACGTCGCGGCGATCGTCGCGATCGCGTTCGGCCTCTCGCCCAAGTTCGGCGCGCTCGTGGCGTCGACGCCCGGTGGGGTGCTCGGTGGGATCACCGTGGTCCTGTACGGCATGATCGGCCTGCTCGGCGCCAAGATCTGGAAGGAGAACGGCGTCGACTTCGGCAACCCGATCAACCTGGTCCCCGTTGCCGCGGGCATCGTCATCGGGATCGGAAACGTCTCGCTGAAGTTCAACGACAGCTTCTCGCTCACCGGTATCGCGCTGGGCACGATCGTGGCGGTCGCGGCCTACCACCTGGCCAAGGCGCTCGCGCCGGCCGATCTGCGGGCTCGCGCCGAGGGCGCGGTGATCACCGTCGGTGGACATGACACCTATGGCGACAGCGACGGGGTAGACGACCTGAACCAGGCGGACCCCCGGCGCTGAACGTCAGGGTGGGCCCCCGATGAGCAGTCGGGGGCCCACACCCGTTTCCCCCGCCCCCTCGAGAAGGCAGGATCAGTCTGTGAAGCCCTCATCCTTCGTGCACCACGCCCCCCGTTCTGTGGAGGAGGCCACCGCGGTGCTCGCGGAGGTGGGGCATGACGGCAAGGTGCTCGCCGGCGGGCAAAGCCTGATCCCCATCCTCAACATGCGCCTGGCCTCCCCCGGTCACCTCGTCGACATCAACCAGGTGAGCGAGCTGGCGCAGGTGACCGTCACCCACGACGCGGTCCGGGTCGGTGCCCTCGTGCGGCATGCGCAGCTCGAGCACCACGACGGCGCGTATGCCGCGCTGCCGCTGCTGCGCCAAGCGCTGGTGCACGTGGCCCATCCGGTCATCCGGAACCGGGGGACGACGGTGGGATCGATCGCGCACGCGGACGCGGCCGGCGAGATGCCGGCGGTGCTGGCCTTGGCCGACGGGGTCGTCGAGGCTGCCTCGGCGTCGGGCTCGCGGGAGATCGCTGCGGCGGACTTCTTCCTGGGCGCTCTGGAGACCTCCCTCGAGCAGGACGAGCTTGTCGTGGCCGTGCGGTTCTCGCGCTTCGCCGACGGGACCGGCACCGCGTTCCTCGAGCGAGCGCGCCGGCACGGGGACTACGCCATGGCAGGGGTCGCGGCCGCCGTCGGGGTCCGTGACGGGGTGGTGTCCGACGCCCGCCTGTCGTTCGTCTCGGTGACCGACGTGCCCCGCGTCGTCGACGTGACCGCCCACTTCGCCGGCCAGGAGCCGGCCGCCGTCGACTGGGCCGCGGCCGCGGAAACCGTTCACGAACGCATCGAACCCGAGGGCGACATCCACGCCACCGCCGAGTACCGCGCCATGCTGGCCGTCGAGCTGGCTCGACTCGCTCTATCCGAGGCAGCCGCAAGATCCGTTGCCGCGCAACCCGGTTCAGCCGTACAGAGGAAGGGTCCTACCGCATGAGCGAGCCGACCACCGAGGAGCTGCTCGACATCACCCTCACCGTCAACGGGGTACGCCGTCACGCCCAGGCGCCGGCGCGGCGGCTGCTCTCGGACTTCCTGCGCCACGACCTCGAGCTCACCGGCACCCACGTCGGCTGCGAACACGGGGTCTGCGGCGCGTGCACGGTGCTCGTCGACGGTCAGCCGATGCGCTCCTGCCTGATGTTCGCCGTGACAGCCCAGACCTATGCGATCACCACCGTCGAGGGGCTCGGCGGCCCCGACGCGATGGGCCCCGTGCAACAGGCCTTCGGCGAGTGCCACGGTCTGCAGTGCGGCTTCTGCACGCCGGGGTTCCTCACGACCATCACCGCGTATCTGGAGGAGAACCCGAATCCCACCGAGCCCGAGGCGCGCGAGGCCATCTCGGGCAACCTCTGCCGGTGCACCGGCTACCAGAACATCGTGAAGTCCGTGCTTCGGGCGGCCGAGCTCCGCCGCGACCAGGCGACCGGCACCCCGTCATGACCACGAAGATGTTCGGCGGCCCGATCCGGCGCAAGGAGGACCCGCGGCTGCTGACCGGTGGCGGCCGCTACCTCGACGACCTCGGCCATGGGGCGCTCGCAGCGGCCTTCGTCCGCAGCCCCCACGCGCATGCCCGGATCGTCGACATCGACGTCACCGGAGCGCTGGACGTGGAGGGGCTCGTCGCCGTCTACACGCACGAGGACCTCCCGGGCCGCGTCGGCGAACCGTTGCCCCTGTTGATTCCCCACCCCGCACTCACCCATGGACGCACGGCATACGCGCTCGCCAAGGACGAGGTGAACCACGTCGGCGAACCGGTCGTCATGGTCGTCGCTCGCGACCGCTACCTCGCTGAGGACGCGTGCCAGCGGATCAGGGTCGACTACGAGGCGCTCGCCCCCGTCGTCGGCATCGCGAAGGCACGGGACGGCGCCGACCTGGTGCACCCCGACGTCCCGGGCAACGTTGCGGCCCATCTGGTGCAGGAGGTCGGTGATGTCGAGCTGGCCCTCGCCGGCGCGCCGCACACCCTCGACCTCGACCTGTCCATCGAACGCAGCGCCTCCATGCCGATGGAGGGCAAAGGCGTCCTGGCCCGCTGGGACCCCGAGAAGGACGAGCTGCGGATCTTCACCTCGACCCAGACCTCCACCGGGGTGCGGGCCGCGGTCGCAGCCAAGCTCGACCTGCCGCTGGCCAAGGTGGAATGCATCGCACCCGACGTGGGCGGCGGTTTCGGGGCCAAGATCATGCACCCGTGGCCGGAGGAGGTTCTCGTGCCCTGGGCGGCGAAAACCCTTGGGCAGCAAGTGAAGTGGACCGAGGACCGGCGAGAGCACTTCATCTCCTCGGCGCACGAACGGGGTCAGCTGCAGCAGGTCCGGGTGGGATTCGACGACGAGGGACGGATCCTCGGGCTCGACGTCAGGTTCTGGCACGACAACGGCGCCTACATCCCCTACGGCATCATCGTCCCGATCATCACCTCGACCCAGCTGCTTGGCCCCTACAAGCCGGGCGCCTACCGGTGCGAGTTCTGGTCGCTGTACACGAACACCGTGATCGTCACCCCGTACCGAGGCGCGGGACGCCCGCAGGGGTGCTTCGCCATGGAGCGCACCATGGACGCCATCGCCGACCACCTCGGGCTCGACCGGGCCGAGGTGCGGTCGCGCAACTTCATCCTCCCCTCCGAGATGCCGTACGACCACGGGCTGCTCTTCCAGGACGGGCGGCCGTTGCGGTACGACAGCGGCGACTTCCCCGCGTCCCTGGCCAAGCTCAAGGCGCTGGTCGGCTGGGACGACTTCGCCGCCTACCGCGACGATGCCGAGGCACACGGTCGCAAGGTCGGTCTGGGCATCGGCTGCTACGTCGAGGGCACCGGGGTGGGCCCCTACGAAGGCGGCCACATCCAGATCGAGACCAGTGGCCGGGTCAACGTCTCCACCGGGTTGACCTCCCAGGGGCAGGGGCACGAGACGGCCTTCGCCCAGATCGTCGCCGAGGAGCTCGGCGTGGCGTTCGAGGACGTGTTCGTCACCACGGGCGACACCCGCCGGATGCCGTATGCCGTGGGGACGTTCGCCTCGCGGGCTGCCGTGATGAGCGGCAACGCGATCGCGCTCGCCGCGCGCAACGTCCGGGCCAAGGCGCTGCGCATCGCCGCCGACGCGCTCGAGGTGTCGGTGGACGACCTGGAGATCGTCGGGGGCGTCGTCCAGGTCAAAGGCGCCCCGGCGACGCGGATGTCGCTGGGGACGGTCTCGGTCCTGTCCAACCCGCTGCGCTATGCCTTCGACGAGGCGGCGAAGGCCGCGACCCAGTTCGCCGGGGGTGGCGACATCTCCAAGCCACCCGTGGCGGACGACGACGAGCCTGGACTGGAGGGCAAGGACTTCTACTCCCCCACCCAGGCGACGTTCGCCAACGGCATGCACGCCGCAATCGTCGAGACCGATCCCGTGACAGCCGAGATCCGCATCCTGCGCTACTGCGTGATCCACGACTGCGGCACCATGATCAACCCGATGATCGTCGAGGGCCAGGTCCACGGCGGAGTGGCCCAGGGCGTCGGGGGCGCCCTCTACGAGCGGATGGTCTACGACGAGTCGGGGCAGCTACTCAACGCGTCCTTCATGGACTTCCTCATGCCGTATGCGTCGGAGGTGCCGATCATCGAGACCGACCACCTCGAGACCCCGTCACCGTTGAACCCGTTGGGCATCAAGGGAGCTGGTGAGGCAGGCTGCATCCCGGTCACCGCCGTCATCGCCTCGGCGATCGAGGACGCCGAGGGGTTTCCCATCAGGTCGATGCCCATCTCCCCCGTCGAGCTCTGGGAGCTCCGCCAGCGCCACGCCCGCGGTGAGCTTCCCTCGCTCGCCCGCGCCGCGGCATACCGCCCTATCGAGGAGGACCGATGAAGATCTCTGGAGCCGCAGGCCTCAAGGCCAGCCCGCAGCAGGTGTGGGACGCGTTCCACGACCCCCAGGTGCTCAGCCGCACGCTGCCCGGGTGTGAGTCGCTCACCGAGCTGGGACCCGACCGGTATGCCATGACGGTCACCGCCGGTGTGGCGGCGATCAAGGGGACCTACGACGGCACCGTGGCGCTGCTCGACCCGCAGCACCCCAACCAGTTCACCCTGAAAGCCACTGGTGCCGGGGGTCCGGGAACGGTCGACGCCGACGTGGTCGTGCGTCTCAGCCCCTCGGCGTCGGGGGGCACCGACCTGACCTTCGACGCGGACGCGGCCGTGGGCGGCATGATCGGCGGTGTCGGGCAGCGCATGCTCGCCGGCGTGACGAAGAAGATGGCCGGACAGTTCTTCGAGGCCGTCGACGATGACATCGCCGGGGTCCGCAAGGAGAAGAAGAAGCAGCCGAAGGCTCCCACCACCCCGGAGGTTCCGAGCGGCTCCAAGCCCATCGAAGGCGTGGGGACCGCGGTCGCCGCCTTCCACGGGCGCGACTTCGGCTGGGGTGTCCTGGCGGGCGGAGCGATCGCGCTGGCCGGCGTTATCGTGGGATGGGCGATCGGAGGACACTGATGCGCGCATTCACCGCTGCCGCTGTGCAGCTCGCTCCGGCTCTCGGGCCCCTGTCCGCGGAGACGGTGCGCAAGAACCTCGACAAGTGCGTCGACTTCACCAGGCGCTGTGCGGACTCCACCGGGGCGGAGCTGGTCGTGCTTCCGGAGTCGGCCACGACCGGGTTCACCCCCGGCTGCTCACCCGAGGAGCTGTGGGACCTGGTCGGCGAGCTCCCCGGGCCGATGACCGAGCCGGTCCAGGCGGTGGCTCGCGACCTCGGCATCCACGTCGTGCTGGGCACCTACGAACGCGGACCGCGCCGAGGCGTCGTCTACAACTCTTCAGTGCTTGTCGGACCTTCGGGAGACCCGCTCGGGGTCTACCGCAAGACGCACCCGTTCTGCACCGAGCACGTCGACGGTGGGGGCTGGGTGACCCCGGGCAGCACCGTGACGGTCTGCGACACCGACCTGGGCCGGATCGGCATGATCATCTGCTTCGACGGCGACTATCCGGAGCTCTCCCGCATCCAGGCGGTCCAGGGCGCCGAGGTCATCTGCCGGCCCTCCGCACTGCTGCGCTCCGCCGACATCTGGGAGCTCACCTCGCGGGCGAGGGCGTACGACAACCACGTGTTCGTGGTGGGCGCGAACGCGACCGGGGTCGATGCCGCGGGGGTGCTCTACTTCGGCAACTCGCACATCGTCACGCCGAACGCGCACATCCTCGCCAAGGCCGCCTCGCACGAGGGCTGGGTGTCGGCCCGACTCGACCCCGCCACGGCACTCTCGTCGCTGACCCCCGGCTCCAACATCGGCCAGGGGTTCGACCACCTGCGCGACCGCAACCTGGACCTCATCCGCGGCTACCGCGACGACCTCGAGAGACCGGCGGAGACGTCCTTCCCCCACTGAGGCTCAGGCGTCACTCAACGGGCATCGCGGGTCGGAGGCGAGAGCACGCCACCAGGGAGACGATCAGTACCGAAGCGAGGCCCAGTACGAGCTGGGCTGCCCCTGGACCGGCACCGAGCGCCATGAGGCCGGAGGCAAGGAAACTCGCGGCTGCGACCCAGATGTAGGCCAGCGACCTGCACCACGCGGACACTCCACCGAGGCGCTGCGGGGCGGTGACCGACTGCCTGAAGCTGCGCCAGCGAACGTTGAAGAAGACCTCTGCCCCACTCCCCACACACAGGACGCCTACGAGGAGAGCGGCGGACGGGAGGAGGGGAACCAGTGCGGCCGCAAAGGCACAACACAGGGCCGCGACAACGATGTTTCCGCGACGGGTGCGACCGGCCAGCTGCGCGACGCCGATCGTCACGCAACCGACGACGGCCATCATGAGCCCGATGGCCGAGACCTGCGTGTGGAACTCCGTCCTCAGTCGGACCAAGGAGATCGGTACTAGCGCTCCGGTGCCGATGTTGATCGCCGAGCTTGTCGCGACGCCGCCAAGGAGCGAGCGGTTCCGTCGGAACTCGCCCAGCGTCTCGACCCACGCCCTCGATGCTTCAGCTGTCGGTCGCTCGGGAGCGGGCAGCTGGCGCCCCCTGGAGACGCCGATTCCCATCACGAACAGCGCCAGATAGACCGTCATCACGAGGCGAAGCCCGAATCCGGCGACGAGCCCCCCAACGGTTGGCCCGACCATCGATGCGGTTCTGCGGACGGTCTCGATGGACGAGTACAGCCGTCGAGTGTCAGAGTCGCTGACCCGCGCGGCGCCGGCATCGATTGCGCCGGCGACCAGTGCACCGGACACACCCAGGCATGCGACCGTTGCGACGGCCACCGCCAAGGGGTTGATCCCTGCGGTCAAAGCGATGAGTGAACTCGCTGTCGTCGCGGCCGCCGCGAGCATTCCACGCCTGATGAATCGGAAGGTTTCGCGTCCGTCCACGCGGTGGCCGACCAAGAACCCGGAGGAGACGAGCGAAAGGTAGAGAACTCCGTGGGTGATAGTCGGGGCGCTCTTGCTCACACCGAGAGCGAGAAGCGACAGTGGAAGACTGATAGCGAACGCCTCGTCGCCGAACGCGGCGAGGGCCTGAACAACGACAAGGCGACGTTGCGGTGACAGGCGACCGCTCGGTGCTGTCGCGCTCATAGGCTGAAGTAGTCCACCTTCAGTCTGGGTATGTAGTTGGCGATGTCGGAGCCGCAGGTGATGGCGCCCCGAACCTTGCTCAGTTCCGGCTTGGCAACCCTCGTGATGGTGACCTTCATGAATTTCACCCCCCTCCGACGTCGACCGACCCCTGTCGCCACCCCAGGCAGAGGTCAGTCATGGACAGTCCTCGCGTGCCTCGGGGTGTAGTAGCGAGACGCACGAGGTGCCCAGCGGTGACGACGGATGCACCCGCTAGGGGGTGGTTGATACCGGGTGCATGGGGTTGATCCGTCGCGGTGATAGGACTTAGCCAGACTTAGCCATCTCCCCTATGCTGTGAGGATGGCCGTGCAGGTGAATGTCCACGAAGCGAAATCGCAGCTCTCCAAGCTCATCGAACGCGTGCTTGCCGGGGAGGAGGTCGTGATTGCTCGATCCGGCAAGCCGGTGGTCGACCTCGTGCTGCATCAAGAACCCAAGGTCGTCTTCGGGGTCGAGGGCTGGATCGGCCAGACCCACGATCCGGAGCTGTTCGACGGCATCGACCCGGAGATCCAGGAGATGTTCTATGGCAAGGACTGGGACAGGTGATTCTGGATACCAACGCTCTCCTCTGGCTCCTGCAGGACGCGCCCGCGCTCGGGGCCGGTGCGCGAGCTCGGATCAGCGGCGGTCCGGCTTGGTTCTCCGCCGTAAGCATCACTGAGATCACCATCAAGGCCGGACTCGGCAAGCTGTCCAAGAGAGACGTCATAGCCGGAGCGGCCACGGCGGGGCTCAGAGAACTCCCACTCACGGCACGACATGGTGCGGCCATCGCGAACTTCGACACTCTCGTTCGGCACGATCCGTTTCACCGGATGCTCCTGGCACAGGCGCACATCGAGGGCATGCTCCTGCTGACGTCCGACCGGATCCTGCTGGCAGACGAGCCTGACCTCACCCTCGACGCACGCCTCTAGGCCGGGCACGGCGCAGGCGAGGTATGCCGGGTGGGCAGCACCCGGCATACCTCGCCGCGATGGTTGGCAACTTGTGCCAACGCCCCACGCACACCCGGTCGGTTTGAATCTCACCCATGGCGCAGCGACGGATCAGGATCGGAATCGACACCGGGGGCACGTTCACCGATGTCGTCGCCCTTGACGAGGGGTCCGGCGAGCTCGTGACCACCAAGACCCCCTCGACGCCCAGCAACCCGGCCGACGGCTTCATCACCGGCGTTGCCAAGGTTCTCGACCTCATGGACGCCACCGGGGCGGACATCACCGCGGTGAGCCACGGCACCACGGTCGCGACGAACAAGCTCCTCGAAGGCAAGGTCGAGCGGCTCGGCTTCGTCACCACGCAGGGGTACGAGTTCATGCTCGAGATCGCCCGCCAGGCGGTGCCGGACGGCTATGGCAACTCCTACTTCTGGGTGAAGCCGCCCCGTATCGTCGCCGCCGACGCGGTGCGCACGGTGGGCGGCCGGATGGACTTCCAAGGCAACGAGATCCGGCCCTTCGACGAAGAGGGCGCCGTGGCCGCGGCCCGCTGGTTCAAGGACCGCGGCATCACCACCCTCGGCGTCTGCTTCCTGCACTCCTATGCCAACGACACCCACGAGCTGGCCATGCGCGAGGTGCTCCGGCGCGAGCACCCGGAGGCGGTCGTCTCGATCTCCAGCGAAGTGCTGCGTGAGTATCGCGAGTACGAGCGGTCCATGACGACCCTGGTGGACGCGGCTGTGAAGCCCAACGTGAGCCGCTATGTCGCCAACATCCGCACCCGTCTCGAGGACTTCGCCCCAGGCATCCCCTTCTACATCATGAAGTCCAACGGCGGCGTGCTGTCGGCCGACGAGGTCGTCCACCAGCCGATCACCACCGTCCTGTCCGGCCCTGCGGCGGGAGCCCTCGGCGCCGGGCTCATCGCCCGGCGCGCCGGCTTCCCCAAGGTCCTGACCTGCGACGGCGGCGGCACCTCGACGGACGTCTCCGTGGTGCTCGAGGGCGAGCCGACCCTGACGACCGAGGGCACCGTGGGTGCCTACCCCAGCAAGATCCCGATGATCGACGTGGTCACCGTCGGTGCCGGTGGAGGCTCCATCGCGTGGGTCTCCCCCGAAGGAATGCTCAAGGTGGGGCCGCAGTCGGCCGGCGCCGACCCTGGGCCGCTGTGCTACGCCAAGGGCGGCACCGAGCCGACCATCACCGACGCCCATGTCGTCCTCGGCCGGATCCCTGCGCACCTGCTCGGTGGCGAGATCCCGTTGGACGTCGATGCGGCCAGACGGGGCATCGACGAGCTCGCCGCCCGCCTCGGGATCGATCCCGTGCACTGCGCCACCGGAATTCTGGAGATCTCCGCCTGGAACCAGGCGAACGCCCTGCGACAGGTCTCGGTCAAGCGGGGCCTGGACATCCGAGACTTCATGCTCACGACGTTCGGTGGCTCCGGGTCCCTGCTCGGCTGCCGCCTCGTCGACATCCTGGACCTCGCCGGAGTGGTCGTCCCGCAGAACCCCGGCAACGTGTCGGCCTTCGGGTTGCTCACCGTCGACGTGAAGAACGACTACGTCCAGACCATGGTCGCCCGGCATGCCTCACTGGACCTGGCGCAGGTGCAGAAGACGTTCGACGAGCTCACCGACCGGGCCGCCAAAGCCCTTGACGGAGAAGGCTTTCCGCGCGACGAGCACCGCTACTCGCGGACCGTGGACCTGCGCTACTTCGGCCAGGCCTTCGAGGTGCGGGTCAACGCCGGCGACGGAAGCCGTGGGCTGACCGTCGACGCCGAGTATGCCGACCGGGTGGCGGACGCGTTCCACGCCGAGCATCGCGCGCTCTATGGCTACGACTTCCGTGACGACCCGACCCAGCAGGTCGAGTGGGTCAACCTGCGGGTGACCGGAGTCGGCCCGATCACCCGTCCCGAGCTGCGCGAGATCGCCACGAGCGAGGGAGCTCCGGCACTGGCCGACCGGGCACTGAAGTCGACCCGTCCGGTGTGCTTCGACGCGGCAATCGGCTATGGCGAGACACCGGTGTACTGGCGACCCGACCTGCGCGCCGGCGACTCGGTCAGCGGGCCGGCCATCGTCGAGGAGTTCGGCTCGACCGTTCCCGTCCATCCCGGCTTCACCGTCCGTGTGGACGCGCTGGGCAACCTCGTCATCACCAAGGAGGCGTGAGGTGACCCCCCACCCCGATGCACCCGTGAACCCCGCCGGCCTGCCCACGGCATACGAGCATGGCGGGCGGCTCACCCCCGAGGGGACCACGGTCGACCCGATCCTCGTCGAGATCGTCCAGGGCACCCTGGCCAGCGTCGAGATGGAAGTGGAGACCGCCATCGCCCGGACCAGCCGCTCCCCCATGATCCGCGACGCCCACGACTTCCGGGCCGGGATCCACGACCGCCAGCTACGCAAGCTCACCGGCCGCTCGTACTCGGCCCTGGTGCACCCCATCGCTCGAGACTTCCCGTTGGACGAGATGGCGCAGGGCGATGTCTTCTTCCACAACGACGTCTACGAGTCCGAGGGCGGCATCGGGCACCTGCCCGACCTGTGCGTCACCGTTCCGGTGTTCTGTGACGGCGAGGTGGTCGCGTTCGTCCAGGCCTTCGGTCACCACGACGACATCGGTGGCGCCTGCCCGGGCTCGATGCCCAGTGGCGCGACCAGCGTCTTCGAGGAGGGCCTGTCCGTCCCGCCGATCAAGCTGTGGGACAAGGGAGTTCCCAACAAGGCCGCGCTGCGGATCATGACCCGCAACTCGCGGATGCCCGACTCCCTGGCAGCCGACCTCGACGCCGAGTGCTCAGCCTGCCTGATGGGGGCGCGCCGGCTGGCCGAGCTGTTCGAGCGCTATGGGCGGGACACGATCGAGGCGGCCTTCGACGCCATCCTCGACCAGACCACCCAGACGTACCGCCGCGAGATCCTCTCGAAGATCCCCGACGGCACCTACGTCTGGGAGGACTACGCCGAGCACGACGGGGTCGACGACCCGCGGCTGCACACCCAACGGATCACCCTGACGAAGACCAGCGACGACGGCGGCCGGCTGATCATCGACTTCACGGGCACGGCCCCTCAGGCCAAGGGCCCGATCAACCACTGCGGCGACTACGTGGGCGGCAACTTCCTCAAGAAGTGGCTCGCCCCGATCCTGCGCAACCTCGCCGACACCCCGGAACGGATGGCCGAGCTCGATGTCAACGAGGGGATCGTGCCGCTCATCGAGATGCGCTTCCCGGAGAAGGGCACTCTGCTCACGCCGATCTTTCCCGCACCCACCAACGCGCGCACGTTCGTCATCCTGCGGCTGCTCGGGGTGCTGGCCGGCGTCGTCGCCAAGGCCGTGGACGGCAAGATGCCCGCGGACCAGGAGACCATCCGGTACACCGGCGTCTACGGCAAGGACCGCGATGGCCAGGACTACCTCATGCGCGAGGTCCTCGGCGGCGGGTCGGGTGGGCGGTACTACGCCGACGGCGAGGACACCATCCACGTGGTCCCGGACTCGCGGAACCTCCCGACCGAGTTCACCGAAAGCCGGTTCCCGTTCGTCGTGGAGCGGCTGGGTCTGTCCGTGGACTCTGGTGGGGCGGGGAGGTACCGGGGTGGTCTGGGCTACGAGAAGCACATCCGGATGCTCAAGGACGCCCACTTCATGTCCATCGCCGACCGCTCGATCCTGGCCTGCTGGGGCGTGAAAGGCGGCAAGGCCGGTATGCCGTTCAGCGTCACCGTCGACGTTGGCGGCCCCGACGAGCGTGAGGTCGACGCCCTCGCAGATGCCGAACCGGTCAAGGCCGGCCAGGTGATCCGGATCCGCACCACCGGTGGCGGCGGGTGGGGCGACCCACTGGACCGCCCCTACGACGAGGTCGAACGCGACCTGCGCTGGGGCAAGGTGTCCTTCGAGGGCGCACGGGCGGCATACGGCGTCGTCGCCTCGGGGACCAAGGACAACCCGGTCATCGGCGTGGCCGCCTCGGACGCGCTGCGCGCAGAGCTACGGGCGGCCCGGCCTGCCGAGGAGCCGTTCTTCGACCGTGGGCCCGGTTACGCTCGGCTCGCCGACGGCAAGGACGCCGCCGACGTCGACTGGCTCTGAGGAGACTGGTGAACGCACCGCTGGACGACATCGTCGTCATCGACCTGTCTCGCGCCCTCGCCGGACCCCATGCGGCCATGATGTTGGGAGACCTGGGCGCTCGCGTCATCAAGGTGGAGACCCCCGGCACGGGCGACGACACCCGCGGCTGGGGTCCACCCTTCGTCGGGCCCGAGGACGACCCGATCTCGACGTACTTCCTCTCGGCCAACCGAAACAAGGAGTCGATCACCCTCGACCTGAAGTCCGACGACGGCCGCGATGTCCTGACGCGGCTGGTCCGGCGGGGTGACGTGCTCATCGAGAACTTCCGCCCGGGGGTGCTCGACCGGCTCGGCTTCACCATCGAGCGGCTGCACGAACTCAACCCCGGTCTGGTGGTGCTGTCCATCAGCGGCTTCGGCCACGACGGACCGGAGGGCGGTCGTGCCGGCTACGACCAGATCGCCCAGGGCGAGGCGGGCCTGATGTCGCTGACCGGCCCCGATGCGGACACCCCGCAGCGGGTCGGCGTCCCGATCGGTGACCTGCTGGCCGGGATGTACGGCGCCTACGGCGTGGCGGCAGCGCTGCACGAGCGTGGCCAGACCGGCCGGGGTCGGGTGGTGCGCACCTCGCTGCTGGCAGCCATCGTCGGGGCACACGCGTTCCAAGGCACCCGCTACACCGTGGCCGGCGAGGTCGGGCACGGCCAGGGCAACCATCACCCTTCACTGTCGCCCTATGGCCTGTTCCACTGCCTGGACGGCGACATCCAGGTGGCCTGCGGGAGCGAAGCCCTGTGGGTCACGCTCGCCACCGGGTTCGGGCTCGACCCCGCCGCCGAGGGCATGGCCACCAACCGCCAGCGCACCGTCAACCGGGACCGGGTGACCGCCGCGCTCAACGCCGCGTTCGCGGCCTACCCGCTCGCGGAGCTGCTCCCCCGCCTGGCCGAGCTGGGCATCCCGGCCGGGGAGGTGCGCACCCTCGACCGGGTCTACGACTGGGAGCAGACCAGGTCACAGGGGCTGGTCATCGACGTCGAGCACCCCGTGCTCGGCCGGATCGAGATCCCCGGGCCGGCGATCCGGCTCGACGACAACCCGTATGCCGGTGGCCGGGCCGAGCACCTCGCCCCGCCGTTGCTGGGTCAGCACAACGACAGCATCCGGGCCTGGTTGGACGACGTGAGGTTGGACGACGTCGACGCGACAAAGGACGGCAGCGCGGGCTGACCTGCCCGCACTGCCGTCCTTTGGGTCGTGAGTTGGTGCACCTAGCCGATCAGGCGGTACGCACCGCGCGCCGGTTGCGCAGCGAGCGCCGCACCTGCTTGCCGATGGTCTCGGCGGCGATGCCGAGGCGCTTACGGCCGGGCTGCGGGTTCGGCAGCGACAGCGAGATGACCTGACCCCAGGCCGAGGCAACCTGCTTGTAGAGCGGCCCGGTGGTGTACGTCAGGCCGTACCGCTCGCAGATCTGCTGCACCCGCGGGGCGATTTCGCCGTAGCGGTTGCTCGGCAGGTCGGGGAACAGGTGGTGCTCGATCTGGTGGCTGAGGTTGCCGCTCATGATGTGCAGGGTCCTGCTGCCCGAGATGTTGGCCGAGCCGAGCATCTGGCGCAGGTACCACTCGCCGCGGCTCTCGCCCTCGATCGACGCACGGGCGAAGGTCTCGACCCCCGACGGGAAGTGGCCGCACATGATGATCGAGTGCGTCCAGACGTTGCGCACGAAGTTGGCGGTCGCGTTGGCGGCCATCGTGTGGAAGAACGACGGACCAGACAGCAGCGGGTGGATCAGATAGTCCTTGCGGGCCTGGCGCCCGATCTTGTTGAGGACCTTCTTGCCGTTGCGACGGAACGTCTCCTTGTCGCCCCGGCCGGCGAGCTGCTTGCCGATCTCGAGGTCGTAGGCGGCGATGCCGTACTGGAAGAAGCACATGTTGAGGAAGTTGTAGATCGGCTGGCCGAGGTAGGCCGGCACCCAGCGCTGGTCCTCGTCGACGCGCATGATGCCGTAACCGAGGTCGTTGTCCTTGCCCAGCACGTTCGTGTAGGTGTGGTGCAGCTCGTTGTGGCTGTGCTTCCACAGCTCGGCCGGGGTGGCGCTGTCCCACTCCCAGGTCGTCGAGTGAATCTTGGGGTCGCGCATCCAGTCCCACTGGCCGTGCAGGATGTTGTGGCCGACCTCCATGTTGTCCAGGATCTTGGCCACGGACAGACCAGCGGTGCCGAGGACCCAGACCGGCGGGAAGATCGAGAACAGCAGCACGGCCCGGCTCGCCAGCTCGATCTTGCGCTGCACGCCGATGACCTTGCGGATGTATGCCGCGTCGGCGGCCCCGCGCGAGGCGAGGACCTCCTGGCGCAGCTCGTCGAGCTCCATGGCCAGGGCCTCGACGTCCTCGGCGGTCAGGTGCGCGGTCGGGTCCGCCTTGCCGGAGCGCTTCGGCACGAGGCGCCGCTCGGCAATGGCGGTGGACAGGCGGCTGTTCGTGCTCTTCCCGGTCGCGGTGCGCGCCGAGGGCGTCCCGGGTGCCTTGGGGGTGGAGGCAGCGGAACCGTCGATGGTGAGGTCAAACTTCTCTGCGGTGGCAGTCATGGGGTCTCCTTAGAGGTCGATCTCGCAGTGGCCGGCAGCAGCCGAGACACACGTCTGGATGCGGATGCCG
>DASYGI010000317.1:0-6429 GCA_035999925.1 Pedococcus sp.
CACCAGCGGCTGGGGGTACACCCGGTACGACCTTCCGGACACGGCCGGTCTCAAGGTCCAGCGCACGGACTTCGTCCCGGACGGAACTCGCGCAGCCCTGTTCGGCATCACCGTCACCAACCCCGGCGCGGCTCGGACGGCAAAGCTCAAGGTGGACGCCCACTCCGAGCTCATGGGCCAGTACCCCTGGGGCTTCACAGGGGTCACCCCCAACGCGAGCTCCAACCTGCCGGACCAGGGCGCCTACGACGGGCAGAACCTCCAGTTCACTGATGACGGCGCGCTTCCAGGAGCGCCGGTGCATCACTACGCCGCGCTTGTCGGCACCTCCCTGACCCCGGACTCCGGGGCGGTCGGGCCGAACTACTGGGGCCCCCGCACCGGCCACCGCTGCACCGGCACAGAAACTGGCGCGCCCGCGGACCCCAAGCCCTCCCAGTGCGACGACGGGCCGTTCGGCAACGGCACCGGCGGTGAGCTGACGTACTCGGTCCCGTTGCCTGCCAACGGTTCTCGGACGGTCTGGTTCGCCGCAGCCGGGTCGGACGCCGGCGTGGCCCAGGCGCACCAGGAGCTCGCCAAGGCCCTCGACAACCCCGGTCAGCAGCTCGAGGCCAAGAAGGCGGCCCGCACCCAGCTAGCGTCGAACACCCAGCTGTCCCTGCCCGGCAACCCGCTCGTCCAGAACGCTGTCGACTGGGGGAAGCAGAACATGGCCGACCTGACCCAGACCGCCTCGAACCTGCAGATCCGGTGGACCAACCAGGGCAAGCAGTTCCCCGCACCCTCTGGCACCGTCGCGAAGGCGTCGTGGATCGGCGCCGGCTTCCCCGACTACCCCTGGATCTTCGGCACCGACGCCGAGTACACGGCCTTCGCAGCCGTCTCGGTCGGCCAGTTCAGCGCCATCGAGAACCACCTGCGCACGCTGCGCGACGTCTCGGACATCCTCAACAACCGTTCCGGTGTCGTGACTCACGAGGTGGTCTCGGACGGGTCCATCTGGTTCGGACACGACTCCCGACAGACCAACCCCGATGGCACGACCAGCTACGACTTCAACACCGACGAGACGGTGAAGTTCCCGAGTTCGGTGGCCCTGCTGTGGCGCTGGACCGGCGACAACGCCTTCCGTGACGAGATGTACGACTTCACGGTCCGCAACCTGAAGTACGTCGTCAACAAGCTCGACGCGGACCACGACGGCTGGCCCGAGGGCCTGGGCAACGTGGAGCGGACCGGCATGGGTCAGGAGAAGCTCGACAACACCGTCTACTTCATCCGCGGGCTCTACGACCTCGCAGACATGGCCCGGTCGAAGCACGACGGAGCGACCTACGCCTGGGCGATGAACATCGCTCGCAAGCTGCATCAGCAGTTCGACGGCACGTGGTGGTTCCAGACGGCTCAGCAGTATGCGGACTCGCTTGTCGACCCGGGCAACGTGCAGTCCTTCCAGGGGCACTGGATCGGCCAGACCCCCATGGAGGCCGAGCTGCACATCAACGGCCTGACAGTGCCTGGCCTGGCGCCACAGGC
Source organism: Pedococcus sp. (assembly GCA_035999925.1). GTDB lineage: Bacteria > Actinomycetota > Actinomycetes > Actinomycetales > Dermatophilaceae > Pedococcus. Next base: position 1,540 of record DASYGI010000317.1, read on the forward strand.
ACACGGCACGACCGCTCTCGCAGGCCGCGAGAACTCATGCTTCAGCGGGACGACGCCGTTCAACCAGGGGTTGTTCCACACCGGCTGTGGCGGCGGCGCCAACGGTCAAGGTGAGAAGGTCGTCTACGGGTTGACGACGTCGATCCAGTCCGTGGCTGAAGGCAACTACGGGCGGCTCGGCCCCGACCAGCAAGGTCGGTACCTTCAGGCGTTGGCCGAGACCATGTTCGGTGAGCCCGCCACCGGTGGCACCCCTGACGAGATGCCCGGTGCCATGCCGGAGATCTTCCCCTCCCCCGACCAGGGCGCGAACATCGACCGGTGCTGGACCTGTCGCTCGATGTTCATGCAGGCCTGGGGCAACTACGGCACCGCGTGGCCCGTCGTCCACCAGTGGTTGGGCGTCCAGCCAGACCTGGGCAACGGCTCGGTGAGCTTCGTCCCCCAGGTCCCACAGGGCCAGAGCACGGTGAGCGGCAAGTCCATCCGGCTCGGAGCGGGGTCAGCCGATGTCACGGCGACCCACACCGGCACCGTCTACCAGACCGTCCTCAACACCGGCGGGATCGGGGCTCAGACCTACCTGATCGGACACACGTTGCCCCAGGGATCGACCCCCGTGACGGTGGTGCTCGACGGCCGGCAGGTGCACAACTTCACTGTCCGTCAGACCAACCGCGGCGCGGAGGTCACCGTCCGGACGACGGCTGGCGCCCACACGTTGACCATCACGACCTGAGGGCACGAAGGACGGGCAGAACCTCCAGTTCACTAACGAAGGCACGCATAGACCCGGCCAACTCATACTTGGCCGGGTCTCGCCCTTTCTAACAGCGGAAGCAATGGGGCCGGGCGACCGACACGCGACGACCGGGTGAACAGCGCCACCACCCAGTGCCACCATTCAGAAGGTCGGCACCATTCAGAAGGTCGGCACCCAGAACCGCAGCTTCCCGCTGCGCTGGTCCTCCAGCAGCCCGCCGCAGGCCTCGATCACCCGGCGCGAACCGACGTTGTCGACATCGCAGGTCACCAGGACTTGCGACACCCTGGCCTCGCGCCCGGCCAACGGCAGCATCGCTCGGAGCATGGCCGTGGCGTGACCCTGGCGCCGCCAGGCCGGCGGGACGTCGTACCCGATGTGTCCGCCGACCTCGAGCAGGTGGTCCGTGAGCGGGTGACGCAGCACGATCCTGCCCAGATACTCGGTCCCCTCACCCCACCAGTACGTCAGCGTGGGCACGAAGCCCGGCGGCCGCGGGGTTTCCGGCAACGCCAGGGCCCGCACCTCCGCCACGTATGCCGCGAAGGTCGCAGGGTCGTCCCAGAGCGGCCCCCAGGTGCGGAGGTCTCGGCCGATCATCGACAGGTCGCCATCGGCGCCGCGGCCCTCAGCCGCGAAGTCCGCCATGGCCTTCAGGAAGGACGCCTGGAACCGGACGTCCGGCTCATGCAGGGCAGCCATGGTCCTTTGCGGGTGATCGTGGGTCGGGTCCGCGGTTCAGACCGACTGGGCGAACGCATCCTCGAGAATGTCGAGCCCCTCGGACAGCAGATCGTCACCGGCCGACAGGGGCGGGAGGAACCTGAATACGTTGCCGAAGGTGCCGCAGGTCAGGGTCACCAGGCCCTGGGCGTGGCACGCCTTGTTGATCCGCCCGGTGAGCGCCGCGTCGGGAGCCTTGGTGTCCAGGTCGCTGACGAGCTCGACGGCAAGCATGGCGCCACGACCTCGGATGTCCCCGATGACACCGAACTTGTCCGCCAGAGCCTCCAGACGCGGTCGGAACAGGGCCTCGACTGCGCGAGCGCGGCCTACGAGGTTGTCGACCTTCATCGTCTCGATGGCCGCGAGCGCACTCGCACACGCCACGGGGTTACCGCCATAGGTGCCGCCCAGGCCTCCGGAGTGGACCGCGTCCATGACGTCCGCGCGCCCGGTGAGGGCAGCGAGCGGCATACCTCCGGCAATGCCCTTCGCGGTGGTGATGAGGTCGGGAACGACATCCTCGTGCTCGGAGGCGAACCAGTCGCCGGTGCGGCAGAAACCCGTCTGGACCTCGTCGGCGATGAACAGGATGCCGTGCTCGCGGCACCAGTCGGCCACCTTCTTGATGAACCCGGGTGCCGGGACAATGAAGCCACCCTCACCTTGGATGGGTTCGAGGATCACGGCCGCCGTGTTGTCCTCGCCGACCTGGGCGTGGACATCGCTGACGAACGTCTCGAAGGCCTCCTCGGCGCAGCGCTCCGGCCCGGTCGGCCAGCGGTACGGGTAGGCCATCTGGACCCGGTAGATCTCGCTCGCGAACGGCCCGAAACGATGCTTGTAAGGCATACTCTTGGCGGTCAGGCCCATCGTGAGGTTGGTCCGTCCGTGGTACGCGTGGTCGAACGCGACGACCGCCTGGCGACCGGTGAAGTGGCGGGCCACCTTGACGGCGTTCTCCACGGCCTCGGATCCGGAGTTGAACAGGGCCGAGCGCTTCTCGTGGTTCCCGGGGGTGACCTCGGCAAGGGTCTCCGCGACCTCGAGGTACTCCTCGTAGGGGGTCACCATGAAGCACGTATGGGTGAAGTCGTTGATCTGGCGGGTGACCGCGTCGATGACCCGCTGGTTGCCGTTGCCCACTGTGGTCACGGCGATGCCCGAGCCGAAGTCGATCAGCTGGTTGCCGTCGACGTCCCGGAGAATGCCGCCCGCCGCTCGCTCCACGTACACGGGGAGGCCGGTGCCCACGCCGGCCGACACGGCGGCAAGCTTGCGCTCCTGGAGCGCCTGAGACTTGGGGCCGGGGATGCTGGTGGCGAGGATGCGCTTCTGCTCGAGCATGGGCCGAGCATAGTTGGGCGCCGACCAGCGGAGAAGGCGGTAGTCAGGGGCTGGAGCTCAACCCGTCTCACGCCTGGGTACCGCTCAGCTGAGCGCGGCCTCGAGGTAGGGGGCGAGGGTAACGACGAACCGCCGAGTCAGATGGTCGTTGTCGAAGTAGACGGGCACGCTGCCGACCACGGCGTAGCAGGTCGCGCGGTCGCAGAAGTACCGACTGAGGTCGACGAAGCGGACGGGGTGGGCGGACCGCGCCGACAGGCGCACGGCCTGGTCGAGGGCATCATCGGGCAGAGCCGTGGCCCGGTCAGTGGCGCAGGCCAAGGGGTCGCCGGCGTGGATGGCCAAGCATTGGGGTCCGTTCTTTCCCCCGGTGCCGGGAACGTCTGCAAGCACCTCGACGGTTGCGAACTTCTGCCAGTCACGCCAGATGTCGAGGAAGCCCTGAGGGCCCGCCGTCGCGGGAGCCCACTGGGTCGCGCGGACGAAGGCGGTCGTCAGCACCAGGGACGGGTGGAACTCCTGCAAGTGCGCGGAGACCCGGTGGCTCCAGTTCAGACAACGCTCCGGCGCCTGAGGGCGCCCCTCGAAGCCGACGGTGGGGGCGTAGTTGGCCGCGCACCCGCCCAGATACATCTCGATCAGCTCCCAGTTGCGCTTGCGGGCGATGGTGGCCACCGCGATGCGCCAGTGCTCCGCGTGCGAGTCGCCGATCAGGGCCACCGTCTTGGCAGGTTTCCCTGAGCCCCAGCGGCACCGCACCGTCAGCGGCGTGCCCGGGACGACGTGACAGCCGGGGAAGTCGCTCCAGGGAGCATCAGCCTTGACCACCGGACTGGCTGCGTCCGCCGTTACGGCGTGGGGGCACCCGAGTCGCGTCGCCAAGGCCGCGGCGCCGTAGCAGGGGGCCGGCGCACCCCGAGCAATTGCCACAGCGATCTGGTCTTCCTGGTGCTGGACGTCGGCGAGCGAGCCACCGACCCCCGCGCCGATGACGAGCATGCCCGCCAACGCAGCGACCAGAGCCCGGCGGGGGCTTCGCACCAGGGCCGGCACGTGCCGGGCCGCGTCCTCGATGTAGCGCTTGCTCAGGTCTGCGAGCAGGAGCGTGATGGCGATGACGCCGAGCTTGCTCGTCCAGGTGAGGGTGCCTCCGAGTACGTAAGGCGTGAAGACGATGAGCGGCCAGTGCACCAGGTAGACCGAGTACGAGATGTTGCCCAGCCACTGGGTCGGACGAGCCCCGACCAGGCGCGACAGGGGGTCGCGAGTACCGGTGTCTTCGGCGACGATCACCGCTGCCGTCGCCAGACAGGGCAGCGCGGCGGCATACCCGGGGAACGCGGTGCTCTGCGTGAAGGTGAGGCCGGCGACGACCAGGCCGACCAACCCAGCCCAGCGCAGCCCGAACCGAACGCCGCTGGCGACGCTCCAGCGGCGCTGGGCCAGCACCACCAGGGCCCCCATGCCAAACTCCCACGCCCGGGTCGGCGTGACGAAGTACGCCGCCGACGGGTTCGTGTCGGTGAACCAGACGGAGAATCCGAACGAGACCGCGGTCAGCGCGACCAGCGAGACCCCGATTGTCGTCGTCGTGCGCCGCCGGACCCAGCGCCTGGCGACGAACAGCGACGCGATGATCAGCCCCGGCCACACCAGGTAGAACTGCTCCTCCGCGGACAACGACCAGAAGTGCTGGACGGACGACGCGACGTCGTTGGACGCCGAGTACGTCACCGCCTTGGTGGCGAGGTAGAAGTTCTGCACATAGAAGGCGGAGGCCAGGATCTCCTTGGCATTGGCCGCGCGCAGCTCCACCGGGAGCAGGACCACGGCGGTCGCCAGGCAGGACAGCAGCACCGCGAAGCTCGCCGGCAGCAGACGACGTGCCCGTCGGGCATAGAACGCTAGGAGGTTCAGCCGCCCGGTCGCATCGACCTCGCGCAACAGGTGGCTGGTGATGAGGTAGCCGGAGATGACGAAGAAGGCGTCGACCCCCACGTAGCCGCCAGTGAAGCGATGCGGCCAGAGGTGGAACAGCACGACGAGCGTCACTGCGA
>DASYGI010000318.1:0-6517 GCA_035999925.1 Pedococcus sp.
GACCACAGGTCGGTCATGACCGGCGAGGCCCCTCGAGCTGATCCTCGAGGTGGAAGATCTCACCGAGTCTGGTGAATCCGGTGTCAGGCCGTTCGGAGCCCAAGCCCTCGAAGTACTGCGCCATCTCAGCTTGCCATCGAGCGTTGACGTCGGTGGACTCCATCGCGCGCAAGGCTGTGTCGAGGGAGGCCGTCTCGAAGTAGCCGATCAACAGCCCATCGTCACCGAGGAACAGGGAGTAGTTGGTCCAACCGCTGGCCAGCAGGGCCTGGAGCATTTCCGGCCAGACGGCAGCGTGCCGCTTCCGATACTCAGCCAGCCGGTCTGGCCGCACCTGTAGCCGAAAGCAGACGCGTTCCATGGGGCCTATCCGTTCCGGGTCGGCCGGTGACCTGGAGTAGGTCGCCGGCCGACCGAGTTTTGTCAGAACGAGGATCGTTCGATCAGAACTTGAACTGGTCGATATTGGCTGCGGTGAAGACGAAGGGGTCCCCGAGAAGGACGACTCCGCCCTTGCCGACCGTCTTCTGACCGAGCTTGCCGGCCTTGAAGCTGTCGCCTTCGTTGCCCTTGATCTCGCCCTTGGCCAGAGCAGCAGCGGCATAGGCGGCCAGGTAGCCCAGGTCCTGAGGGTTCCACAGAGCGAACTCGGTGACGGTGCCGTCCTTGACGTACTTGCGCATCTGGTTGGGAGTGCCGAGTCCGGTGATCGCGACCTTGCCCTTCTTGTCGGAGGTCGACAGGTACCGGGCTGCGGCGGCGATGCCGACGGTGGTCGGCGAGATGATGCCCTTGAGGTTCGGGTGCGTCTGAAGCAGCGCTGCCGTCTTGTCGAAGGACGTCTGATCGTCGTCGTTGCCGTAGACGGTGTCGACCAGCTTGATCTTCGGGTGGGTGGCGGCGAGGTCCTTCTTCATCATGTCGATCCATGCGTTCTGGTTCGTCGCGTTCGCGCTCGCCGACAGGATCGCGACCTCACCGCTGTCCCCGATCGCCTTGGCGATCATGTCGACCTGAACCTTGGCGATGCCCTCGGAAGTCGCCTGGTTGATGAAGAGGTCGCGGTACTGGGGGTCGGTGTCGGAGTCGAAGGTGACGACCTTGGTCCCAGCCTTCCTGGCCTGGGTCAGCGCGTCACCGATCGCCTTCGGGTCGTTGGCTGATACCACGACGGCGCTGGCATGCTGCTGGGCCGCAGTATTGATGTACTGCACCTGAGCGTCAGGGCTAGCGGTCTGAGGGCCCACCTCCTGGAACGTGCCGCCGAGCTCGGTCACTGCGGTCTTGCCGCCGGCGTCGCTGGTGTCGAAGTAGGGGTTGCCGAGATTCTTCGGAATGAAGGTGATGGCCAGTTTCGTGCTGCCCGATGACCCTGAGGATCCTCCTGCGCTACCCGGCGTGGCGGCCTTGGAACAGGCGCCCAGCGCCAGTGCCGAAGTGGCGAGCAACGCCACGGCGGCAACGAGATGCCGTGATCGGTACGTCATGGTTGTGCCTTCCTAGTGAGCCGACGTCTGTCGGGTGTTACGAGGCTTCGCCCCGTTGTGTACGCCTGGCAGCGACGTCGGAGACCCACTCCAGGACACTTGTGGAGACCACCGAGGCCACGAGAAGCAGCCCGATGATGATGTTGATGACGTTGACCGTCACGCTCTGCAGCCGCAGCGCGCTGGAGAGCGCACCGATGAGCAGGACTCCGGCGATGACGCCGTGCAGGCGGCCCTTCCCTCCGAAGATGGACACACCACCGAGGAGGACGGCCGCGATCACCTGGAGCTCCAAACCCTCGGCGTTGTCTCCGCGCGCGCTGCCGAAGCGCAGCGTGTAGAAGATGCCGGCGAAGGCTGAGACCACGCCCGCGAGCACGAAGAGCCTGAACTTGGTGCGACGCACGTTCACCCCGCTGAACCGCGCCGCCTCCTCGTTGAGACCGGTGTCATACACGCCACGGCCGAAGGGCGAGAAGTGCAGCAGGAAGACGAAGAAGACGGTGAGGATGAGGAACGGCACGATGATCAGGGGGATCCCCGTGCTCCCCACCTCGGCCGTAGCGAGGTCCCGGGCCGAACTCGGAAAGTCGGTGACCGCGGTGGTGCCGAGGAGTCCGACCGCAAGTCCGCGAAACAGGGCCAAGGTGCCGATGGTCACGGCAAGGGACGGGAGGCCGAGATAGGCCACCAGGAAGCCGTTCAACGCCCCGCACCCCAGACCCGCGACCAGCGCGACCACTGCGGCCAACGGCATGGGCACACCGTGCTGGTGCAGGACTCCGAGGAGCACGCTGCTCAGGCCGACCACGCTGGCCACCGACAGGTCGATCTCACCGGTGATGATGATCGGAGTCATCGGCAGCGCGATGAGCAGGATGGGCGCGACGTCGAGCAGAAGGTAGGTCAGCGTCAGCTGGGAGCCGAAGTACGGAACGTTCGAGTACGCGTAGAGCACCACAGCCACCAGGACGGCGACCACCGCGGCCTCGCGGGTGAACAGCAGCCTGTGCCACGCCGGCTTGGACCAGGCTCGGTACGTCTGCGTTGTCATGACTCGTCCCTTGCTTCGATCAGCTGACGGGCCCGGCGGGCGGCCAGAACGCGGTCGAGGACAATGGCGCTGAGGATCAGGGCGCCAACCACGGCGCGCTGCCAGAAGTCCGGGATGCCCAGGATCGGAAGGGCGCGGTTGATGGTCACCAACAGGACTGCCCCCAGGGCCGCGCCCCAGACGGTCCCGCTGCCACCGAAGATCGCGACGCCCCCGACCACCACTGCGGCAACGGCCTGTAGCTCGATCCCGGTGCCGGCATCGGAGCTGACAGTTCCGTAGCGGGCGGCGAAGACCACCCCGGCGAGACCTGCCAGGGCGCCGCTGAAGACGAACGCGGCGACCACGCGACGGCGGACGCTCAGCCCGTAGAGGACGGCAGCCGCCGGGTCTGAACCGATCGCATAGAGCTCCCGCCCACCGCGTGCGGTGTAGAGGTAGTAGCCGACCGCCGCGAGGACCGCCACCGAGACCACGAACAGCACGGGGATCGAGAGGAGCTGCGCCGTTCCCAGCCGAAGGAAGCCGTCCGGCATATCCGAGGCGTTGATGCGCGCGCTGCCGGCCCACGTGAGGACGACTCCTCGGTAGACGTAAAGGGTCCCCAAGGTGATCACGAGCGCCGGCACCTTCGCCCAGCCGACGATCAGGCCGTTCACCAGGCCGAGTGCGGCCCCGGCGAGGACTCCGGCCGCGACCACCGCCAGCATCGGCAGGTGGGGGTGGTCCACGAACAGCCGGCCGGTGAGATAGGCGGTCAGGCCCAACACGGAGCCGACGGAGAGGTCGACGTTGCGGGTGATGATGACGACGGCCTGTCCCACCGCCAGCAACAGCAGGATCGACGGCGTCAGCAGCAGGTCGCGCCAGCCATTGCCACTGAGCAGGAAGCTGGGAGTTTTCAGAGTGGCTGCCGCAATCACCGCCAGCAATACCAGGAGAACGGAGAACTCCCTGGACCTGAAGACGAGGTTGAAGGCTCGCTGCCGCGACGTCAGGTGACTGGGCTGGACGAGCGCCTCCAAGGCCTGCTCATGAGCGGGTGCAGCGGTCTCGGTCATGACGCCTGCTCCAAGCTGCGGGTGGCCGCTCGCATCACGATTTCCGGGGTGGCCTGTTCCCGCGGGATGTCTGCCGTGAGCCGCCCTTCACACACCACCAGGACGCGGTCGGCCATTCCGAGCACCTCCGGCAGCTCTGAGGAGATCATGAGAATGGCCAACCCTTCTCCGGCGAGCTCGGAGAGCAGGCGGTGTACCTCGGACTTCGTTCCGATGTCGATGCCACGAGTGGGTTCGTCGATGATCAGCAGGCTCGGCTTGGTGGCGAGCCACTTGGCAATGACGACCTTCTGCTGGTTCCCGCCGCTCATCGTGTTGGCGTTCATGTCCAGGGCGCCCGTCTTGACCTCGAGGCGGGCAGCCCAGGGCGCAGCCGCACGGTTCTCGGCCGCCTTGGTCAGCAGGCCTCCCCTCGACAGCTGGCCGCGGATGACAGCGGCCACGTTGTGGGTCACCGACGCGTCGGTGACCAGCCCCTGCTGGCGGCGGTCCTCGGGGATGAAGGCGAGTCCGGCGTCAATGGCAGCCTGCGGGCTGCGGGCGGGCAACGGTCGCTCGTGGAGGGTTACGGTGCCGCTGTCGTAGCCGTCCACGCCGAACACGGCTCGCGCGATCTCGCTGCGACCGGCCCCAACCAGGCCCGCGAGTCCAACGATCTCCCCTGCCCGGACCTCGAAGCTGATGTCATGAAAGACGCCGGCGGAGGTGAGTCCCTCGACCCGGAGCACAGGTGCTCCGATGTCGGCCGGCGTCTTGGGAAAGAGGTCCTTCACCTCTCGGCCCACCATGAGCGAGACCATGTCGTCCACGTTCGTGTCGGAAATCTCGCGCGTCGCGACGTACGCCCCGTCGCGCATGACGGTCACCTGGTCGCAGAGGGCGAACACTTCGTCGAAGCGGTGGGAGATGAACACGAGCGCTCGGCCCTCGTCACGCAGGCGCCGTGCGACGGTGAAGAGTCTCTGCACCTCGACGCCGCTGAGGGCGGCCGTCGGCTCGTCCATGATCAGCAACCGGGCCTTGACCGAGATGGCCTTCGCGATCTCGATGATCTGCTGGTCGGCGATCGACAGGCCACGAGCCGGACGGCGCGGATCGATGTCCACGCCCAGGCCGGCGAACAGCGCAGCGGCCTCGGTGAACATGGCGCCACGGTCGATCCGACGACCGGCGCCGATCGGCTGGCGCCCCATAAAGATGTTCTCGGTGACCGACAGGTCCGGAAACAGTGTGGGCTCCTGGTAGATGACCGCCACACCCGCAGCCTTCGACTCGGCGGTGGAGCCAAAGTCGACGGAGTCACCTCCGAGCAAGAACTCCCCACCATCCCGGCGATGTACTCCAGCGACGACCTTGACCAGTGTCGACTTCCCTGCGCCGTTCTCCCCCACCAGAGCGTGGATCGAGCCAGCTCGGACCGCAAGGCTTCCTGAGCGCAGGGCGACGACGTGGCCGAACGACTTGGACACGTTGTTCAACTCGAGGACCGAGTCCCCTGGTTCTTCACTCACGTCGGTTCACCCCTCCTCGTTGAAAGGTTTCAATATCGGGAAGGTAGTGGCATCATTCATGCCCAGTCAAGGCTTCTCGCGGACTTTTCTCGACAGCGCTGGGCATTGGCGGCCTGAACGGATAGTTTTCGCGGTGGACTGTGACGATTCAACGAAGGAAAGGGCGCTCCGCGATGTCGAAGGACGTGCACTCCCCCGGCGTCAAGGAGGTCGCCGCCGCGGCGGGCGTCTCGCTGGGTACGGTCTCCAACGTCCTGAACCGCCCTGACCGGGTCAGCCCCGCAACGCGCGCCCGCGTGGAGCGCGCCATTGCCGATCTCGGGTTCGTCCGGAACGAGGGTGCCCGCCAGCTGCGGGTCGGCAAGAGCAGGGCCCTGGCGTACGTCATGCTCGACGCCGCCAACCCCTTCTTCATCGATGTCGCCCAGGGGATCGAGGACACGGCGGCCGAGCTCGATCTCTCGGTGTTCATCTGCAACAGCGACAACCGGGCCTCGCGTGAGGCGGCGTACCTCAAGCGCCTGGAGCAGCAACGGGTCCAGGGGGTGCTGATCACCCCGGTCGACCCGGACGACGCGCTGTTGGAAGAGCTTCCTCGGCGAGGCACCCCGCTAGTCATCGTCGACCGAACCAGGCGGACCAACACGCACTGCACGGTGTCGGTCGACGACGTCATGGGCGGGGAGTTCGCCGCCCGCCATCTGCTCGAGCTGGGCCACGAGCGCATCGCGTTCGTGGGTGGCCCCACCACCATCGGTCAGGTTCAGGATCGCCACGCAGGAGTCCGCAGGGCGCTCCAGCAGTCGGGATCGTCGTCGTCGACCCTGACCGACCTCACCACTGCCGCCATGACCGTCGCCGAGGGCCGTAACGCGTGGGAGCGTTGGGCCGGCCTTCCGGCCGCCACGAGGCCAACCGCGGCCGTGTGTGCGAACGACCTCCTCGCCCTCGGCCTGCTGCAGAAGTGCGTCGCCAGTGGCGTGCGGGTTCCGGAGGACCTGGCGATCGTCGGCTATGACGACATCGAGTTCGCCGCCGCCGCTGCTGTGCCACTGACCTCGGTCCGCCAGCCCCGGTTGGAGCTCGGTCGCACCGCAGCCCGCCTGCTCTTGGAAGAGTCCGACGGCACTCAAGGCCACCAGCACCGCCAGGTCATCTTTGAGCCCGAGCTTGTGAGTCGTCGGTCGACGCAGGCTTCAGGCACCCAGCATCAGTTGGTACGTCCGGCATGATTCGCAGGACACGCGTGCGCCTCCAGTCACGACAAGTCTGATCGAATTGAGGTCATGACTCAGCTCCTGGCCCGAGTGCGTCCGCTCGGGCGACTGCGCAGCTAGCTTGCTCAGCGCTGCCGTTTGCCCAGGTCATCCGGGATCTAGCGGGATCGGCGGAGACGGGAAGGGA
>DASYGI010000319.1:0-7157 GCA_035999925.1 Pedococcus sp.
ACGCTGGCCACGAGCAGCATCACCCGGGCGCCGAGCCGGTCGGTCAAGGCGCCGCCCGGACCTGTCACTGCGAGGGCGACCACGGCGATGAAGGCCATCAGCAGGCCGGCGAAGTCGAGGGAGATGCCCCGCACCTCGTGCAGGTAGATCACGGTGAACGGCAGGGTCAGGCCGCGACCCAGGGTCTGGACAGCGACAGTCGAAAGCAGCCAGCGCCCGGCCGGGGACAGCTCGCTCCAGAACTGTCGCATCGTGTGCCCCTGCAAGGGTGTTTCACTCACAGGACGATCCTGCCGCATCCCACCGACAGCTCTGAACCGGTTTTCCGCGCGCGGGTGGGCCGGTGCGCAGGGGAGCACCCGGCATACCGATAATCGATTTGGCGCCAGGCGTTAGCCTTGCGGGAGCGCAACGGCGCACCCAGACGTTTCGAGACCCGGCGGTCTCTCATTCATGGCAGAGGTGGACAGTGCCCACTGGCAAGGTCAAGTGGTACGACGCGGAGAAGGGCTTCGGCTTCATCTCCGACGACGACGGTGGTGACGTGTTCCTGCACGCCAACGCGCTCCCCGAGGGCGTGAGCACCCTCAAGGGCGGAGCCCGTGTGGAGTTCAGCGTGGCCGAGGGTCGGCGCGGTACCCAGGCCCTCCAGCTGACGCTGCTGGAGCCCGCTCCGTCGGTCGCGGCCGGCAAGCGCGAGGCGGGCCGTAAGTCTCCCGAGGACCTGGCTCCGCTGGTCGAGGACGCCATCAAGCTGCTCGACAGCGCCTCGAACTCGCTCCGCCGTGGACGGCGGTTGGACAAGGACCACGGCACCAAGGTCGCTCAGGTACTGCGCTTCCTGGCCGAGCAGCTGGAGCCCTGATGGCTGTCGTCAAGGACGACGCTGTCCTCGCGGCCGCAGCCGCCGTCGAGCTGGCCCGGGATGCCGCCGCTTCGATCGCCGAGCCCGGCACGGTCGGCGAGCACCTCGGTCTGCACATGGATGACGAGCGGCTCGGCACGCACTACTTCGCGTGCACGGCCAGTGCCTACCCCGGCTGGCGTTGGGCCATCACGGTCGCCCGCGTGCCCCGCGGCAAGGTGGCCACGGTTTGCGAGACCAACCTGGTCCCCGGTGAGGGTGCCCTGCTCTCGCCTGAGTGGCTCCCGTATGCCGAGCGCATCGCGCCGGGCGACGTGGGCGTCGGCGACGTGCTCCCCTACAAGGAGGACGACCCCCTGCTCGAGCCCGGCTTCGAGGCCACGGGTGATGAGGAGGTCGACCAGCTCGCTACGTTCGAGCTCGGACTCGGCCGCAAGCGGGTGCTCTCCGCGGAGGGGCGCGAGGCCGCGGCCCAGCGCTGGTACGAGGGCGATGGCGGTCCCCACTCCGAGGTCGCCGAGAAGGCGCCCGCCCCCTGCTCGTCCTGCGGGTACTTCGTCCCGATGGGCGGTGCACTTCGCTCTTTTTTCGGCGTGTGCGCCAACGCCTGGTCACCGAGCGACGGTCGCGTCGTGAGTCTTGACCACGGCTGCGGCGCCCACTCCGAGATCGACGTCGAGCCGCCGGCGCCGGTGATGGTCGGGGAGCCGATCGTCGACGAGATCGCCTACGACCTGGTCTAGGGAGCGGTTTTGTCTGGTGCGCGGTGTCACGCCCGCGCGCGGGGCTAGACCGCCGCCCGCTCGCAGGGCTAGGCCGCGTCGGAGGCGTTGCCGCGACCGCGGCGCACATACGCATAGCCGAAGCCGCCCAGGGCGATCCCCGCGACGCACGTCCACGGCCACCAGTGACGATCGGACTGGTGCAGGGCGGGGATGGCCAGGATCAATGCCAGCGCCACCAGCCACGCGACGGTGCCCCCGATGACCACGTGCCTGGTGCGCAGTGCCAGGGGCTGCAGCTCCTCGAGCGGGGGACGGTGCGGGGCACCCTGCTGCGACTCGTTCACGCGTCGAGCCTAGCCTGACTCGTCGCAGTCACCTCCAGGCTCTAGCCTGCTGCGCATGCCAAAGTCCACGTCCTCGGTCCGCACGCCTCCGCGCCCCGTCGCCAGCGCCCCGGCCAGCCGTCTCGACCGCTTCTTCCAGATCAGCGAGCGCGGGTCGACAGTCGGCCGTGAGCTGCGCGGGGGCCTTGTGACGTTCTTCACGATGGCCTACATCGTGGTGTTGAACCCGCTCATCATCGGCACCCAGCAGGACGCCTCGGGCAAGTTCCTCGGGGGCGGTGACATCACCCATGCGATCACCCTCGTTGCCGCGGGCACCGCGCTGGTCGCAGGCGTCATGACCGTCCTCATGGGGGTGGTCGCCAACTTCCCGATCGCCCTGGCGACAGGGCTCGGGCTGAACGCCTTCGTGACCTTCGGCATCGCCAAGCTGCCGCAGATGACCTGGGCAGATGCCATGGGGCTGGTCGTCATCGAGGGCGTCATCATCACTGCGCTGGTGCTGACCGGCTTCCGGCAGGCCGTGTTCCGTGCCATCCCAGGGGAGCTCAAGACCGCGATCTCCGTCGGCATCGGCTTGTTCATCGCCATCATCGGCCTGGTCGATGCCGGCTTCGTGCGCAAGCCCGCTGCCGGTCCGGTCCCGGTGGAGCTCGGCATCGGTGGATTCCTCAACGGCTGGCCGCTGCTGGTCTTCGTGGTCGGCCTGCTCGCGATCGTCGTGATGATGGTCAAGCGCGTCAAGGGTGCCATCCTCTACGGCATCATCGGCGCGACGGTCCTGGCCGTCATCGTCGAGGCTGTCGGCAGAATCGGGCCCCAAGCCGACGCCACCGGCAAGGTGGTCAACCCGGCCGGCTGGGGTCTGAACGTCCCCAAGCTGCCCACCCAGCTCGTCGATGTCCCCAACTTCGGGCTGCTGGGGCACTTCAGTGTCCTCGGGTCCTTCTCCAAGATCGGCGTCGTCTCCGCCGTGCTGCTGGTCTTCACCCTGTTGCTGGCCGACTTCTTCGACACGATGGGCACCATGGTCGCGATCGGCGCCGAGGCCGGGCTGCTCGACGCGGCGGGCAACCCGCCGAAGTCGGACAAGATCCTGCTCGTCGACTCACTGGCGGCCATCGCCGGTGGCGCTGGTTCGGTCTCGTCCAACACCGCGTACATCGAGTCCGCCTCGGGGGTCGGAGAGGGTGCCCGGACCGGTCTCGCGTCGGTGGTCACCGGTGCGCTCTTCCTCGTCGCGACGTTCCTCGCGCCGCTCGTCAAGGTCGTGCCCTACGAGGCTGCGACACCGGCCCTGGTGGTCGTCGGGTTCCTGATGATGCAGCAGGTCCGTGGCATCGACTGGGAGGACCTCGAGATCGCCATCCCCGCGTTCCTGACGATCATCCTTATGCCCTTCACCTACTCGATCACGGCTGGCATCGGTGCGGGGTTCGTCGTATACACGCTCCTCAAGGTGGTGCGCGGCAAGGCTTCCGTGATCCACCCGCTGATGTGGGCGGTGTCCGGCCTGTTCGTCCTTTACTTCGCAGTGGACCCGGTCAAGCAGCTGCTCGGGGTGCACTGACCTCACCGTCATCCAGGTATGCCGCGTCCCCCACCAAGGGGGCCGCGGCATACCTGCGTCTGCGGCTTTCTTGTCTGAGAAATACTTAGCACAGGTAATGAGTTATGCTAAGTATCGAAGGAGTCGCTCATGAAACCCGCCACCGCGCGCCGTCGCCGCACCCAGGACAACGCACTCACGCCTTCGGCCGTCACGGCCCTTGCCGGTGAGCTGAGGCTGGCCTGCATGCGCATCTCTCGACGAGTACGTTTCGAGAGCTTCGAGGCCGTGGCGCCGCACCAGTTCTCCGTGCTGGCTCGCCTCGACGGCACCCCACGCACTCCCGGCGAGCTTGCCGAGATCGAGCGCGTCAGCGCCCCGAGCATGACCCGCACCGTCGGGGGACTGGTCGAGCGCGGGCTGGTCGGGCGTACGGACGACCCCGCGGATCGACGTCAGGTGATCCTCTCGCTGACACCAGCTGGGGCCAAGCTGCTCAAGGAGATCCGACGCGAACGCGATGCCTGGATGTCGGTGCGAGTCGGGCGCCTGGGGCCGCAGGAGCAACGGGTGCTGGTCGAGGCCGCGGCGATCCTCACGAGAGTGGCCGCGGAATGAGCCCGACCTTCTCCTCACTCAGCGTCCGGAACTACCGCGTCTATGCCATCGGCGCCTTCGTCTCCAACATCGGTACGTGGATGGGACGGGTCGCCCAGGACTGGCTGGTTCTGACCGAGCTCACCCGGCACTCCTCCACGGCTTTGGGCATCGTCACCGGACTGCAGTTCCTGCCGTTCCTGCTCCTTGCACCGTGGGCGGGCATGATCGCCGACCGCTATCCGAAGCGGGCGATTCTCGCGGTGACCCAGACTGCACTGGCCCTGTCCTCCCTCGCGCTCGGGCTGCTGGTGGTCACGGGCACCGCGCAGCTGTGGATGGTCTACGCCATCGCCCTGTTCACGGGGCTCGCGACGGCCGTGGACAACCCGGCGCGCCAGACGTTCGTCTCCGAGATGGTGCCGCGAGACCACCTCGCCAACGCCGTCTCGCTCAACAGCGCGTCGTTCAACGGCGGACGGCTGATTGGCCCTGGGGTCGCAGGCCTGACGATCGCCGCCTTCGGCACGGGCTGGACGTTGCTCCTCAACACCGGCACCTTCGTGGCCGTCCTGGTTGCCCTGGCCCTCATCCGCGGCAGAGAGCTGCGGCCGGCACCCATGCTGCGGCGGGGTAAGGGCGCGATCAAGGAGGGCATCACTTACGTCAGGACCCGGCCCGACCTCCAGCTCGTCATGGCGTTGGTGTTCGTCCTGGGCACGTTCGGGATGAACTTCCAGATCACCACGGCACTGATGGCGACCCGGGAGTTCGGCAAGGGCCCCCAGGAGTACGGCCTGCTCGGTTCGATCATGGCGATCGGGTCGCTGTCGGCCGCCCTGCTCTCTGCCCGCCGTGCTCGACCCCGCCTGCGCATCCTGCTCGTGGCCCTGGTCGGCTTCACCATCTCGAGCGGGCTGGCTGCACTAGCACCGACGTACCTGCTGTTCGCGCTCGCGCTGATCCCGGTGGGGCTGTCCGCCCTGACTGCCTTGACCACCGCCAACGCCATGGTGCAGCTCAGTGTCGACCCCGCCATGCGTGGCCGGGTCATGGCGCTCTACATGGCGATCTTCATGGGAGGCACTCCGCTCGGCGCCCCGTTGATCGGCTGGATCGGTGAGGTCTGGGGTCCCCGGTGGACCATCGGGATCGGCACGGTCGCGGTGGGGCTGGCGCTGGTGGCGATGTCTTTCTGGGTGGCCCGGCGGGAGAATGTCCAGGTGAGTTTCGAGTCCCATCGTCGCCCACGGATCCAGGTCCGCACCGTCTCGGCATCGGTGTCTGAACCCGTCCCAGAGGCGGTCCGATGACCCCGGTGTTTCGTCGTCGCGTCACGATTGCCGTGCTGGTGATCGTCGTCGCCGTGGCTGTTGTGGCTGCGCTCGTGCACTGAGTCGAGGCAGGCATTTCGAAGGCCCACCATAGGAGCGATGGTGGGCCTTCGTGGTCGCCGCGGGGGTCGGCTACCTGGGGGAAGTCACGGCAAATGGCACTTATTGGTGATGGGGCTGTAAAGGTAGGGGAGCGGGCAGGTGAGTACTCCCGGCAATCCACTCAGCGTCGGCGTGGGGATCGGTATCGGCGGCGGGGATGGTGTGGGTGTCGACGAGGGCGTCGGGGTCGGCGTGCCGCCGGGCAACGGGACGCTAGTGGTGGTCGGGGTCGGCACGAGCCCGGTGATCTGGCCCAGGACGCCGGACGTTCCGCCGCTGGTGCCACCACCGGTGCCGCTGCCGCTGCCGCCGCTCGATCCAGCCGAGCCGCCCGAGCTGCTGCCGGGGGCCCCGGCGACAACGCCACCCGAACTGGTCTGCTTGCCGCCGCTCGCGCTCGTCTTCCCGCTCTTGGACGCCGGCTGCGCGGCGAGCACGGGGTTATAGGTCTGCATGGTCTGCGGGTCACCCGAGGGCAGGTACGGGGTGCCGTTGCGCTGGGCGGC
The DNA here is from genome assembly GCA_035999925.1 of Pedococcus sp. Lineage (GTDB taxonomy): Bacteria > Actinomycetota > Actinomycetes > Actinomycetales > Dermatophilaceae > Pedococcus. Next base: position 6,023 of record DASYGI010000319.1, read on the forward strand.
GCTCAGCCCGGAGTCGGGGACGACGGTGTAGCCACCGCGATAGGCGGCCGCGATCGCCATGACCTCGTCGACGTACGCCTGGCTCTGGTTGTAGCGCATGACGGCGTTGCGAGCGCCGGCGTCGGTGTTCAGCTGGCCGGGACCCGAGCAGAGGTACACCGCGGCAGCGGCTGCTGCGTCATACATGTTCTGGGGGTCCTTCGTGCCACTACCGGTGGCGTCCACACCTACGGACCGCCAGGTCCCGGGGATGAACTGCATCGGTCCGACAGCCCGGTCCCACACGGGGTCGTGGTCGAGCACGCCACCGTCGGTGTCGTGGATGACCGCGGTGTTGTTCGTACCGTTGAGCGGGATGCCGTAGATGCCCGGCAGAACGGCGCCATTGCTGGCGATGCCGTTTCCGCCATACCGGCCGTGGTTGGACTCGACCTTGCCGATGGCGCCGATCAGCGCCCAGTCGATCTGGCACTGCGCGTCCGCGGCATCGACGAGGCGTGCGGCCCGCTGGTACGCGGCGAGCGCCACCGCCGGGATGCCGCTAGCGGTCATGACCGACGGCACGCTGCTGGACTGGGAGGACTGACCGGACTGGCCGAAGGTCGTCGGCGACTGCTCGGAGGGCGCAGGGAGCGTCGGCAACGGCGGGGCGTCCATGGGGGGCAGTGGCGTGGAGGGCACCGTGATGAGCGGGGTGGAGTTGGCCACGATGTGCGTGGCTGGGTATCCACCCGTGGTGGCAAAGGCGACGCCTGTTCCGACGAGGGCGACCGCTGGCAGGGCGGCGGCAATCGTTCGCCACGGAGGTCGCGTTGGGCGTGTCATCGTCGGCTCCTCGACAAATCTCGTCCCACCCGGCGGGGGAGTCACCGGGCTTAACGAGCAGATGGACTCGAGGTTACGCGCGCGTGCCCGACCATTGGGTCTTGTCAGCCCACGATGTGCTCAATGCAGGCAATCAGGGCAGAGACGTCTTCGGGGTCGACCGCGGGGAACGTTGCCACGCGAAGCTGGTTGCGACCCAGCTTGCGGTACGGCTCGACGTCGACCACCCCGTTGGCACGCAGGGTCTTGGCGATCGCGGAGGCGTCCACGTCGTCGTCGAAGTCGATCGTCGCCACGACCTGTGAGCGCG
>DASYGI010000320.1:0-9451 GCA_035999925.1 Pedococcus sp.
GTGGGCACTTCGGGCTGGAGGTATGCCGGGTGGCGCGGTGACTTCTACCCACCTGGCTTGCGGCAGCGTGAGGAGCTCGCGTTCGCGGCTTCCCGGTTGACCAGCGTGGAGATCAATGGGTCGTTCTACTCGCTGCAACGCCCAAGCTCCTTCGAGTCGTGGCGGCGGCAGGTGCCCGACGACTTCGCCTTCGCCGTCAAGGGTGGGCGCTACATCACGCATCTGCGCCGACTGGCCGATGTCGAGGCCCCGTTGGCCAACTTCTTCGCCTCGGGGATCCTCGCGCTCGGGTCGACCCTCGATGCCGTGCTGTGGCAGCTACCGGCTCGGCAGGCGTTCGACGCGCGACTCCTGAGCGACTTCTTTGCGCTCCTGCCGCGCAGCACGACCGAGGTGGCCGAGCTGGCGACCAGGCATGACGACAAGCTGCCTGAAGCGCGGGCCCTCACCACGGCACGCGGATGCACACCCGTACGCCACGCTCTCGAGCCGCGCCACGAGTCGTTCGGCCAGCAGGAGGCGCTCGACCTGTTGCGCGAGCACGACATTGCGCTCGTCCAGTCGGACAGCGCCGGAACGTGGCCGCAGTTCTCGTCGGTGACCAGCAGCCTGGTCTACGTGCGGCTGCACGGCGACACCGAGCTCTACCGCAGCGGCTACAGCGGGTCTGCACTGGACATGTGGGCCGACAGGATCCGCGGCTGGACCGCAGACGGTCTGGACGTCCTCGCCTACTTCGACAACGACGCGCGTGGCCACGCTCCCCACGATGCCGTGGCCCTGCTGGACCGATTGCCGGGGCTTCGAGAGACGACGTGACCCCGGCAGAAACCGCCGTCGTGAGAGCGCGGGTCAGTCGGTGGTGTCGGCAGCGGGGTCCGCGGGGTCCGCGGCTTCAGTCTCCGGTGGGGCGATCGCGGGGTCGGGTACCTCGGGGAGGTCTACCCCCGGTGGGCTCGGCGCATCCGGGGTGACCGGAGGGAACGTGGTGCCATCCTCTTGCAGGTGCGACTGGTAGTGGTCCATGTCGGCTCCTTTGCCTCGACTCTCCAGTCCCATGCCCAACCCTGCGCGAAGCAAACAATCCGCCGGGCGGATGATGGGCTGGTGAGCACTCCGCTCGCCTACTGGACCGCGGTGGCCGTGGGTGCGGTCATTGCTCTTGGTCTGTGCTTCGCCTGCCGACGCCGGCCGGGCGGGTGGGTCCCGTGGGCTGGGCGGGCGATCGCGGTGACGTTGGCCGTGGACGCGCTGGTGTTCCTTGGCACCCCGGTGGTGCAAGGCGGCTGGTCGATGCGCACCTCGCTGCCGCTCGCATTGTGCGACGTCGCGCTCCTGGTGGCGGCCGTCGTGTGCTGGTGGCCGGGCTGGTTGCTGGGGGTGGAGCTCACGTACTTCTGGGGACTGGCGGGCACGGTGCAGGCGGTGATCACCCCCGACCTCAGCGCTGGCTTCCCACAGCTCGTGTTCTTTCAGTTCGTCGTGGGGCACATCGGCATCGTGGTGGCGGCCCTCTACCTGGTCGTGGGGCTGCAGATCGAACCACGCCGGGGTGCCGTGTATCGGGTATTCGGCCTGACCACGGCATACGCCGTGGTTTTGGGGCTTTTCGACTGGGGCACGGGCTCGAACTATATGTATCTCGCCGCACCGCCACAGCGGGCCACGCTCCTGTCGCTGCTGGGGCCCTGGCCGTGGTACTTACTCAGCGCGACGGTCGTGGCCTTGGTCCTGCTGGTGCTCCTCGACCTGCCCTTCCGGCGGGCCTGGCGCCGACGGTGACCTCGGACGAGACCATTGCGCGTGTTGCGTCGGTTGGCCGTTGTTTAGCCATAGGCTTCCCGCGCTATGGGAGGGCCAACCGGGGGTGGCGGCGAGGGGCGCGCGCGCTGGCGTCATGCGTGGTTGCTCGTCGTCCCGACGTCCTCCCTGGTCGTGGCCGACGCGTGGCGGTGGCGGTGGTTCACCCACCCGGACGTGGCGATCGCGCAACGGGCGGCCGACATACTCCTGTCCACCGATGGGCTGCATGTCTATGCACGAGCGCCGCTGGCCCAGATGGGTCCGTTGGCGATCGCCCTGATCAAGGTGCCCCACGCGGCATACAACGTCGTCGTCGCGGCACTCGTCTTGCCGTTCCTGTTCATGGCGGCCCGACCGCTGCTCGTCGACGGTGTGAGCGCCGCACGTCGGACCACGTGGATGGTTGCCACGGCGCTGCTCATCGCCCCGTGGGCGCAGTTGGCGTGGAAGGGGCACGCCGACGACGCCCTGGTGCTGGTTGGTGCTGCCGGGATGCTCACCGGGCTGGCGATCAAGCGACCGCGATGGCTGGTCGTGGGCTGGGTGGTGGCCGTGGCTGGCAAGCCCACGGCGTTGGCCCTGGCCCCGTTGTTGCTGGCTTACCCATCGAGCCTGTGGGTATCGCTCGCCTTGACCGCGGCCATGTGGGGACCGTTCTTGAGCGTTGACCTCAGGGCCATGATGCGTGCCGGTCAAGGTGTGATGGCGGTCGTGCCCGGGGACGGCCTTGCGTACCTGGGCGTGGCGCATGGGCGTCCGCCGGCCTGGGTACGTCCGTTGCAGCTGTTGATTTCGTGGGTTGGTACGGGGATCGGTCACCTTCGCGCTCGACCCGCGGCTGGTCTGCTGGGTGCGTTGGCGGCCCGGGCCGTGATCGAACCGAACCCCGCGCCCGCCTACTCGATCGCCCTGGTCGCGATCGCCCTGTTCGTGGACGCCGGCCGTCGAGTTCCGGTAGCGACGGCGATTGCGGCGGTGGGCTTCTGGACGTCGCAGCTGGTTTTGGACGGTCAGTCCGGTATGCCGCGGCTGGCGTTCCTGCTTGCCCTGGTGCTGTGGTGCGCGTGGATCGTCTCGGGGAAGGCGTTGGACGTGGCGGGTCTGTGGAGCGCCGTCCCGCGTTTGCGGATCGTCCGCGCTGCGGCGGCCCTCGCCGCGGCGGGGGTGTGGGTCGCGACGTTTGCCGTCCCGGCCGAAGCGTCAGCTGTCTTGCAGCGGGGAAGCGTTGGAATCGGGGTGCGGTGCGTGCAATGGGGGGTCAACCACCTCAGCGGCGCAGCCCTCATGTTCGGACCACAAACCCCGGTCGACGGTCAGTACGGCCCCGCCACCGCGGGAGGCGTCGAGCAGTTCCAGGCGATCTACGCGACTGCGGAAACCGGCTCGAAGACCGTCGACGGGCGCGTCGGCCCCCTGACCGGGACGGTTCTGCTCGAAGCAGATTTCGGGGGTGCGCCGGCGGCCTGGCACTGCGCGGATCACGTCCCGCACGACCCCCGGTTTCGCCGCGCTGCTCAGCGGAATCTGGTCGTGATCCGTCACGAGATCGCCGTGACGGGACCTGGAGGAGTCGTCACAACCGGGTGAAGAGCAGCTGTCCCAGGAAGACGGCGAGCTGAATCAGCGGCACGCCCACCACGCTGACTGCGAAACCCTGGCCGCCGTGCCAACGCAGCCGCATCGGAGCAGGCTCGCGCAACCGCTCGGTGAGGGCGTACCAGAGCACCCCGGCGCCGAGCGGAAGGTTGATCACCCAGAACCAGAACCACCGGGTGCCCCGCTGAGGCGCGGCCCCGCGTATCGCCCCTATGGCGACCACCACCAGTACCAGCTGCACGAGCCCGGCCCAGGCGACGCCGCCCTGGAACCGGGTCCGCTGGAGGACGTAAGCGGTCGCCCGGTCGGCTGGTGAAGGGTTCGACCCGTCACCGCTGAGCAACGTGCTGCTGGTCGTGCCATTGCTACTCGGAAACGGCCCGGGGACGGTCGTCGCATCGGTGTAATGGCGTTGTCCGTTGCCAGTCGTCCACACCAGGACGGACCCGGTGTTGTCCCTCGAGTCGTCGTGACCGCCGAGGAAGAGCGGCTGGCTGCTCAAGCTCCGCGGCGGTGAGCTCAGACGATCAAGGTTGACGATCTGCGCGCCGTCGGCGGCAGCCCTGAGCGACGCCCCGTCAGCCTGAACTGGCGCTGCCCATAAGGAGATTCCAAGCCAGACTCCGAGAACGAGCAGGAGTCCCATACCCGCACGGTGCCCTGCGACCCAACGGATCCGTCTCGCGACCTCCCAGCGACCCGCGACCCGCGGCTCGGCGTCCCCCACCGTTTGCATGGCTGATCGTCGCACCGAGAATGCGCGCGCACAACGACTTTCGCCGCGCCCTGTGTCGCCAGCCGCGGCTCTATGCCCGGGATGCGGTGCCGACGACGGTCGGCCGATCCGGGCGGGCACACTGCTCTCATGACCCCGTCGAGGCATGACCCGGTCCCCGCCGAACCGCGCAAGGCCAGCCCCGGCCCCGACGCCGTTGCGCTGTCGAAGGCTCGTCGGCTGTTCGGGTGGACGCTGCCTGACTTGGACCAGCTGGTCGAGCTGCGAGACATGGCGTACGCGGGCACGGTCACGTTGCCGACGTGGCGCCGCAGGTGGCGGGCGCTGGTCAAGGAAGGCCCCGCGCTGCCTGCCGCGGATGAGCTCATCGCGGCTGAGGAAGTCTGCCACGAGGCGTGGCTGGACGCGGCCCTCAAGGGTGAGGATGGGACGGCGCAGGCGCAGGCGGTGAAGCGGGCGCGGGGGCGGCTTCGGGCGCTGGCCGGGCCGCCCTCGGATGAGGGCCTATGGACGCATCTGGGTGAGCTCGTCGACGACCGTCCGAGCCCAGAGAACCTGGAGGCCTACCTGGACCGGCTCGAGCTGGTCCGTGGGTGGCTGTCGGGGCCCGGTAGCGGGTATGACGGTGGCTCGGGGTTGCCGTGGGCGTCGTTGGCGGAGTTCCGGTGGATCAGGACCGAGGTCGGCATGGTGCCCGCGACGGTGGCGATGGCTCGGGCGCAGGCGCGCAAGGTGTTGAGGCAGCTGCCACCGTCCGCGCCTGTCGCCGTCCGCGCTCGGCTGTTGTCGAGTGAGGGGGACGGGCGGGTGGGTGACATGGTTCCGGAACTGGAGCAGGCGAACCTGGTCGGCTTCGCCAAGCTGATGGCCTCCTACCGGGACACGGGCTCGCCCGCGCAGAGAAAGCTCGTCGACGCGTTCACTGTGATGTGGGGATCCGCGGAGCTGGACGAGCTCCTGCTCGAGCACACTGCGCCGGGCTGGCCGCGCCGGTACGCGCGCCTTCCACGGCCCGCGTCCCCGAGCTGACCGCCGGCCGCGACCGCGGTGTGCGATTGTCGCTACAGAGCGCGGTGCACGTAGAGGTCGCGGAGCAGAGCGATCTCGGCTCCGTGATGCAAGATCTCATGGTTCTGCCACCACACCATCGACGGAAACGTCTCCTCGGCGTCGCTGCCGTACGGGTAGCTGCTTAGCCCGGTCCGGTCGTAGTCGGACTCGTCGACACTGAGAATCGCCCGGCGCCAGTCGGCTGCGGCGTCGCGGAACCTCTCGATGGCGCCGGCTGCATCCGGTCGTGATTCGTACGTCGCTCTATCGAACGTTCGGTCACCCGCGAGGTGGCTGGCCCGGCCCAGCAGCGTCTCGGAGAGGTGGTCCAGTCGCCAGGCGATCGTCGTGAGCGGCGGTGGCCACGGGCTTTTCGGGGCGCCGTCTCGCCCCCACTCGCCCGCGCCGATGAGCTTGATGGCGCCCGGACCGGGCCCATCGGTGCGCCTCCGCACCGACCAGCACGCGTCGACCGGCTCCCATAGGTACTCGGCATCCGTCAGCACCGGTACGTCGACCTCGTTGTCATCACCCGAGTTGTAGGTAGGCCCGGCAAGGCGAGTGAAGAGTCGCTCCGTCGCCCAGTCGTACTGCTCGAGCAATGGCGCGAGGCGCCTGTTGGTCATCACGACGCGTGAGCCTAGGCGCAATGGGAGGCCGGTAGCATCGCGCCTTGCCGGTTTGCGGGCGGCCGCTGGCGCCTCGATACTGCGCAGATGAGCGGGACGCCTGCCCGGGCGAGGCTAAGACGGGCCGTCCGCGCGGTCATCCTGGCCGATGACGACCATGTCCTGTTGTGCCGATTCAGCTTCCCGCATCCAGCTGTACCTACGGGCGGAACGGTCGTCTGGGCGGCCCCCGGCGGCGGGATTGAGCCCGGTGAACTGCCGCTGGCGGCACTGCGCCGGGAGCTGAGTGAGGAGACGGGGCTTGTCCTCGACGCCGACCCGCCTCACGTCTGGCACCAGGAGGTCGCCGATCCCGGCCTGGCAGACGGCTATGACGGCCTGGTCAACGACTACTTCCTCGTCCGCACCACACGCTTTGATCCCCGCGGTGCGCTGTCTGATGACGACCTCGCCGGCGAGCACATCAGCGGGATGCGATGGTGGCGGCACGAAGACATCGCCGAGTACGGCGGGACCGACCTCTTCTCACCCCGAGACCTCGCCACACCTCTGGCGGCGCTGATCGCCGGTGAAATCCCGGACAGGCCAATGATGCTCGGCTTGTGATAGGCCCCGGACCTGTCGAACTTGCGACTTCAGCCACGGACCTGACCTGCGCCCTCCCCCTGCCTGGTGGAAGCAGCGAGACTGGCCGTCAGTGCGCGAAGGACCCTGTCAGGGCAGGCAGTCGCTGGTTCGAATCCAGGTCGTGATCGACAGCCACATGCGGCCATTGTGGGCGCCCACGAACACTCTCGGCGGCGGATGGGAAGCGCCGCGATGCGTCACCGCTTCACGTCGTAGAGGTCGCTCATCTGCCCGTCGGGATCCAGGGTTGTCAGCATGGCGTCGCAGATCTGTCGCAGCTGCTCCACCTGCGCAGGCGCCAGCACATCGAAGACGTGGCTGCGCACCGCTTTGACGTGCCCCGGAGCGGCGGCGACCACCCGCTCCCAACCGGTCGGGGTGAGGCGAGCGTTGGTGGCCCTCTTGTCCTCGGGACAAGGGAAGCGCTCGACCAGACTGCGTTCCTCCAGTCGCCGCACCACGTGAGACAGGCGGGGGAGGGTGGCGTTGGTGCGCTGGGCGAGCGCGGTCATCCGCAGCGTGCGCTCCGGCGCCTCCGAGAGCATCGCCAGGACGAAGTAGTCGAAGTGGGTGAGCTGGGAGTCGCGTCGTAGCTGGGTGTCCAAGGCGCCGGGCAGGAGCTCTACGACCGCGACGAGGCGCAGCCACGCCGCTCGCTCACTCGCGTCCAGCCATGGGGTGTTCATGGGGAGAGCGTAGCGAATACTTGAAGGAACAACTAAATGGTGTACGGTGTTACTTGAAACATCAACCAATCATCATCGACACAGGAGCTCCTCATGGCACACCTCTCCATCATCGGCACCGGCAACATGGGCCAGGCCATCGCGGCCGTGGCCGGACGCGGCGGACACTCGGTCCAGCTACTCGGCCAAGCCGACAGCCACAGCGAGGTCACCGGCGACATCGTCGTTCTCGCAGTGCCCTACCCGGCCGTCAGCGCGGTGCTCGCCGAGCGGGGCGAGAGCCTTGCCGGCAAGGTGGTCGTCGACATCACCAACCCGTTGAACTTCGAGACCTTCGACTCGCTCACGGTGCCCGCCGACAGCTCCGCGGCTGCCGAGATCGCGGCGGCGCTGCCGCAGTCACGGGTCCTCAAGGCCTTCAACACGACGTTCGCCGGAACCCTCGCGGCCGGGACCGTTGGTGGCCTCACCACCACCGTGCTGATCGCCGGCGACGACGCCGACGCGAAGTCCACCCTGGCCGGCGTCATCACCTCCGGTGGCCTGAAGGCCATCGACGCTGGGTCGCTGTCGCGGGCCCGTGAGCTGGAGGCGATCGGGTTCCTGCAGATCACCCTGGCGGCCAACGAAAAGATCGCCTGGACCGGCGGCTTCGGCATCGTCGCGGCCTGACGACCAGACACGTCAGGAAGAAGTCTCATGACCATTCAGGCTGTTCGTCTCAACCATGCGGTGCTGTTCGTCGCCGACCTCGAGCGCAGTGTCGCCTTCTACGAGGCGGCGTTCGGAACCGAGATCGTGGCTCGCGAACCGCGCGCCAATGCAGCATTCCTGCGTATGCCGCGCTCGGGCAACCACCACGACCTCGGCCTGTTCGGCGTCGGCGCCCAGCCCCCGCGGGGGAGGGGAGCCATCGGCCTGTACCACCTGGCGTGGCAGGTCGACACGGTCGAGGACCTCGAGCAAGCCAGGGTGACGCTGGCCAACCTGGATGCACTCACCGGCGAGTCCAGCCACGGCGCCACCAAGAGTGTGTACGGCCAGGACCCCGACGGCAACGAGTTCGAGGTCATGTGGATGATCCCGAAGCAGAGCTGTGGCGACTTCGCCAACGCCGCACCGGTGGAACGGCTCGACCTCGCAGCAGAGGTCGCCCAATGGTCCGGCGTTCGCACCGCATCCGAGCTGGTTCCCTTGGACGCCCCATGAGCGCCTTCGCGAAGCCCGCAGTAGCGTTCCACGGCAGCACGGATCCGAACGCGCCCTTGGTGGTGCTGCTGCACGGTCGGGGCTCTCACGAGCGGGAGATCATCTCCCTTGCCCCCCATCTTCCGCAGGGCGTGACCTATGCAGCAGTCCGCGCGCCCATCGGCGAAGGTGGCGGGTTCGCGTGGTTTGCCAACCGCGGGATTGGTCGCCCGGTCGCTGAGTCCTTGAGGGACACTATGGCCTGGTTCCGTGAGTGGCTCGATAGCGTCGCGCCCGCCGGTCGACCCGTCGTCGTGGTCGGCTTCAGTGGTGGTGCGGCGTTTGCCGGCGGCCTCGTTCTCGCCGACCCGGCGCGGTACGCGGGCGCAGCGATCCTGTACGGAACGTTGCCCTTCGAGGCTGGTGTCCCGGTCGGTCCCTCCCGACTTGCGCATACCCCGGTGTTCGTTGCTCAGGGAGACGCCGACCAGGTCATCCCTCGGGAGTTGCTTGACCGCACGTGGTCGTACCTGCTGACTGAGTCCGGAGCCCCGGTCGAGGCCCATCGTGACCCCGGTGGTCACGGGATCACGGCGGGGACCCTGCACAGGCTGGCCGGGTGGCTGCACGCCCGCCTGAACTACCTCGCTGACAACCCAAGTACGCCGGTCATCGGCCAGGAGTCGACGTCGTGGCAGACCCTTCCCGGAGGAATCCTCCCCGTCCGGTCGGGGCCTCGACCCGAGGTGTCCTGGGCCATCCCCCAGCAGCAGCTCTCTGACAACGCCCCAGAGGAGCTGCAGGAGCAACTCTTCACCGGGCTGGCTGCCCTTCCTGAGGTGAGCTCTGGGCCTTCCCAGATCTCGGTCCCTGGTGCCCGAGGACTCACACTCCCGCAGGGGCGAGGCCCCGCCGCGGCATACCTGGTTCCCGAGGTTCGCGAATTCGCCCACCTTCACCCCGGCTACGACGGGTCCCTGCACCTGGCACTACCCCAACCGTTGGCTGCTGACGTCGTGGCCAAGGGCTGGGGTACGCCGCACCCGTGGGCCGGAAGTCGCCTGACCGCCGGCTTCACCCTGGTGTTCGGGCCACGAGACAAAGCAGAGCTCGATGTCGTCGAAGGCATCGTTCGC
>DASYGI010000321.1:0-4176 GCA_035999925.1 Pedococcus sp.
GGTGGACTTGGTGAGGTCGCGGGGGTGGCGCACCGCGGAGAGGACCTTCTCCTTCTCGGCCCGCAGGTGCTGCGCGGCGAACGACACCGGCTCCTCCATGGCCGTCAGGGCGAGCAGCTGGAGCAGGTGGTTCTGGATGACGTCGCGGGCCGCGCCGATACCGTCGTAGTACCCGGCCCGGCCACCGATGCCGATGTCCTCGGCCATGGTGATCTGGACGTGGTCGACGTAGTTGGCGTTCCAGACCGGCTCGAACATCTGGTTGGCGAAGCGGAACGCCAGCAGGTTCTGCACGGTCTCCTTGCCGAGGTAGTGGTCGATCCGGAAGACCGCGTCCGGCGGAAAGACGCCCTCGACGATCGCGTTGAGCTCCCGGGCGCTCTTGAGGTCATGGCCGAACGGCTTCTCGATGACCACGCGTCGCCAGGAATCGCCCTCGGGCTTGCTCAGGCCGGAGCGCTCGAGCTGCTCGCAGACCCCGGAGAAGAACGCCGGTGGGATGGACAGGTAGAACGCGAGGTTGCCCCCGGTGCCCCGCTCCTGCTCGAGGGCCTTGACGGTCTCCGCGAGCAGGTCGAAGGAGTTGGGGTCGTCGAAAGTGCCTGGGACGAAACGGAATCCCTCGGCGAGGTTGCGCCAGACGCTCTCACGGAAGGGCGTCCGCGCGTGCTGCTTCACCGCGTCGTAGACGATCTTGCCGAAGTCCTGGTCCGCCCAGTCGCGGCGGGCGAAGCCGACCAGCGAGAACCCCGGCGGCAGCAGCCCTCGGTTGGCCAGGTCGTAGATCGCCGGCATGAGCTTCTTGCGGGCAAGGTCACCGGTCACGCCGAACAACACCATGCCGCAGGGGCCGGCGATGCGGGGCAGCCGCTTGTCTCGGGGATCGCGTAGGGGGTTGAGCTCCGGCGTCACGCGGGTCGGGCTCATGCCTCGCCTTCCGTGGGGGACAGGTCAGCGAGCACGGCCTGAACCTGGGCCAGGCCGCGGTCGTGGTCGGTCAGGTGCAGCTGCAGCACCGGGCGGCCGTGCTCGGCAAGCACCTGCGCGTCACCGGCCGCCTGGGCGGCGATGAAGTCACCGAAGGTGAACTCCCGGCCCGGGATGGACAGGTCCTCGCGCGGCGCCGTGGTGATCTGCAGGTAGACACCGGTGGCTGGACCACCCTTGTGGAACTGGCCCGTGGAGTGCAGGAACCGGGGTCCCCAGCCGAACGTCGTGGGACGAGCCGTATGCCGGGTGAGCACCGGGCGGACGTCCGCGAGGGCGGCGTCCTTGAGCCGGTCGAGGTACGCCATCACCGCGAGGTAGCCGCGCTGGGGGTCGAGCTGGTCGAGCAGGGCCGCGACGGCCTGCTTCACCGTGGTGGCGCCCGCCAGCCAGTCGCCGCCGAGAGCGCGGATCTCGACCGCACCGTCCGTGGCTGCAGGAGCGGCGGCGCTGCCGATGCCCTGGTCGAGCAGCGCGCGGGCTGCCTTCTTGGCGCTCTCCACGTCGGGCTGGTCGAAGGGGTTGATGCCCAGCAGGCGACCAGCGGCTGCCGTGGCGACCTCCCAGAGCAGGAGCTGGGCGCCGAGGGGGCCGCTGACCTCGACCACGGACCGCGCGGCATCCACCGGGCTGCCCGTCGAGTCCTCGGTGAGCACGCTCGAGTCCGAGTCGTCGGCCACCGGGCGCGCCACCGTGACATCCTCGCTGGGCCGCGCCACCTCGGGGTCGGTGTCACCGCCCACGACGACCGGCAGGATGCCGGTGCCTTCCTTGCCGGTGCTTTCGGCGATGAGCTGCTCGGCCCAGTCCGCGAACCCGACGATCCCGGATCCGTCGTCGACCAGGACGAGCTTGTCGCGCAACGGGTTGGTGCCCGCGATGGTTGCGCCGAGCCGGAGCCCCGGGTTGGCATCGTCGTCTGCGCTGAGCACGTCGGCGACCGCCTCTGCGTCGTCGAGCAGGCTGGCCACGTCCGCGCCGGCCAGGCCGGACGGCACCAAGCCGAACGCCGTCAGCGCCGAGTACCGGCCGCCCACATTGGGGTCGGCGTTGATGACCCGGTAGCCGGCCGCGCGCGACTCTTCGTCGAGCGGGCTGCCCGGGTCGGTCACGATCACGATGCGCTCGGTGGGCTCGATCCCGGCCTCGCTGAACGCCGCCTGGAACGCACGCCGCTGCGAGTCGGTCTCGACGGTGGAGCCGGACTTGCTCGAGACGACGACGACAGTGCGGGCCAGGTCCACGAGGGCGTCGCGGACCATGTCCGGCTGGGACGAGTCGAGCACGACGAGGTCGACACCGGCTGTGGCGCAGATGACCTCGGGGGCGAGCGACGAGCCACCCATGCCGCACAGTACGACCCGGTCGACCCCCTGCGCACGCAGCTCGTCACGCAGGGCGTCGATCTCGCCGACGAGCGGGCGCGAGGTGCGAGGGAGGTTGACCCAGGACAGCCGGATCGCCGACTCGGACTCAGCCTCGGGTCCCCACAGGGTCGCATCCTGCGCGAAGAGCTTGCTGGCAAACTGCGCCTCGACGAGCTCGGGGACCTTCGCGGCGATGGCGTCAGCGGCGGGGCCTGCCGCCACCACGCCAAGTGCGCTCACCTGTCGCCCTGCGCCACGTCGGAACGAGCGAGGTCGAGGTCGTGCTGGGCCTCGTCGAGCAGCTCCGCCCAGGAGGCCTCGAACTTCTCGACCCCCTCGCGCTCGAGCAGGGAGGTGACGTCGGCATAGGAGATGCCCAGCTGCTCCAAGGCATCGAGCACTCCGGCGGCGTCGTCATAGGCGCCGGTGATCGTGTCGCCGGTGATCTCACCGTGGTCGGCCACCGCGTCCAGGGTCTTCTCCGGCATGGTGTTCACCGTGTTCGGAGCGACCAGCTCGGTGACGTACATGGTGTCCGGGTAGGCCGGGTCCTTCACCCCGGTCGAGGCCCAGAGGGGACGCTGCTTCTTCGCGCCGTCGTCCTCGAGGTTCTGCCAGCGCGGCGTCGAGAACACCTCCTCGTAGGCCTGGTAGGCGAGCCGGGCGTTGGCCACGGCGGCCTTGCCCTTGAGCGCCTTGGCGTCCTCGGTGCCGATCGCGTCGAGGCGCTTGTCGACCTCGGTGTCGACGCGTGAGACGAAGAACGACGCGACGGAGGCGATGCTGGCGAGATCCTTGCCGTTCTCGCGGGCCTGCTCCAGGCCCGTGAGGAAGGCGTTCATCACGCCGCGGTAGCGGTCGAGGGAGAAGATCAGCGTGACATTGACGCTGATGCCTGCGGCCATCACCTGCGAGATCGCGGACAGCCCCTCGACCGTCGCCGGGATCTTGATCAGGGCGTTGGGCCGGTCGACGGCGGCGGAGAGCTTCTTGGCCTCCTCGACTGTCTTGGTGGTGTCGTGCGCCAGCCGCGGGTCGACCTCGATGGACACCCGGCCGTCGAGGTGGTTCGTCGACTCGAACACGGGCATGAGGATGTCGCAGGCGTTGCGCACGTCGGCCGTCGTCAGGGCGAACACGGTCTCGTCGACGGTCTTGCCCTCAGCGGCGAACGAGCGAAGGTCTGCGTCATAGCGGTCGCCCTTGGCCAGCGCGGCCTGGAAGATCGAGGGGTTGGTGGTCACCCCGACGACACCCTTGGTGTCGATGAGCTCCTGAAGGTTGCCGGTCTCGATCCGGTCCCGGGAGAGGTCGTCGAGCCAGACGGAGACGCCCTCGTCGGCGAGAGCCTTGAGTGCTGCGTTGTCAGTCACGTGGGTCACTTCCCTTTGCTCGCTGCGCTCTTAGTCGCAGCACTCTTCTTGGTGGTGGTGTCGGTGGCCTTGGTCGGTGGGATCTCGGCCCGCGGACGGGTCTGGGTCACCGTGGCGGCCACGCTCTTGCGTGCCGTGGCCTTGGCGTCCTTGAGCGAGTCCTTCGCGGCCTTCACGACGGCTTCAGGGGTGAACCCGAACTCGCGGTAGAGGGTCTTGTAGTCGGCCGACGCGCCGAAGTGCTCGATGCTGACGCTGCGTCCGGCATCACCGACGAGGTCGTGCCACCCGAACGAGACCGCAGCCTCGACGCTGACCCGGGCCCGGACCTCTGGCGGCAGCACCCGGTTCTGGTAGGCCTTGCCGGCCTCCTCGAACCACTCGCGGCAGGGCATCGACACGACCCGGGTCGGGATGCCCTGGCGTTCCAGGATCTCCCGGGCCTCAAT
>DASYGI010000322.1:0-5068 GCA_035999925.1 Pedococcus sp.
GGCGACGCCCTCCTGCCCTCGGGCGACGTCCACCTCGACGGGCTCAACCGCGTGCCAGGGCTCATCCGGAACTGCGGAGGCGACAACGGAGATGCACCCACCGCCCTGCCGCTGCACGACACCACCTGCACCGACCCCAACGAACTGGTCCTCTTCACGCCGGCCTTCGGCTCCTCCACCCCATCAGGCCCGGGCGCCGAGGCCGTGCTCGACGACCACGGCCGGGTGCTCCGCACCCTGGGCCACCGCGGCACGGCCCTGCGCCCGGGGGAGAGGTCTCTCCAGGGCATCGGCAACCTGGCTTCCGCGGTGTCCGGGCTGCACCCCGGACAGCAGGTGCGGGTCGGCACGAGCCTGACGAACGGCGCACAGCCGCTGACCCGGCCGGGTCTCAGCGTGGTCAACGGCGGCCCCGAGCTCGTGCACAACGGCGCGGTGCACATCACCCAGCGCCAGGACGGCATGGTCCACCCCTCCGAGCCCAGCTTCGCCTACGGCTGGGTGATCCAGCGCAACCCGCGGACCTTCGCCGGGGTCGACGCCCGAGGACGCACCCTGCTGGTCACCGTCGACGGACGCCAGCTCGAACAGCTCGGGCTCTCCATCCCCGAGACCGCCGCGGTGGCCCGCTCGCTCGGCATGGTCGAAACCATCAACCTCGACGGCGGCGGTTCGACCGCAATGGTCGTCAATGGGCAGCTGACCACGCACCCGTCCGATGCCGCAGGAGAGCGAGCCGTCGGCGACGCCATCGTCGTGCGCTGACCGGTTTGCGCACCGTCCTCACGAGGGCGGACCACCCCGAACACCCAAACCCTGGCCAGTGTTCTGCCGGGCAACGTCCCGCAACCCTGCCGTGGATCCTGCTGACGCTCGCTCGCGCTGCACGGCGGTCGTCGCCTTGTCCCCGCCGTGAAGTGGTCGGGGCGTTCGCCTTGAGCACAGCGATGGCGCAGTCCCGACACACCAGATGTGACGCGGAGGGCGCAGACGAGGATGCGGCCACCCGAGTCTTAGAGCATCGAACGGCCTCGACTCGGTCGGCGACAGCGGCGCCGCCGCGCGCGATGATAGCGAAAGCCGAGACAGGTTACGATGGCGTAGGTTACTGATCGGTAATGGGAGGCAGTCTTGGCATCCAACAGCACACACACGGCGATGGTGCACGGCCATGAGTTCTCCTACGTGGACTCTGGTGAGGGTCCGGCGGTTCTGTTCATTCACGGGCTGCTCGGCTCGAACCGCAACTGGGCGCATCTGGTGGGGGCACTGGACACCGACTACCGGGTGCTGGCGCCCGATCTGTTCGGCCACGGCGCATCGGCCAAACCGATGGGTGACTACTCGCTGGGTGCCCACGCGGCTGCCTTGCGAGATCTGCTCGACTGGCTCGGGATCGATCGGGTGACCCTGGTGGGGCACTCCCTCGGTGGAGGCATCGCGATGCAGTTCTGCTACCTGTTCCCCGAACGGGTCGAGAGGCTGGTCCTGGTCTCCAGTGGGGGCCTCGGCCGGTCTGTGAGCCCGCTGCTTCGCTCCGCCACGCTCCCGGGGGCCGAATGGGTGCTGCCGTTGATCGCCTCCAGCTGGGTGCGCGGACGGGTCGAAACGGTGGGCCGGATGTTCGGGAGAATCGGTTGGCGGGCGAGCCCGGATGTAGCCGAAGCGTGGAACGGGTTCACGTCTTTGGGCAACGCCGACAGTCGGCGCGCGTTCCTCGCGACCACGCGCTCTGTCATCGACCCGGGTGGGCAGACCGTGACCGCCCTCGATCACCTACCCATGACCGACGAGATCCCGACCCTCATCGTGTGGGGCACACGGGATCGGATGATCCCCACCTGGCATGCGACCACCGCGAATCAGGCCATTGCCGCCAGCAGGGTGGAACTGTTCGAGGGAGCCGGGCACTTCCCCCACCTCGACGACCCTGAACGGTTCGCCCAAGTGCTGCGCGCCTTCATCGCGGGCTAAGCGGCGAAAACGGGCCCGATCAGAACAGGTGGAGACAGGCACTCAGACGGAAGGATCGCCCGACTGGACACCGACGCGGTCCGGGCTCTAGGGATGTCAGGCGGCGCGACTCACCAGCCCCCTGCGGCCTTGTGCTCGGAAAGCAAGACCTCAACGTCTGCGGCCGGGCTGAACTCGCACGATCCCTCGTGACCGTGCCGCAGGGTGCAGGTCGCCCCAGTGGGAAGGTGACCCTGGGCGCATGCGCCGCGCCGCGTCCTCGTCGACGGATGCGTTGTGAACCTCTAAGGCGTGATCCACGACTTCGTCATGAGCGGCGTGTGCATGGCTGTCCATCGAAGAACCTACTAGCTCCCCTCGCAGGCGAGAGGGCATGGGCCCCAAAATGAGGCTGCTTCGACAGTAGCGTGGTTCGGGGTGTTCAAGCCTGGTCTGGCTGGACGTCGCGCAGCAGGACGTTGGTGGTGTGTCTGATGTGGCTTTGCAGCGCCTCCGCGGCGGCGGTCTCGTCCCGTTCAAGGACTGCCTTGAGCATGGACCGGTGTTCGGAAGGGATATCTCGCTTGTAGTCGTGCGTGAGGGCATGTGACCACCGACGGTAGAGCTCCGAGCCGTCTCGGAGCTGGGCGGCAATGCCGATGAGCCGCTGGCTGTTGCAGCCCGCGAGGAGCGCGTTGTGGAAGTTCGCATGAGCCTCGGCCCATTCCTCGGTGAAGCGGTCAGGGTCGTCGGGGTCGAACTGTCGAGTGCGCTCCAGAGTGTGATGGGCAGCCAGAACCTGCCCCTCCCAGCTAACGTCCCCTCGTTGCACCGCGTATCGAATTGCCAGCACCTCGATGTCCAACCGCACGTTCGTCAGGTCTTCAAGATCATCGATCGACAAGGGCGCGACGCGAAATCCTGTCTGCGGCACCCAGACCACGAGTTCCTGCTCGGCCAGTCGAGTCAGGGCCTCGCGCATGACGCTGGTGCTGACGGCATGCTCCTTCGCGAGCTCGGTCGGTCGCAGCCTGGCCCCTGGGGCAAGGTGTCCGGCCAGGATGTCTGAGCGCACGCGCGCGAAGATCTCTCCATTGAGGGTCTTGGCGACTCGCGGTTGCATGTCAGCGATCCTAGATGTCATGGCGTCCCCCCATGCGCTGCAAACGTCGAGTGCAGGTCGTCCACGGTCGCGGCGTTGCTGATGAACAGCAGGAGCAGCAGCCGAGCCTGACGCGCCGTGAGCCAGCCGGCCGGTATGGCTCCTCGGGCGATGAGATCGCGCTCCGACCCTGGGAAGCCGTAAGTCGTCTCGAGGAGCGGGCCCCGACCGGTTCGGCTCGCGAGCACCACGGGTACGAGGCTCGCGTCGATGGCGCGGGCGGCATCCTCATGCAGGTGCCCAGCGCCGAACCCGGCGAGCACGACACCGCTGACTGCGCTGTTCTGCAGCGCCAGCCGAAGCGTGTCGCCTCGGTCGCCGAGCGCGGACTCGATGACTGCTACGACCGCGTCCGCCGTCGACGGTCTAACCAACGGCGCCAGCCGCGCCGGCCGGTTGGCCACCGTGACGCGACCTTCGTGGAGCCGACCGAGCATCCCGAACGGTCCTGAGGAGAAGGCACCAAGGGAACAGGTGTCGCCTTTGGTTACCCGCCTTGCGGCGTGGATCTCGTTGTTCATCACGACGATGACGCCAAGTCCGCGACAGCCGGGGTATGCCGCGGCGGCCACAGCCGCGTGAAGGTTCGATGGGCCGTCTGGGGACAGTTGCGCGCGATCGCGCATTGCCCCAGTGAGGACGAGTGGCTCATCGTGCGCCCAAAGGAGGTCGAGTAGATAGGCGACGTCCTCCAGGGTGTCGGTGCCCTGGACGACCACTACACCGGCCGAGCCGTCGGCGATCCGGGCGTTCGCCCAGTCCAGCACCAACAGAATGTCTGTCACGTCGAGGGAGGCGCCCGGCTTCTTGAGCAGGGTTTCGAGGTGGAGGTCCGACAGCGCATCCAGGCCGGGGACAGCGGCGAGCAGATCGTGGGCGTTAGCCGTGGGTACGACGCCCGCGCCCGGGACCGCCGACGTCATCGTGATCGTGCCCCCCAGCGTGGCCACGCTCACCCTGGGCAGCCGCGAACTCATGCCGGGTCCGCCCCGAGAGGCATCGGTGGTAGAGCGCTGAGGTCTGCGCGACACTGCCGCTCCCACGCGTCGATCTCTCGGCACCGCTCAAGCACAACGACGGCATCCGCGCTGGGCACCACGACCACACCGTCCGCGTCAGCTACGACCAGGTCGCCGGAGACGCAGACGACACCTCCCGCCGCAATCGGATATCCGATTTCACCGGTGCCCTCCTTCAGGGGACCCGAAGCGCACGCCCCACGAGCGAACACTGGAAATCCCGTCGCGAATAGTGCGGCGGCGTCGCGGATGGCACCGTCGACCACGATGCCAGCCACCCCTCGGGCCTTGCAGGCCAAGGCCATGAGCTCGCCGAACACGGCGTGGGTCATCGCTCCCTGAGCGTTGACGACGAGCACGTCTCCGGGCTCGGCCAAGGCGATGGCCTCATGGATGCGGGCGTTGTCACCGGCGCGAACCCACACGGTCAGTGCTGGGCCGGCCAGCCGGGCTCCAGCCCAAACAGCGCGAATTCCCCCGTCCATGGCGCCCAGTCGGTGCATGGCGTCGCTGATGACGCCCGTGGAGTACTGCCCGAGCTCCGTGGCGACGTGGCCGTCCGGCCGCGCCCAGGACCTGCGCAGGCGCGCACCGGGCGTTCCAGGACGACGACGATGCACCTCGTGCGGCAGTGCGGCTGCTCCAGGGTGAATTCCCGACGGGCGCGCTTCGCTGTCCTGGGCGACCGGATTGGAGGTCATGGCGAGCCGATGGCCGACCCTGCGGCGCCTCCACCGAGGAAGGATGCGACGAAGTCGGGACTGGTGGCGAGGTCGGTCGGGCTCCCTTCCATCCGCAAGCGACCGCCGGCCAACACGTAGGTGTGGTCGGAGATCTCCAGAACGGCCTTGGCGCGCTGCTCGACGATCAGTACCGATGCCCCCGCGACCGCCAGCTGGCGCACGTGCTCGTGAAGCAGCTCCATGGCGATCAA
>DASYGI010000323.1:0-7368 GCA_035999925.1 Pedococcus sp.
CAAGGCCAAGATCGCCGAGCATGGTGGGGCCGACCCGCAGGACCGGGACGTCCCGCTCGTCATCGCCGGGCCGGGTGCCCGCAGTGGCAAGACGATGAGTGCCTCCGTCGAGACGACGCAGATCGCCCCCTCGATCCTGCGTCTGCTCGGTCTGGACCCGCAGTCGCTGCAGGCCGTGCGGATCGAGCACACCCACGTGCTGCCGACCGTGGGCTGAGGCTGACAGCCTGACACCAGCCCAGCCGCTATGCCGAGCGGCTGGGCTGGTGGCTGCTGCGTGGTGCCTTCAGCGAGAAGAGCTCCCCCCAGGAGTACGAGCGTCCCCAACGGACGGCGTGCGTCACGAGCAGTGGGGTGGCGACGAAATAGAGCGGCACGCCGACCCAGGTGGTGACCAGGGCCAGGCCATACCCGCCGGGCAGCACGAAGACGCACATCAGCGAAGCCGCCAGGGCCAGGGCCGTGGTCCAGCGGCGACGGTCGACCGTGGTCGCGAGCAGCGGGAGAGCCCACAACAGGTACCAGCCGTGGAATGCCGGCGACAGGACGATGACCGCGAGCATGGCCAGACCCGAATACCTGACCACGGCCCGCGGGTCATGCGCCTCGCGCGCGGCCCGCAACCACACGATGACGAGGGTGGCCGCCAGGGCGACGAGGGCGACGTCACGCAGAACCGTGACCCCGCCGTGCTCGACATTGTGGCCGAAGACGGTCCCGACCGCCCCCACCCCCATCCCGAGGGCCGTCGGCAGTGACGTCCACTGGATGCTGTCGCCCGGAGTGTTCAGCGCGGCGATCCACGAGAACCCCAGGCCGCTGAGCAGGCTGAGCGCAACGAATGCCGCGACCGTGCCCAGGCCGACCAGTAGCGCCGTCCGCACCAGCTGCCACCAGGTCCGCCCAGCTGGCTCGGTGCGATGGTCGGCGACGATGAGTGCCACGAAGGGGACCGCGATCACCGCAGGGACCTTGATCCCGATGGCCAGCGCCAGCACGAGACAGGCCCACACGTGCCGTCGACGCAGCGCCAGGGCCAGACTGCCCACTATGCCGGCGACCATGATGCCGTCGTTGTGGATTCCGGCGACCAGGTGCGCACCGACGAGCGGCGTAAGCAGGGTCAGCCAGGTGGCCTTGACCGGGTCCGTTTCCAAGGATCGCGCGATGGCTGGGACAGCCCAGGCGATCAGCACGACCGATGCGACCACAGCCAGCCGGAAGAGCCCGACCGCCACCAGGAGGTGTCCGTCGGCGGCGCTTGCGGTCACCCGGGTCAGCAGCATGAATGCCGGCCCGTAGGGAGCCGGGGTGTCGAGCCAGACCTTGGACACCGAGGACACCCACGGCGAAACCAGGTGTCGGACCCCTTGGTGGTAGGGGTCGCCGCCGGTCAGCAGCTGAAGCCCCGTCGCGGCATACGAGTAGACGTCCCGGCTGAACAGCGGCGCGCTGGCGAGCAAGGGGGCGAACCACGCCACCGCCGTGCGCTGCATCCACCCGACCGTCAGGTCGGCGTCGCGCAAGGCCCACCACGCATAGAGCATCGCGGCCATCGCGAGGAACAACGCCGTGGCGGCGAGGGGGGACCCGCCGATGCGCGGTCGCCATGGGACGACGCCCGGCCAGACGCTGACCAGCTCCTTGGGGGTCGCGGCGCACAGCCACGACGTCGCAGCGATCACGACTCCGGACGCGCAGCCGACCCATCGCCACTGGATGGGCGTCACGTTCTGGCGGTCGGGCTGCCACCGTTCGAGCCAGGGGGGAACCTGGCGGGGTAACGATGAAGTCCAGCGAGCCATGAGGTCACAGTAACGAGGGCGTGTTGGCGGCAGGTGCGCGGGAACGGCCGCCTACGCTTGCTCAATGAGGCGATGGCGCGCCGCTCCGGCGGTGGTCGTTGTGATGGTCGGGGGATTCATCCTTGCGGGCTGCAGCATCGGTTCCGGCAGGACTCCCCAGGTCAGCACTGCCCCGAACCTGCCGATCGCCCCGTCGGCGACGGCGCCGAGTGCCGCGACGTCGGGACCAGTGGAGGTGCTGGCGTCCTCCTGCGCAGTGCCGGCTGGGCTCAGGCTCGACCCTGGCTGGCAGATCCACGCGAGCGGGGCACCGCATGCCCTCGAGGGTTGGGCGGACCGGACCAGCGTGCTTCCCGGGGAGCCGGTGCGCCTGCACGTCTCGAGCGTCGCCAGCACGTTCACCGCCACGGCATACCGGATGGGTTGGTATGGCGCGGTGGGCGGTGCGCGGGTGTGGCGCTCCGCTGCGACCCCGGCGCAGCTGCAGCCCGTTCCCGATCCGATCGGGCAGTACCTGCCCACGCGCACCATTGCCACGCAGTGGCCCGCATCCCTGGCACTGCCCACCCAGGACTGGCCGCCGGGCGCCTATCTCATCCGGCTGGACTCGCCTGCAGGACAACGGTTTGTGCCCCTCACAGTGCGCTCGCCGCAGACTTCTGGGCGTCTGGTCCTGGTGAACGACGTCACCACCTGGCAGGCGTACAACGCGTGGGGCGGCTACAGCCTGTACCACGGCGTACTCGGCGACACGGACTTCGCGGGCCGGAGCCGAGCGGTCTCGTTCGACCGGCCGTACGACGGGGACGGGTCCGGGGGCTTCGTCCAGCAGGATCTGCCTGCGATAGCTCATGCCGAACGCCTGGGACTATGCCTGGCGTATGCCACCGATGTCGACCTTCATGCCGTTCCCGACCTGCTCACCGGCGCGGCCGCGGTCATCACCCTCAGCCATGACGAGTACTGGTCGTCGGCCATGCGGACCGCCGTGACCAAGGCCCGCGACTCGGGGGTCAATGTGGCCTTCCTCGGGGCGAATGCCGTCTTCAGGCATATGCGGTTCGCGTACACCTCGTTTGGGCCGAACCGACTCGAGATCGACTACAAGCGCTTGTCCGACCCGCTCTATCGCATCGACAACAGCGAGGTCACGGTCGACTGGCGCGAGCCGCCCGTGCCGCGCCCGGAGAGCACCCTCACCGGGGTGTACTACGAGTGCAACCCGGTGGATGCCGACCTGGTGGTCACCGACCCGACGAGCTGGCTGTTCGCCAACACTCCGGCGCATTACGGCCTGCACCTGCCACATGTCGTGGGACCCGAGTACGACCGGGTCAACCCCGGGGTCCCGACCCCGGCGACGATCGAGGTGCTCAGCCACTCTCCGGTGCGCTGCCGGGGCGTGTCGACCTTCTCGGACAGCGCCTACTACACGGTGCCCAGCGGGGCTGGCGTGTTCGCCTCGGGGAGTAACTGGTTCACCCGCGCACTACCGGAGGCGGGCGCGAGCGGGGTCACGGCAGCGGTCGTCGGTGGCGAGCTGACCAACCTGCTGACCGCGTTCGTGGCCGGCCCAGCGGGGCGCGCCCACCCGGCCCATCCCAACCTCTCCGCGCTGGACGAGTACCACGGCGACCCGGTCGCGTCGGCTCAGCGCGTTCCCTCGGGAGTCTTGGGGCGCGCGGTTCCCAACCCCTCGGCCTCGCGGCCCGACTGACCTGGTTTCGCGACGGTGCTCGGGGCGCTGCTCGCGGGCGCGCCTTCGCGGGTTCGAGATGCTCAGAGCCCGACCGAACCTTGCATGATGCCGCCGTCGACGAACACCGTGGTGGCGGTGGCGTACCCGCCCCGGTCCGAGGCCAGGAAGACGA
This sequence comes from Pedococcus sp., assembly GCA_035999925.1. Lineage (GTDB taxonomy): Bacteria > Actinomycetota > Actinomycetes > Actinomycetales > Dermatophilaceae > Pedococcus. The sequence goes on from DASYGI010000323.1 coordinate 3,677, forward strand.
CTGTCTCGGCGATCTCGGTGGGGTTGGCCATCCGCCCGAGGGGGATGGCCGCGTCCAGGGCGGCCACCTTCGCAGGATCCGAGCTCGTGGCCTGGTTGATCGGAGTGTCCACGGCACCCGGGCCCACCCCGACGACCCGGATGCCATGGGTGCCCAGCTCGACGCCGGCCGTCCGGGTGAGCATGCGCATGCCGCCCTTGGAGACGCAGTACGGCGCGTTGCCAGGCATGGGCCAGTCCTCGTGCACCGACGAGATGTTGACCACCACTCCGCCGCCCCCCTGTGCGATGAACTGCTTGGCGGCCAGCTGGGTGCCGAAGAAGGCGCTCTTGAGGTTGACCGCCATGACCCGGTCGAAGTCGGCCTCGCTGGAGTCGAGCACCGACGTGCGGGTCTCGATGCCGGCGTTGTTGACCATGACGTCGATGCGCCCGTACTCACGGACGGCTGCGTCGATGAGACGTTGGAGGTCCTCGACCCGACTGGCGTCGGCGTCGACAGCGATCGCCTGACCGCCTTCGGCGGTGATGGTGGTGTCGAGCTGGGTGGCCGCCTCGGGGTGGGCCACGTAGTCGATGACGACGTTGGCGCCCTCGCGTCCCGCGACGGTGGCGATGGCCGCGCCGATGCCACTGTTGCCGCCGGTGACGACGATGGTCTTACCGCTGAGCATCATGGGTGGTTCTCTCCTTGGTCGGTCTGGCTGGTGGCAGGCGGGGTGGAGCAGATGAGGTGGGCGACCAGGGCGGTCCACCCGGTCTGGTGCGAGGCGCCGAGTCCGATCCCGGTGTCACCGTGGAAGTACTCGCTGAACGTGGGGTGGTCCGACCACAGCGGACCGTCGCCGCGGTCACGCGGATCTGAGGGGCGCCGGCCGTCGGCACCCGGGCGGAACAGGCCGACCAGCCTGCCTTCCAGGTCGTCAGCCGCCGCCGACAGCGGCACCCTGTTCCCGCTGCCGGTCGGGAGCTCGACCATCACGTCCGCACCCGCGCCCTGGGCGTAGGTGCGCAGGGCGTCGGTGAGCAGGACGTTGACGGGGAACCACACCGGGCCGCGCCAGTTCGAGTTTCCTCCGAAGAGCCCGGACGTGGACTCGCCCGGGTCGTAGCGCGTGGCCATCGTGCTGCCCTCGACGACGACCGAGAAGCCGTTGCGGTATGCCGCCGACAGGGACCGGATCCCGTGCGGGGAGAGGAACTCCTGCTCGTCGAACAGTCGCTCGAGCACCCTGACAAAGCGACCTGGGTCAACCAGCGCGAAGGTGCGGTGGGTGCCGTCGCGTCCTCGCGAGGTGACCAGGGCCGAGGTCTGCTCAGGTCGATGCTGCTGCAGCCACTGCAGCCGGCCGGCGAAGTCGGGGAGCTCCTGGTCCACCCACTCCGGCGCGATGGCCACGGCCAGCAGCGGGATCAGCCCCACGATGGTCCGCACAGGCAGCTGCTGGTAGCCGACGCCGTCGTCCGAGACGAGCGCGTCGTAGAAGAAGCCGTCAGGGTCACTCCACAGCGAGATGCCGCTCGCGGTGGCTTCGATGGCTTCGGCGATGGCCAGGAACCGCTCGAGGAAGGTCGTCGCGAGGTCGTCCCAGGCGGCATCGCTTCGGGCCAGCTCCAGGGCGATCCGCAGCATGGACAGGCTGAAGAAGGCCATCCAGCTCGTGGCATCCGACTGGTCGAGCTGCCATCCGAGCGGGACCTGACGAGACCGGTCGAACAGCCCGATGTTGTCCATGCCGAGGAAACCGCCGGCGAACAGGTCCGAGCCGTTGGGGTCCTTGCGGTTGACCCACCACGCGAAGTTCATCAGGAGCTTGCTGAAGGCCCGGACGAGGAAGGCGAAGTCGCGTTGTCCGTCGATGACGAAGACCTGCCACACGGCCCAGGCGTGCACCGGTGGGTTGACGTCCGAGAACGACCACTCGTATGCCGGCAGCTGACCGTCGGGATGTTGCGCCCATTCGCGACAGATCAGGAGGAGCTGGTTCTTGGCGAACGCCGGGTCGAGGTGAGCGAGTGTGACGCAGTGGAACGCTAGGTCCCAGGAGGCAAACCAGGGGTACTCCCACTCGTCCGGCATTGAGATGACATCGGCGAGGGCCAGGTGGCGCCAGGAGGTGTTCCGGCCAGTGGGCTCCGGGGCGGCGCGACCGACAGGGGGAGGGGGCTGGCCTGGGTCGCCCTCGATCCACTCCGCGACGGAGTACCGGTAGAGCTGCTTGCCCCACAACAGTCCGGCGAACGCCCTGCGGGCGACCGCGCGGTCGTTGTCGTCGACGTGCTCGGGAATGACGGCCGCATAGAAGTCGTCCGCATCTGCCTTGCGGTCGGTGAGGACGGTCTCGAAGTCCGCACCGAAGGGCTCGCCGGGCAGAGATCCGGCGAGCAGTCGCAGCGAGATGGTGACGCTCTGCCCAGCGGGGACGGCATCGAAGTGGTAGCGAAGCGCGACCTTGGTCCCGGTCATCGCGGGGTTCAGGAGCGACGCGTCGCGGTGGACGACGGCGCGGCCCACCGCGTCCTTGGGGAATGGCGTCGCGTTGGTCGTGGCGCCGAAGAGGGCGACGGCATTGGTCTCGTTGTCACAGAAGAGGGGCTCCGGATTCCCTTGGGCCACAAGGTGGTAGCGCCCGAGGAATCCATGGTCGGCCTCGATGACGACCTGGTCGCCGGGTATCCGTCGCAGCGAGGGGATGCGGTCATCGCGACCCCACCGCCAGGTGTTGCGAAACCATAGCTGCGGCAGAAGGTCGAGCGGCGCGGGATCCGGTCCGTGGTTGGTGGCGGTGATCTGGATGCAGATGTCCGTGGGCGACGCCTTGGCGTGCACCACCTGCACGTCGAAGAAGCGGTTCTCCTCGAGTATGCCGGTGTCGGCCAGCTCATACTCCGCCTCGTCGCGCGAACGCGCGGCGTTGGTGGCCACCAGGTCGTCGTAGGGGTAGGCCCGCTGGGGGTAGCGGTACAGCCACTCGGCATACGAGTGAGTTGGGGTGGCATCGACGTGCCACCAGTACTCCTTGGCGTCCTCGCCATGGTTGCCCTGGGCGTTGGTCAGCCCGAACAGGCGCTCCTTGAGGCGCACATCCTCCCCGTTCCACAGGGCGAGGGAGAGGTTGAGGAAGCCGAACCGGTCACACAGACCAGCGAGCCCGTCCTCGCCCCACCGGTAGGCCCGCGACTGTGCCTGCTCGAACGGCAGATAGTTCCACGCGTCCCCGTCGGCGGAGTAGTCCTCGCGCACCGTGCCCCACTGACGACCCGCCAGATAGGGGCCCCAGAGGCGCCAGGGGGAGTCGTCGCCGTCGGAGTCCCGAAGGCGCGCGGACTCACCATCGGAGGCGCTTGGTGCAGGATCGACGCCATGGCTCACGCGGCCACTCTGTCAGGAATGGGCGAACGGCGACGGCAGTTGGTGCGGGCCATCGCGTAGTCCGCTCGGTCTACCATCGCTGCATGACTCACCCGAGGACCGCCGCCGATACGAAGCCATATGCCGCTTGGACAACGCTGGGCGTCGCACTCTTGCTGGTCCCCGCGATGGCCGCATGCAGCTCGTCCAAGGGCGGCCTGTCGGTGACCGACCGGGCGAGCACGCTTAGCGTGTGCACCGACGTCGCCTCGGACGTCAAGGACGCAGCGGTCATTGCCGAGAAGGCTGCCTCCGGTCAGGTGACGCAGAGCCAGGCGCAG
>DASYGI010000324.1:0-5133 GCA_035999925.1 Pedococcus sp.
CGGAGCCAGCCGGCGCCCCGCGGCGAGCGCCGACTCGGAAGCGTCACCCCGCGCCAGTAGGCGTGCCGTGGCTCGAGCCGAGTCGAGGCAGCGGACCTGGTCCGTCGCGGCTGCCAGAGCCGACTAGGTGTACTGACCCGGGAGGTTGGTCAAGCGGGTGATGGGTGGTTTGTTCCCGCAGGCGGTGTGGGGTCGGTGGTGGTTGTACTCGTGTAGCCATGCTGCCAGCGCTTCTCGGCGTTGTCGTTCGGAGGTGTAGGCGCGGGCGTATCCCCACCCGTCAGCGAGGGTGCGGTGGAAGCGCTCGATGCTCCTATGTTGTCAAGCGGCGTCGGGCAAGGCCGTGGCGTCGCTGGTTCGTGGGAGTGCGGCGTAGATCTCTCGGGCGATGTATCGCTTGAGACAGCGGATGATCTCGCGCTTGCTCAGCCCTTCGGCGGTGCGTCTCTCGACGTACGCGCGGGTCGGTGTGTGGTGGCGCAGCCGCACGATGGCCACGATGTACAGGGCACTGTTCGCGGCCCGGTCGCCGCTGCGGCTGAGCCGGTGCCGGCCGCTGGTGCGACCGCTGCTGGCGGGTTGGGGTGCGACCCCGCACAGCTTCGCGAAGGCGGCCTCGCTGTGGATGCGCTCGGCGTTCTCGCCGGCGGTCATCAGGAACTGGCCGGCGAGCTCGACCCCGACTCCGAAGCAGGCGACGAGGTCGGGTGCAGCGAGGGTGACCAAGGCGGTCAGCTGCCGGTTGAGGGTCTTGATTTCCGCGTCCAGGGCCTTCCAGCGTCGGGCCAGGTCGCGCAGCGCTGTCTTGACCCCGGCCATCAGCAGCCGGTCGGGGTCGCTGACCAGCTCGACCAGGTCGTCGACCTCGGGGCGCAGCCGCAGGCAGCGGTTGACCAGGGTGCGCTTGGTCAGCACCACGAGTTCGTCGCGCAGCGGTGATGGTGCTCCGATCATGACCCCGAAGAGGCTGTTGAACGCCTGCGTGCGGGCCCTGACCGCGCTGGCACGGGTCACCCGCAGCGTGCGGATCACCTCCACCGCCCCGGTCTTGGCCTTCGGGGTCGCCGTGGCGGTCATCGCCAGGACGGAGCGGGCGATCTGTTCGGCGTCGAGCCGGTCGGACTTGCCGTCCGCGTGCCGGGCCGGTCGGTTGGGGCGGTTCACCTCGAGCACCCGCACCCCGGCCTTGATCAACGCCCGGGTCAGGGTCGCACCGAAGGAGCCGGTGCTTTCCACCCCGATGGCCTGGACCTCGCCGTGTGAGCGGATCCAGGCGAGCAAGGCGAGGTATCCGCGGTCATTGGCCGGGAACTCGTGATGGCCCAGGAGCCGACCGTTGGTGTCGATCGCGGCCGCATAGTGCGTGTGCTTGTGGGTGTCGACTCCACCGATGACAGCAAGCGTTGTTGTGGTCATGCTGGTGTTGCTCCTCCGATAGATCCGTCGTTGGGAGGGCAAACCGGCCTGGCGGAGCGACACGTCTGTGACGGGGCTCCTAAGCCAGGCTCCTATCAGGTCAGTTTCCGTCGGGCCGGTTTGTCATTCGCGCGGCACCGGGACCCGGTCGACACATCGAACGCAGGACACCTCGGTCACACCTTGACCAGAGTCAGACCGGGCCGGTGCCGCGCATCGCCAGTCTCCCGGCAATCAGGCAAGTCTTCACAGATCTTGCCGTTGGTCTGGGGCCGGTAGGGCCGGGTTCGTTTGGGGGTGATGCCGAGCTCGGCACAGGTGGCGGCCCACAGGTAGGAACGGTAGGCACCGCCGTTGTCGGACAACACTCGCTGCACGGTGACGCCGCGTTCGGCGAACCAGGCGACGGCGTTGCGTAGCACCTGGGTCGCGGTTTCCTTGGTTTCGTCATCGTGCGGTTCGACGTAAGCGACGCGGGAGTAGTCGTCGATGACGGTGTGTAGGTAGCAGGTCCCCAGCAGCGGCTGGTGATGTTTGCTCTTGGGTGCCCCGGTCCGGGCCGCGGTTATGGCCCGGTTGCGGAACCCCTGGGCCTTGTCCACGTACCGCCAGCCGCCGCCGTCAGGGACCCTGCCGAGCTTCTTGACGTCGACGTGGAGCAGGTCCCCGGGACGGTCGTGCTCGTAGCGGCGGATCGGTTCGCCGGTGGCGCGGTCCAGGTGGGTGAGCCGGTTGAGACGACAGCGGACCAGTACCGCGTGGACGGTCGAGGCCGGCATACCCATCAGGTCCCCGATCCCGACCGGCCCCAGGCGGTGGCGGCGACGCAGGCTCACGATCCGGGCGACCACCCGCGGCGGGGTGCGGTGAACCTGGCGGTGGGGAGCGCTGGATCGGTCGTACATGCCCGCGACACCCTCAAGCCGGTAGCGCCGAGACCACTTCTCGGCTGTCTTCCACGAGACGTCGAACCGCTCGGCAGCTCGAGCGATGGGCCAGTGCTGGTCAATGACCAGCTGCGCCAGCCGCAACCGGGCACGGGGGGTCAAGGCAGCGTTGGCATGGGTAGCGTGGGACACGAAGACCTCCTGGTTGTGGGAGCGGAACCGTTAGACAGCTCCACTCCACACCGGGAGGTCTTCACCTGTCACCGGTCAGATCGTGTCGTCACACAAACTCGACCAACGTGACTGGGCATCACAGCTAGCAGGTGCTCGGCTCCCGCCGGAGTTATGGGGTCTGAGAGCTAGGGCTTAAGGCTCACAAGGGTGGGGCCGGCCGAGCCGTTGGACCAGAAGCCAAGGCCGGCCTCGGATACCTGGGGGCAGCTCGTCACGTCGGAGCTGCTTGCCAGTTGCTCTCCGGTGTCTGCCCGCAGCAGTGCGATCTGGCTGTTAGCAGTCACGACAAACCCATCCTTGGTCGCGCCGCAGACGGCGTCGGCCGGGGCTTGCCACAACTTCTTGCCTGACGCGTCGAACACCATGACGAGGGACTTTCCGCTTTGGCCCGCGGCGGGGCCGCCCACAGCGACTGCCCCACTTCCGGGGTCTGTAGCTGCACTGGTGATCTGGTCGAGGCCGGACGTCTTCCACCGCGACTTGCCGGTGAGCGGGTCCACGATGGCGACGGTCCCGTCACCGTTCATACCTGGAGCGTTAAGGGCCGTGACCCCGCTTTGGGCATGGAATGGAACGTAGTTGCAGTTCGCGTCACTCGTATCGCAGTAGCCGGGTGCATTCGTCGTGGCGACAAACTGCTTTTCTTGGTAGAGCAAAGCAACCTTTGGCTGCGCGAAGGATCCCGAGCAGATCCGATAATCCATTGAGTTGCTCGGGTCGCCACACTGGTAGTGCACTGAGTTGCCCACCACCTGGTCTGGCTTCACATCGAGCGTCTTGACGCTGCCGCTGTCCGGCGATGCCAGAAGCAGGCGGGTGGTTCCCGTCTTGGGTGAGTAGGCGACGCCGACCCATGACCCGTCACCGCTTGAGTCACCGATCTGCCACTGGTTGGCGTCCAAGTCATCGAAGGCGCCCTTGCGTCGCACGTCGTTGTTCGGCTGCTTGCATACCGGTTCGCCTTCGACGCTGTCGGCGAGTTGAACGGTGGACTTGAGTGTCAGCGAAGCGTCGTAGGTCTCCAAGCTCACGTCGTAGCTGGCCGGCTTCACGCCCTCAGCGGACCGAGTGGTGAAGTGGAGAAGCGAGACCGTCCCAGCACGTGCGACACCCGTGGAAACGATTCCGCACCCCTCGGGATACCCCTGCCCAGGGTCCAGGGGCTGGGACTTGCCCGGCTGACCCGCAGCATCAAGCGCGAGCAGGTACCTCCGCGCAGGCGCGTCAGCCCCATCTCCCTGGTCAACCGTGGCGATGACGGAGGCCTGATCGCTCATCGAGAACAGGGTTCCACCTGTCAACGTGGGAATGGCTGACGGCAGCGAAATCGTCGAACCGAAAGGCTCGGGCGTGGTCTCAGTAGTGGGCGTGGCGGTCGTCGAGGGCGTCGCAGCCGCGGAGGACGTGGACGACTGAGTGGCCGGAGCCGCCGCGTGGGCCCCACCGCTCGAACAGGCGGCCAACGCCAACCCGGTGGAAACGAGGATGACCAAGGCGCCGGGGGTGCGAGTCGTGTGCACGAGCGCACAGTAATCCCGCACATTCGAGGCAAGTGCCGTTATCGCGAAAAAGCGCTTGTCATGTCCACATAGCGGGTCCAAACGCCCTAGCCCAACGGACACTCCGATTCCGAATCGGCGTCCAGCCTAGCCACCCATGACGGTGGTCATGGCTCCGGGCAGCACCTGCTCGTCCACAACCCTTCCCGCAGCAGGAGTGTGCTTCGGGACGAAGAGGCGGTCGGGGTCAAGGTCGTCCGCGGCGCCCACGGTCGGCGAAAGCGTCGAGCACTTCAAGGACCTCGTTGGCCTGCCAGACCACGTTTGGTTTCCGGTTCTCGCCTTCAACGGCGCGTGGCTTGGACAGAACGCCTGCTCCTTCGAGCTGCCTCAACCGCACAGGTCGTTGGTGGTCACCGAGACTCGAGCTCGTGCCCGTAGTCGGTCACCGTCTGCCTCCAGGTCGGTCCGTATGCCGTCAGATGGCGAAGCGCCCCGCGTCAGGCGGGCGCCGAAGCCTTCCGCTCACCGTAGGCGCTGGGCCGCTCGTAACCCTCCAGGACCTCGGCCAGGGTCAGGTGCTGTCGAGCGTCGTCGTGGCGTCCCTGCCGTTGGAGAGTCCGGCCGAGCAGCAGGTGCACGTAGCCGTCAGTGGGTCGCTCCGCGACGAGCTCGCGCAGGACCGACTCGGCGCGCCCCAGCTGGGTCGATCCGAAGTAGGCGCGGGCCAGCAGCATCCGTAGCTCGGTCGTGTCGTGCAGGACCTCGGCCTCCCGTGCCTCCACCACGAGGTCGGCGAGCGCCCTGGCCGCCCCGATGGGGTCGCCATGGTCGAACAAGCTCCGGGGGGAGGCGAGCCGGAGGGCGAAGGGGGCGGACATGGTGGTCATGCCCGCAGAACCTAATTGCGGATTCGACTATTCCGATGGTGGTCGAGGGCGCGGCGCACGTGGTCGACGACGCCGTCGGCGGCGGCGGTGACCTCGGCATAGGTCTGGTCGAACGCGTCGTCCTGGCCGTACCACGGGTCGTCCATCTCGAGGTCGCCCGCCCGGGCCGACTCGGGGTCGAACGACCGGAAGAGCCGCACCTTCGCG
>DASYGI010000325.1:0-7773 GCA_035999925.1 Pedococcus sp.
GACTCCACGATAACCAGACGCGCACGCCCATTGTCGTCGAGCTCGACCACGGCATCCGAGGGCTCGCGCAGGCTGGTCGCCAGCGTGGTGACTTCACCGGTCGCCGGGTCGAAGCGCCGAACCGCACCGTTGTAGGTGTCAGACACTGCCACCGAACCGTCGGGCAGCACGGTGACTCCGAGCGGATGCTGAAACAACGCTTGGTCTGCCGTGCCGTCGCGGTGACCGAAGTCGAAGAGCCCTTGGCCGACGTGAGTCTTCACGAGGAACCCGTCGTCGGTGACATCCAGCGAACGCAGCGCCGAGGTCTCCGAGTCGGCAACCCACAGTCGTGAGCCGTCTGCCGAGACGTCCAGTCCTGACGGCTGCGCGAACCACGCCTCGTCCGCCACCGCGTCCCGGATGCCCTCTGCGGACGTCCCGGCCAGGACAGCCACAGTGTTGTCGGCCGGGTCAGCGCCCAGGTGCAGCGCCCAGAGCTGGTGGACTCCAGCCATGGCGATGACCACGCGGTCCAGGAACCACGCCAGATCCCATGGCGTCGAGAGTGCCTGAGCCAGGGCAGGGCCGCTACCGGACCGCTCGCGCAGCTGCTCACCAGTCCCGGCCAGCAGGGTCCATGATCCGTCGGACAGTCGAAGCCCCTTGACCTGATGGTTGACGGAGTCCGCGACCACCGCGTCGTAGCCCACCCGCGCTGCCGCCTGCGCCGGCAGCACGAGCACACCCTGCGGCTCGGCCAGCACCCCGGCCCCACCAAACCGGCGTCGCTCCGTCTGCAGATCGGGCTCGAGCCAGACAATCTCGTGGTGGGTCGTGTCCGACACCAGGAAGGAGCCATCCGGCAGGGGCGCCGCCTTCCCCGGGAACCTCAACGCGGTCTCGGCAGGCTCGGGGGCGGCATACGGTGAGTCGCCCTCGCGCAGGGTGCCTTTGGCGCGGTGCTCCTCGATCAGCTCCTCGACCAGCACAGCGAGACCGTGCGCATGCCCCTCGCCGGACATGGACGCCACGATGTAGCCCTCGGGGTCGACGACCACCAACGTCGGCCAAGCCCGGGCGGTGTACGCCTGCCAGGTCGTCAGGGCGGGGTCGTCGAGGACAGGATGGTGCACGGCGTATCGCTCGACGGCGGCCGCGAGCGCGTCGGGGTCGGCTTCGTGTTCGAACTTGGGCGAGTGCACCCCGATGAGGACCAGCGAGTCGGCGTACTTCTCCTCCAGGGGCCGCAGCTCGTCCAAGACATGCAGGCAGTTGACGCAGCAGAACGTCCAGAAGTCGAGCACGACGATGCGCCCGCGCAGCTCCTCCAACGACAGCGAGCGTCCGCCCGTGTTGAGCCAGCCACGGCCTGCGAGCTCCGGCGCGCGGAGCCGCGACGCTGCGCGCAATCGCAGCGTCATAGTCGCCGGTCCCTCAGCACCGGGAACTGCTCACGCCAGGCTGTCACCGCATCCATGTCGACCCCAACGCTGAGCACCTCTTCAGCAGTCCCGGCCATGGCCAGCGCCTCGCCGGTCGCGCTGACCACCTGCGAGTGCCCGCCCATCGTGGTCCCGGCGTGGGTTCCGGCCGTGTTGCAGGCGATCACGACGCACTGGTTCTCGACGGCCCGCGCGTGGGCGAGCAGCGTCCAGTGCCGGACCCGAGCCGCCGGCCACGCGGCTGGCACGACGAAGGCCACAGCACCGGCATCCAGCTGGCGCCGGTAGAGCTCGGGGAACCTGAGGTCGTAGCAGGTCGACAGGCCGGCCTTGCCGGTCTCGGCGGGCAGGTCGACGAGCACGATCTCGTCGCCCGGGTCCAGGAGCGTCGGCTCACCGGAGCCGAACCCGAACCGATGGATCTTGCGGTATGCCGCGACGAGACCCCCGTCGGGGCCGTAGACGAGCGAGGTGTTCCAGAGCCCGTGCCCGTCGAGTCCGAGCTCGCCGTTGGAGGGACGCTCGACAATGGAGCCGGCGTGCAGCATGGCGCCGGCATCGCGGGCAGCGGACGACATCGCGGCGCCGATCGGCCCGTCGACGGGCTGGGCCCGGTCCGCCCACTCGCGGTAGGAGAACCCGCCGGGCGCCCACAGCTCCGGCAGCACGATGAGGTCGTGACCCGCCTGCGCCCTGACGAGGTCCGCGACGCGCGCGATCCGGTCAGGCATGGGCTCGTCGTCGCCATAGGCGACCTGGATAACTGCGACTCGCATGACTGAGGCCTCCATGCTCAGCTCCGCCTCTCGGAACGCTGTTTGAGCTGGGCCAACCGGGCGTTGTAGGCGAGGAGCTCGGCACCCCCATCGCGGTCGGCCTGACGGTCGCTGCGTTCGGTCTCCGCACGGTCGCTGCGAACCCAGGCGATCACCACCATGAGGGTCAGCATGACAGTGGGCGCCTCGCCGATGCCCCAGGCGATCGCGCCCGCGGTGTGCTGGTCCTGCAGGGGCTGGGTCATCCAGGGCAGGTGGATGACGTCGAAGAAGCCGGGCGCGAGCTGGGTCGTGCTACCGGTCATGACCACCCCGAAGAACGCATGGAACGACATGGTGGCGAACAGGATGACCAGCAGCATGAGCGGGGGCCACTTCTTCGGGCCCGGGTCGATGCCGACGAGCACCCAGGTGAACAGGTACCCGGTGAGCAGGAAGTGCACGATCATCAGCACGTGGCCGGTGTGGGTGCGCAGGGCCAGCTCGAACAGCGGTGAGTAGTAGAAGACGACCAGGCTGAGGAAGAACAGCGCCGCGGCAACGATGGGGTTGGAGAACCATCGCAGGAAGCGCGAGTGGACGACCTGCAGGATGAGCTCGCGCGGCCCCCAGGTCTTGTCGGTGCGGGCCGCAAGGGTGCGCAACGCCAGCAGGACCGGCGCCGCGGGCACCAGCAGCAACGGCACCATCATGGCGATCACCATGTGCATGACCATGTGCGCCGAGAACATCACCGCGCCATAGACCCCGGGCGCTCCGCACGTCGCGTAGGCGAACACGGCCCACCCGAGCACCCACAGGATGGGCCGGTGAATCGGCCAGCTGTCGCCGCGACGGCGCAGCCTCAGGACGCCGCCGAGATAGAGCGCCACCGCGACGACGGCGACGCCCAGCCACAACCAGTCGGTGCGCCAGGTGGTGAACCAGCTCGAGGCGTCGAACGGCGGCGGGGCCGGATATCCGGTCAGCGCAAAAGCCGGGGAGGCGTCCCCCACGGGTGAGCTACGTGCCGGCGGGGCGCTGCGGGCCAGTGCGACAGCCGTGCCGATAGCCACTCCCATCACGGCGAGCTCCGCAACGAGCAGCCGGACGAACGCCGGTGTGGACCTGTCCCCATCGAGGCGGGGCAGCAGGGAGCGGCGGTGACGCCAGCCGGCATACCCAAGCACGACCAGGGCCACACTCTTGACCAGGATCAGCGCGCCGTAGCGGGTCAGCAGATCGCCCCAGCCGCCGAGCCGGAGCGTGGCGCTGAGCACGCCGGATGCGGCAACGGCGCCGTAGCACCACACGGCCAGCACCGAGAACCGTCGCGCTGTCGGTCCCAGGTCACGCCCCAGGGTTGGTCCGGTGATGGCCAGCGCGAGCACTCCGCCCACCCAGACGCTGACGGCGATGAGGTGCACGGCGAGCGCGTTGACCGCGGTGGCGTGGTTGTCCGACCCCGCGGCATGACCGGTCAGCGCCAACGGGAGCAGCGAGGCGATGGACAGCCCGGCGAGCCAGACCATCGCCACCCGTCCGCGGGCCAACAGGGCTCCCGCGGCGACGACGGCGGCCCCGATCGCCATGATGAGGATGACCCGGGTCTGTTCGAGCGAGAAGGCGAAGGTCATGAACTGCCGCCCGAACGACGGGTCAGACACAGGTATGCCGATCAGGTCGGCCATGCTGAGCACGGCCCCCGCGACCCCGGACACCGCCCACAGGGCGGCGGTGACCGCCGCGGCACGCGTCGCCGTCAGGCGCCGGTGGGTGCGAGTGGTTTCGGGCACCAGGAAGGCCGCGTGGACCAGCAGGCCGACTGTCGCCGCCGCCGCCAGGTCCTGGACGAACTTGGCGTAGAGCAGACCCCACCGCACGAACGCGCCGGCGTCACCGATCACCGGGGCTGCCGCCGCCTGCCCCACGGCCGTCATCAGCGGTAACGCCAGCAACCCGGCGAGCACGAGCACCAGCCCAGGCAGCCTGGAACGCGTGGTCGACGGGAGGCTCATACCCACCAGCGTAAGTAGGGTGGGGTAATGCCTTTGCATCCGGCAGCCCCGGAAGACCTCGTCGGCCTCGTGGCGGCGTACCAGCAGACGATCCAGGCGGTCATCGATCTGGGACGCTCCTGTAGCGACGCCGACTTCGACCTGCCGACGGCGTGCCCGGGCTGGACGGTCAAGGACCAGATCTCCCATGTCGTCGGGTTGGAGTCCTGGCTACACACCGGCGATGTCCCCAACGTCGCTGTTCCGGACTACGCGCACATCCGGCACGAGGCCGGCAAGTTCCTGGAACGCTCCGTCGAGCAGCGCCGAAAGATGGTCGGCAGCAAGGTCGTCAGCGAGCTCGAGGTGGTCGCGGCGAAACGCATCGAACAGTTCAGCGCCCCCGACATGACCCTGGAGACCATCGTCCGCGGAGCCTGGGGGCCTGCCCCCGCCGGCGAGAGTCTGCGGCTGCGGATCCTGGACATCTGGACCCACGAGCAGGACATGCGGCAGGCCCTGGGACGCCCGGGCAACCTGGACTCCGGCGGAGCCGCGGTCTTCATGGACGTGCTCTTCGCAGCCCTGCCGAAGCTGGTGGCGCGCGATGCCGGCATCGAGCCGGGGAACGTGGTGATCTTCGATGTGACCGGACCCGTCATGGGCCGGGCCGGGATCTGGGTCGAGGTCGGAGAGGACGGCGGCAAGCCGCGCGGCATACCCCTCTTCTCCGGGGTGGCCCACGACGGTGACCCGCACGACGTGTTCACCACGATCACCCTCTCGACCGACGCGCTGACTCGTCGGGCCGCTGGCCGGGGATCGGTGGACGACATTCATTTCACCGTGCATGGCGACGACGCTGTCGCCCGGCGGGTACTGGAGAACCTCGTACTCGTTCCCTGAGACTCGTTCCCTGAGACTCGTCCCCTGGCAGACCCACTCGAGGTGTTTGCTTGCGTCAAACAACGATCTCGTGATATTTGTATGACGCAAGCAAGTTCCTAACACCTCCGGGGTCCTCATGTCAGCACACCAACTCGACCGCACGACGGCCGAGCGCGTGAGCCTCGGCCTCATCAGAGTCACCAAGCTGATGCATGCCGCACGCCAACACGCTCCACGGATCCACCCGGCGGTCGACGCCACCGCCTACCCGATCCTGTTCAACCTCGCCGCCGAACCGCGACGCGTCTCGGTCCTCGCCGAGTGCATCCACTCCGACGTCTCGACCGTGAGCCGTCAGGTGAGCACCCTCGTGGGCCACGGGCTGCTCGAGAAGGTCAGCGATCCCGACGACGGCCGGGCCCAGGTGGTCCGGCTCAGCAAGGAGGGGGAGTCCCTCCTCGGTGGCCTTGCGCAGCAGCGCACCGACTGGTTCCGCCACCTCATGGACGACTGGAGTGCGGAGGAGGCTGTCGCCTTCGCCGCCTTCCTGGAGCGGTTCGGCGAAGCCCTCGAGCACAGCCGAGAGCACCCGTTCGCCCCGCGTCCCCCCGAACTCAGCACTACTTCCACCAGCACTTCCACCATCCAGACCACTTCCACCACCACCTCACCGGAGAACTGACATGGCAGCCACCGCCCCCGCGCGGCCCCAAGGGACGCTCACGCATCGCCAGATCGTGACGATCCTGACCGGGCTGATGATGGGCATGTTCCTCGCCGCCCTCGACCAGACCATCGTTGCCACCTCGATTCGCACCATCGCGGACGACCTCAAGGGACTCAACGAGCAGGCCTGGGCGACGACGGCCTACCTCATCACCTCGACGATCGTTACGCCGTTGTACGGCAAGCTCTCCGACATCTACGGTCGCAAGAAGTTCTTCTCGACCGCGATCACGATCTTCGTCGTCGGCTCGATCCTCTGCACGTTCGCGACGTCCATGCTCCAGCTGGCCTTCTTCCGGGCGTTCCAGGGCCTTGGCGCCGGTGGCCTGTTCTCCTTGGCACTGGCCATCATCGGCGACATCGTGCCGCCACGGGAGCGGGCCAAGTACCAGGGCTACTTCCTGGCCGTGTTCGGCACGTCGAGCGTGCTCGGCCCGGTCATCGGCGGGTTCCTGGCCGGCCAGGCCACCATCCTGGGCATCACCGGCTGGCGCTGGGTCTTCCTCGTGAACGTGCCCATCGGCATCCTCGCCCTCGTCGTGGTCTCCCGCACCCTGCACCTGCAGCACACCCGGCTGGACCACCGGATCGACTGGTGGGGCGCGGCAACCCTGAGCCTCGGCCTCGTGCCGCTGCTGCTCGTTGCTGAGCAGGGACGCGACTGGGGCTGGGCCTCCGGCCGCTCGCTGACCTGCTTCATCATCGGTGGCATTGGTGTCATCGCCTTCCTGCTCGTCGAGCGGGCCATGAAGGACGAGGCACTCCTGCCGTTGACGCTGTTCCAGGAGCGGACCGTGGCAGTCGCCTCGGGCGCCTCGGTGCTCATCGGTATGGCCATGTTCGGCGGGCTCGCCTCGCTGCCGCTGTACCTGCAGATCGTCAAGGGCGCATCGCCGACCCAGGCCGGTCTGGAGCTGCTCCCGATGACCATGGGCATCATGGGCGGATCCATCATCTCGGGCCAGATCATCAGCCGGACCGGCCGCTACCGCCTCTTCCCGATCGTGGGTTCGGCGCTGCTTGGGCTGTCCCTGTTCGCGTTCCACTTCGTCCACGCGGACACGGCCCTGTGGCAGACCATGATCGTCATGGTGTTCTTCGGCATCGGGCTCGGCTTCAACTTCCAGCCGTTGACCTTGGCCGTCCAGAACGCGGTGTCCCCGAGGCTGATCGGGGTCGCGACCTCGTCGGCCACCTTCACCCGCCAGATCGGCGGAACGCTGGGTACGGCGATCTTCCTGTCCATCCTGTTCTCCACGGTGCCAGACAAGATCACCGCGGCGATGCAGAGGATCGCGCCGACCCAGGAGTTCCAGACCGCCCTGCACAGCCCGGCCAACGCGGCCTTCGCCAAGAGCTTCGCCGCCGCCAAGACCAGCGGCACGAGCTCGTCGGGCGTCCTGAAGGACTCCTCCTTCCTCAACCACCTCGACCCGCGTCTGGCGAAGCCGTTCCTGCAGGGCTTCTCCGACTCGATGGACCTGGTGTTCATGGTGGGCGCCGGCGTCATGGTGGTGGGCTTCCTGGTGATGCTCCTGCTCCCCCACGTGGAGCTGCGCGGCGGTTCGGCCTACTCCGAGCGTGGAGCCGCTGACGCGGCCGACGCTGCGGGTGCCGCCGGAGCTCCGGCGGCTGCCGCCCACTAGCGGGTCGCGAGCCCGTCCGACGGCCCCGTCAGACAGCCTCACCGCACGATGAAGGCCTCCCAACCGATCAGGTTGGGAGGCCTTCGTTGTAGGCAGCGCCGCTGCGTGCGTATGCCGACTGGCTTAACCAGGGGGTCGCAACTCCAGTCTGAGCCCGGAGTCTCAGCCCCAGACGAGGCCGCGGGCGGGGTCCGCCAGGATCGCGCCGACGTCGGACAGGAACTTGCTGCCGAGCTCGCCGTCGATCAGGCGGTGGTCGAAGCTCAGCGCGAGCTGGGTGACCCACCGCGGTTCGATCGACTCGGTGCCGTCAGCCGCGGTGACCACCCACGGCATA
>DASYGI010000326.1:0-4318 GCA_035999925.1 Pedococcus sp.
TCGGCCGCGCTGTTGCGTATGGCGGCGGTCGAGCAGGCGGGCGGGTTCGACGAGACGTACTTCCTGTACTACGAGGACACCGACCTCTCCTGGCGCCTTCGCCTGGCTGGATGGCGAATCGCCTACTGCCACAATGCAATAGCGACTCATCGGCATGCCGCGTCCGCGCGTATCGGCAGCGAGGTCTTCGTCTACCACAACGAGCGCAACCGGCTGTTCACCCTGGTCAAGAACGCACCGGCGTCGCTGGCCGCGCGAATCATGCTGCGGCATCCGGTGGGCACGGTGCGGCGGCTCGCCCTCGGGGATCCGGTGGAGCGCAGGCGCGGGGTCATCCGGGTGCGGGCCTACCGCGATGTGGTGCGGGCGTTCCCCCGCCTGCGACGCCAGCGACGGTCGATGACGTCCCAGATGCAGGCTCGCCGGCGCGACGTGGCGCAGCTTCTCATCGCAGACTGACCGGGACGACGTAACCCCGGGAGCCCTGGAGCGGAGGCCTTCAGCGGGCCCCGACGAGCATCTTGGTCAACCGACCCTTGGCCCGCACCGCGACCTCCCGCACGCCACCCTGGGCGAGGTACTGCCGCGCCAGGGCGAGGTCGTCACGCGCGCTGACCCTCCGGCGCACCGTCAGGCTGGTCGGACGGCCCAGCTCGGCCTCCCCCAGCTGGTCGGCGATGTCCGGCGCCCGGCGCGGCGATCGCACGAACTCGACCAGCGGGGCGAGCGCCACCTCCCAGGTGAACGACCGGGAGAGCGCCCGGGACCGTGCCGCAGCGTCGGCCGCAGCGTCGTCATCGGTGAGCAGCCGGACCATCGCGGAGGCGAGGGCGTCGACATCCTCCGGCGGCACCGCCTCGCCCAGTCCCTCGGCACGGACGAGGTCGCCGAACGCGTCGCCATCAGTGCACACGATGGGCAGCCCGGCCCACAGGTAGTCCAGGATCCGGGTGCGGAAGCTGAACTCGGTCTCGACGTGGTCGAAGTGGCAGCTGACCCCGAGGTCGGCGTCGAGCAGATAGTTCTGCCGGTCGTCGTAGGCGACCCAGGCCTCGTTGAAGAAGACGTGCGTCCCGACCAGGCCCAGCTGGTCGGCCAGCGCCCGAGTCCGGTCCGCCATCTCCATCTCCGGCACCCCGGGGTTGGGGTGCTTCATCCCCATGAACACCAGGCGCAGGTTCGGCACGATGTGACGTGCCTGGTCGACGGCGCGCACGAGGGTCAGCGGGTCGAACCAGTTGTAGACCCCGCCCGCCCACAGCACGATCTTGTCGTCCGGCCCGATGCCGGGCAGGTCGTCGCGCAGGGCTCGCCTGGTCTGGACGGGCGACGCCGACGGCAGCCCGAACGGCGAGACGGCCAGCAGCGACCTGAGGCTCTCGTCCTGGTCATAGGTGAACGGGTTGATCCGCCCCATCGCCGCGAGCTGGCCCATCCAGAAGTCGCGCTGCTTCTCCGAGGCGCACAGCAGGAAGTCGGCGCGCTTGACCTGACGGTTCAGGGCGTCGACGGTGTCGCGGGAGATCTGCATCCGCTCGACCGTCGCGCGCGCTCGTTCCTGCTCGAGCGTTTCGAGGTGGAACGGGTCATAGATGTCGGCTACGAGCACCACGGAGGGGTCCTCGGCGATCCACGGATGCATGCTGAGCAGCAGCCCTTGGAAGACCACGACATCGGCCCAGGCCACGATCTCCTGGAGCCCGCGCCGGCCCCCGGCCGACCGGGTCTCGAAACCGTCGCCGGCCAGGTCGCACCGACCCAGGGACACCAGCTGCACGTCGTGTTCAGGCGCCAGCATCCTGGAGATCTCGAAGGCTCGGATCGCCGGACCCGCCATGCGGACTCCCAGCGGCTCCCCGGTGATCACGGCGACCTTGCGCCGCTTGGCGAGGGCCGACTCGATGTCGAAGGCGGCGACCAGCTGCTCGTGGGCCGCGAGGTAGCTCGGATAGGGGTATGCGGGTTCGAGGGCCTGGCGGAACAGCGGCAGCAGCTGGGCGTCGGAACGCCGCCTACGTTGCTGCAGCATCCGGCGGTCCTGCGTCAGCGACGGCAGCTGCTCGACGAAGTAGTCGATGGCCATCGGTCCGGTGAGGGCCATCTTCGGCACCGACACGTTGGGTTCCTCGTCACCGCCAGGCGCCACCTGCAGGTCGAGGAGCCGGGCGTCCAGGTCCGCGCGAGCCACGGAGCGCCGCACCGCCAACGCCATGGCTGCGGGTAGGCACTGCGCGAGCGTCGAGTCCTCGTAGTTCTTGTACAACGACAGCAAGGCGTTGCGCTCGAGCAGGTAGGCCTCGCGGTAGTCGCCGAACTTCTTCATCGTCACGTGGTGGCGGTGGTAGGCCAGCGACCCGGGGACGTAGCGGACCCGATGGCCGAGCAGGTTGAGCCGCCACCCAAGGTCGACATCCTCGTAGAACATGAAGAACCGCTCGTCGAACCCGCCCACCTCGCGGAACACCTCGGTACGGACGAACATCGCGGCTCCGGTGCCGAACAGGACGTCCTTGGGGTTCGCGTAGGCGGCGTCATCGACGTGCCCGGCCTCGCGCTTGTACCCCATGCCGTACCAGGTCAGGGAGCCGTCGACGTAGTCGACGAGGGTGCCGTCCCAGTCCAGCACCTTGCTCGCCACGCACGCCACAGCCGGGTCTGCGTCGAACTCGGCGACTGCGGCCTTGACCCACTCGGGGTGGGGTCGGGCGTCGTTGTTGAGGAACGCGACGAACTCACCGCGGGCCTGCGACACCCCGAGGTTGCACCCGCCGGCGAACCCGAGGTTTGCGGCGGCGTCGATGACGGTCGCCTGGGGCACGGCCTCGCGGATCCGTTCGAGCGAGCCGTCGCCACTGCCGTTCTCGACGACGATCAGCTCGAGCCGGTCTGCGGGATAGTCGACCTCGAGGAGCCCCTGAAGGCAGGTGATCGTGTCGTCGGCGCCCTTGTAGTTGACCACGATGACGGAGACGTGACCGGGGCGAGGCACAGGTGGCGTCATGGCGGTGAGGCTAGCGGACCGGCACCGGCTCACGGCGCCCTCGCGCCCGGTGCGATCGAGGCTCGAGCCCAGTCCCCGCTAGGGTCGGCGGCATGAAGGGGATCATCCTTGCCGGCGGGACGGGCAGTCGCCTGCACCCGATCACGCTCGGCATCAGCAAGCAGCTCATGCCGGTCTATGACAAGCCGATGATCTACTACCCGCTGTCCACCTTGATGATGGCCGGCATCCGGGAGGTTCTGGTCATCACGACCCCCGAGGATGCGGACCAGTTCGAGCGGCTCCTCGGTGACGGTTCCCAGTGGGGCATCGAGCTCACGTATGCCGTGCAGCCCCGGCCCGAGGGCCTGGCCCAGGCGTTCATCATCGGTGCGGACTTCATCGGCCAGGACAGCGTGGCCTTGGTCCTCGGCGACAACATCTTCTATGGCACGGGGCTCGGGACCGCCTTGCGGGCCAACACCGGCGTCAGCGGAGGCCACATCTTCGCGTACCACGTGACTGAGCCCTCGGCATACGGCGTCGTGGAGTTCGGCGACGACGGCAAGGTGCTGTCCATCGAGGAGAAGCCGACCCACCCGCGGTCCAGCTATGCGGTGCCCGGCCTGTACTTCTATGACAACGAGGTCGTCGAGATCGCCCGTGAGCTGAAGCCGAGCCCCCGTGGCGAGCTCGAGATCACGGGTGTGAACAACGCCTATCTGGAGCGCGGCGAGCTCACCGTCACCGTGCTCGAGCGCGGCACCGCGTGGCTCGATACGGGCACCTTCGCGGGGCTCATGGAGGCCTCGCAGTTCGTCCATGTCGTGGAGAGTCGTCAGGGGCTCAAGGTCGGCTGTGTCGAGGAGATCGCCTGGCGCAACGGCTGGATCGACGACGAGCAGCTCTCCGCGCTGGCGACGAGCCTGTCCAAGAGCGGGTACGGCGCCTATCTCACCCAGGTCCGCGACGGAGGGAAGCTCTGATGGAGTTCCGTCCCCTCGCGATCGAGGGTGCCTTCGAGGTGACCCCGCGCCAGTTCCCCGATGGGCGAGGCCTGTTCCTGGAGTCCTTCCGTGGCGACAAGCTGGCCGAGCACCTCGGGCACCGGATGACCGTGGTGCAGACCAACGTGTCCGTCTCGTCTCGCGGGACAGTGCGAGGCATCCACTTCGCGGACGTCCCGCCGTCGCAGGCGAAGTACATCACCGCGCTGTCCGGCTCGCTCATCGACTTCATCGTCGACCTCCGGGTCGGCTCCCCCACCTTCGGTCAGTGGGACTCCGTCCTGCTGGACACCAAGGACCGGCGGGCGGTCTATCTGTCCGAGGGCCTGGG
>DASYGI010000327.1:0-3107 GCA_035999925.1 Pedococcus sp.
AGCGGCCAGAGCTCCCCAAAGGGCATCGCGAGCGGATCGCGGTAGGACGCGCTGGTGCGTCGCTGTCCGCCCTCGAGGACCGTGGGGTGGGTCATCTCCGCCCCGGCGAGGGTCGCCTCGTCGAGATGCTCGGCGTCGAACGGTGACAAGACGGTCACCGCCGAGTCGGCCAGCGCGTGGTTGAGCAGGGCCTCGTGGCGCAGGGCCTCGACCGTCTCCGCGTAGCTGCGGCCCGGCCACACCACCTCGCTCACGACGCGCACGGGGCCATCGTGCGACCGCACCCACTCCTCGATCACTGGCAGCAGGCGGCTCGGGTTGCGACCGAGGCGCTCGGCGTCCTCGAAGCGGACCTCGGGCACCTCGTTTGCCAGCCGCCGACGGACCCGCTCGAGGCGCGCGCCGGGCAGCGCCACCAGCACCGGCTCGCCCGCCGCGGCGGCCGCAAGCAGGAACTCCCGCATGGCCGCATCGAACTCCGATTCGTCGCGGTACATCAGAGCTTCGTGCACAAAACCGGCGTCCATCGGATGCGAAGATGTGCGCTCGGCGGCCATAGAATCCCGGTATGTCTACCGTTACCGCTGACACAGGGTTCCAAACCTGACGTTCGCAACCAGCCGGCGGCAACATGGGCGGGCTCAGATCAGTAGGCTCGTCACACCGTGCAGAATCAGTTCCAGGTAGAAGTCCACCGGACTGGCGTCGCGGCCGTCGTGGCGGTCGGCGGAGAGTTGGATCTGGCCTCGGGGCCCGAGCTCGAGGCGGAGCTCGATCAGCTGAGAGGCCCTGACCTCCAGCTCGTGGTGATCGATCTGCGCCGCCTGGACTTCATGGACTCCACCGGTCTCAGCATTCTCGTCCGCGCCCACCAGCGGCTCGCGGGCGAAGGCTGTGAGATGGGACTGGTCAAGGGCTCACAGCAGGTGCAGCGCCTGCTCGACCTGACCGGCGTGGCCGAGCGGCTGCGCCTCGTCGACGCCCCCGAAGAGCTGCTGGACGCCCGCTGAGGACCGGGCTCAGCGCCGGTGGTCGATCACGACCACGCGCAGGAGCTCGGAATCGCCGCTCTCCTGGACCGCCACCTGATCGGAGAGCAGGACGAGAGGCGATGCCGGATGGTCGGTGGCCTGTACGTCCAGGCGGGTGCCCGTGCCCTTGCGGAAGGGGCCTACCACCAGCTCCAAGCGCCGGTCCGCGGCAGACAGACGCGCCTCGATCCGCTGGCCGTCCGCCGCCGTCGAGGCGTGGGCGGCCAGGGTGTCGGTGACGAGGTAGACGTCCGAGAAGCGATCCAGCGAGAAGTGGGCCGTCGCCGCCAGGGTGCGCGCCAGCCGCCCCAGGACGCCCGGCAGCAGCGTCACCGGCGAGAGCGAGACGATCACCTCGCCCGCACCGTCCTCCGAGGGCGTCATGTCCGTGTCGGTCGAGGCAGGTGGCGGGGCCTCGAACAGCTTGCGCCCGTCGCGGCGCACGGAGAAGTCCATGCGCACCTCGGTGCCCCCACCCGGCGCCGAGCTGAACTGGACGTCCTCGGTGAGCGCGCGGATCACCGAGAGGCCAATGCCCTGGCTGACATCCCCGGTGGGGGGCGGCGCCGGCATGCCGACCCCCTGGTCGGTCACCCGCACACTGAAGCGGTCGGCGGTGATGAACAACCCGACCTCCATCGGGCCGGACTCCCCGCCGTAGGCATGAAGCACGACGTTGTTGCACGCCTCGCTGACCGAGGTCTTGAGATCGTCGAGTAGCTCCGGGTCGATCGAGAGCAGCTCGGCAACCCCGCCGAGCATCCCTCGGACGATCGTCAGGGTTTGTGGCCTGCTCTCGAGGCGCAGGCGTACGGTTGAGCCTTCAGCCATCACCTCAGCACAGAGGAGGTTCCCGCACGCCCACGCCGACAAACAGGCGCAGGCGCCGTTTCAGGCCCAGGCGTCCTGGAGTCAGCCCTCTGTGATTTCGCTCAGATGCGCGGTGGCCCGCCGCAGGATGCGGCTGACCTGCATCTGCGAGACACCGACGTGATCGGCGATCTGCGTCTGCGTGAGGTCGTGGACGAACCTCAGCACCAGCACCTCGCGCTCCCGCTGGGGAAGCTGCCGAGCGGCGGTGCCGATCGTGATCCGCTCGTCGGCGGACTGCAGACTGGGATCCTCTTGTCCGAACGATTCGACCATAGTCCCACTTTCGCCCTCTCCATCGTCGTATGGGGCGTCGAGGGATGACGCGTGGTGGGCTCGGGAGGTCTCGAGCGCGTCGAGGACATCCTCGATGCTGAGCTCCAGATACACGGCCAGCTCGGGCACCGTCGGGGCGCGGTTGAGGCGGCTGCTGAGCTGCTGCTGGGCCTCCTCGACCTTGACCGCGCGCTCCTGCGCGCCGCGGGGCACATGCACGGCCCAGCCGAGATCGCGGAAGTAGCGCTTGAGCTCACCCAGGATGGTCGGAACGGCAAACGACGAGAACGCGGTGCCGCGTCTGAGGTCGAAACGGTCGATGGCCTTGACCAGGCCGAGGCTCGCGACCTGCAGCAGGTCATCGAACGGCTCGCGGGCTCCGCTGTAACGGCGGGCGAGCTTGCGGGCCAGCGGCAGGAACCGCTGGACGAGCTCGTCACGGGCGTTTCGGTCTCCACCCTGCTGCCAAGCGATGAACAGAGTTTCGTTGCCGACATGCCCGAGGACGCCGGTGCGCCTGACTCGGCGCAGCGGCTGTGGGGGGGAACTGGTGGCAGTGCTCATGGTGCAGTGCCAGTACCCCGTTGGAGGCCAACTCAATCACGCGCGCGCGTTTCTCACACTTTTCTGTCCTACCCTTGACCGTATTCAGAGCTTCGACGTCGATCATGCGTCCGTGGCCGAGTGCACCGAGCGTCTGCGCGTGCTCGTTGTCGACGACGAGCCGAGCATCGTCGACGTCGTCTCGATGGCCCTCCGCCACCACGGGTTCGACGTGGCCACGGTGGGCACCGGAAGCGGCGCGCTGGCCCAGGTCCGCGACTGGCGGCCCCACGCGATGGTGCTGGACGTGATGTTGCCGGACATGGAGGGCTTCGAGGTGGCCCAGAGGCTGGCCGAGGAGCGCACCGACGTCCCCATCCTCTTCCT
>DASYGI010000328.1:0-3812 GCA_035999925.1 Pedococcus sp.
CGCGGGCCTCGGTCAGCCATCGGGCGCTCACGGGAGCAGTAGGGCGCGGCGAGGTCCTCCGTCTCGCTCGAGGGGTGTATGCCGCCTCCGAAGCCTGGTCGCAGCTCTCGCCTCGCGCGCGTCATGTGTCGCTGGCGCGGGCTGCCGCGCGAGCGTTTCCTGATGCGACGCTCAGCCACCGCAGTGCCGGGCTGCTGCTGGGCCTGCCCCACCCGCGCGGTCGGCTCGGCGCGCCCCGGATGACCCTTCGTGATGACGACCGAACCAGCCGCAAGAGGGCCTGGGTGCAGTTCCACCGCGGCCACACGCCGCCGGAACACCTTCAGGGCATTGAGCTCCGGCTCACCACACCGGCCCGCACCGTGATCGACTGCTTTCGCGAGGAGCAGTTTCCCGCCGGTGTCGCCATGGCAGACGGTGCGCTTCGGCAGGGCCTGGTTACCCGGCCGGAGCTGATCGGGATGCGCAACCACGAGCGGCGTTGGCCCGGAGTCGGCAAGGCCGCCCGCGGCATACCTATCTTGGACTCCCGTCGCGAAAGCTGGCTCGAGTCGTACTCGGCCGGCGTCTTCTTCCAGCGCGAGATACCCCTCGGCGTGCCGCAGGTGATCGTGTTCGACTGGGCCGGTGAGTTCGTCGCGCGGGTCGATGTGGCTTGGCCGGAGCTGGGCGTCGTCGGCGAGGCGGATGGCAAGGGGAAGTATCTGGGCGAGTTTGACGATGGTCTGGGCCATGCGCCGGTCGATGTCGCGACGCGGGTGCTGGCCGCAGCCAAGCGCGAGACCCGGCTGCGCGACCTAGGCCTCCAGGTCGTTCGATGGGACACCACCGAGATCGTCCACAGTCCTCACCTGGTCGCCAGGCGTTGGCAACATGCCTCGTTTGTCGCCGATGCGAGGCGGGTGCGGGCGCAGTTCCTCTGTTCCTGCCACCGACTCGACCTCACTGATTGCCCTCAATCCACCCGCTGAGGGTCCTGAGCCGCCGAAATTGGTGGATTCGGGGCAATAAGTCGAAAAAGGGGGAAGGGGAGGGAGGGGGGAGGGAGGGAGGGGGGAGGGTTTAGCCGAAGCGGCCGGAGATGTAGTCCTCGGTGGCTTTCACCGTGGGGTTGTTGAAGATCCGCTGGGTGTCGTCGATCTCCACCAGCTGGCCTGGCTTCCCGGTCCCGGGCAGGTTGAAGAACGCGGTCCGATCGGAGACTCGCGCCGCCTGCTGCATGTTGTGCGTGACGATGACGATCGTGTACTTGCTCTTCAGCTCGCCGATGAGGTCCTCGATGGCCAGCGTCGAGATCGGGTCGAGGGCAGAGCACGGCTCGTCCATGAGCAGCACCTGCGGCTCCACCGCGATCGCGCGCGCGATGCACAACCGCTGCTGCTGACCACCGGACAGACCAGCACCTGGCTTGTTGAGACGGTCCTTGACCTCGTTCCACAGGTTGGCGCCCTTGAGTGACTTCTCCACAACCTCGTCGAGCTTCTTCTTGCCCTTGACGCCGTTCAGCTTCAACCCGGCTGCCACGTTGTCGTAGATCGACATCGTCGGGAACGGGTTTGGCCGCTGGAACACCATGCCGACCGTCCGCCGCACCGCCACCGGGTCGACGCTCGCGGCATACAGGTCCTGGTCGTCGAGCATGACCTTGCCCTCGACCCGACCGCCCGGGACCACCTCGTGCATCCGGTTGAGGGTACGCAGGAACGTCGACTTGCCGCAGCCGGAAGGGCCGATGAAGGCCGTCACCGAACGGGGCTCCACCGTCATCGTCACGCCCTCGACGGCCTTGAAGGAGCCGTAGTAGACGTTCAGGTCACTGACGTCGATTCGCTTGGCCATGGTTTCTGGTTCGTCCTTCGGATGGGTATGCCGGGTCGGCGGTTACTTCTTGACGGAGCCGAAGCGCGCGATCAGGCGGCCGGCAAGGTTGAGCAGGAGCACGAGCAGGATCAGCGTGAGGGCGGCGGCCCAGACGCGGTCCACCGCGGGCTGGAGGCTTTCGGTGCGGTCCTGGTTGATCATCGTCGGGAGGGTCGGGATCAGGCCGCTGAACAGGTCGGTGGCGATCGACTTCGTGTACGGACCCAGGATCAGCAACGGCGCCGTCTCGCCCATGACCCGGGCGAGACCCAGCAGGATGCCCGTGATGATGCCGGAGAACGCGGTCGGCAGGACCACGCGGACGATGGTCTTCCACTTGGGCACACCGAGGGCGTACGACGCCTCGCGCAGCTCACTGGGTACGAGCTTCAGCATTTCCTCGGTGGAGCGCACGATCACCGGGATCATCAACAGCACGAGGGAGAGGCAGACGGCGAAGCCGACCCGCTGGAAGTGGAAGGTCGTCACCCACACCGCGTAGATGAACAACCCGGCGACGATCGAGGGGATGCCGGTGAGGATGTCGACCATGAACGACACGGCTCGCGCGAACCGGCCTCGGCCGTACTCCACCAGGTAGATCGCCGTCATGACACCGATCGGCACCGAGATGAGAGCGGTCGTGAGGCCCTCGATCAAGGTGCCCTGGATGGCGTGGACCGCGCCGCCGCCCTCGTGTCGCGACGTGATGCCCTTCTGGGAGTTCGTCCACCACTGTGCCTGCAGGAGCAGGTGGTACCCCTGCGTGACGACCGTCCACAGGATCCAGGCCAGGGGCACCATCGCCAGCAGGAAGGCCGCCCACACGATGATCCTGGCCAGCTGGTCCTTGATCGCCCGACCGCGACGGGGATGGCCCAATGCTGGGGGAGCGGGCTGTGAGCGAGGGGTCGAACCCCTGGACGAGCCAACCGCGGTGTCGAGGGCGGTCATTCGGAGAAGGCCTTCCTGCGCTCGATGACGATCCTGGCGATCGCGTTGACCACGAAGGTGAGGATGAACAGCACGAGCCCGGCAGCAATGAAGGCGCCGGCCTTCTGGGGGCTGTCGAACTCGGCGGCGTTGTTGGCGATCCGTGACGCGAACGTCTCACCACCGTTGAGCAGCGACCAGGACCAGGCCGTCCCGTCGGCCAGGGTGGACACGATGATGGTGACGGCGATGGTCTCGCCGAGTGCGCGGCCCAGAGCCAGCATCGAGGCGGAGATGACGCCGGGCCGGCCGAATGGCAGCACGGCGGTCCGGATCATCTCCCACTTCGTGGCACCCAGCGCGAGCGCGCCCTCCATGTGTGTCACCGGCGTCTGGGCGAAGACCTCGCGCGACAGGGCCGTCACGATCGGGAGCACCATGATGGACAGGACGATGCCGATGAACAGGATGGTGCCGAAACCGCTGACACTGGTCGTCGAGAACAGCGGGATGCTGCCCAGCTTGGACTGCAGGAAGTCCTGCACAGGCTGGTAGGCCGGCCCGAGAGTACGAAGGCCCCAGAGGCCGTAGACGATCGACGGCACGGCTGCCAGCAGGTCCACCAGGGTCGCTGCGGGCTTAGCCAGCCAGCGCGGCGCGTACTGGGTGATGAAGAGGGCGACTGCGACGCCGACCGGGACCGCGATCAGCATGGCGATCAGCGAGGTCACCACGGTCGTCCACAGCAGCTCGGTGATGCCGAACCGCAGCGCTGGGCCGTCGACCGACCACTCGCGCGAGGTGAGGAAGTTGACCTTGTCGTTGAGCAGGGCCGGGATGGCCTGCCACACCAGGAACAGGCCGACGGCGGTCACCAGACCGATGACCACCATCCCGGCGCCGCGGGCCGCGCCGCCGAAGAGGCGGTCGCCGAGGCGGCCGGTCCCTGCCTGGTCGCCGCCGAGCGGGGACCGGCCCTGGGGCCCGGGAAGCTCGTCAGCGATGGACACGCCGGTCAC
>DASYGI010000329.1:0-2176 GCA_035999925.1 Pedococcus sp.
GCCGCGGCTCTGGCCACGCGGAACCGGGTGCCGCTGCCGGTCGAGGAGGAGGCGGTCGGGCCGCTGCACCGGCTGACCGCGCGGGAACGCGAGGTGCTGGTGCTGCTGACCGACGGCGCGACGGACCGCGAGATCGCGGCCGCCCTGGTGATCAGCCCGCGAACCGCGAGCATCCACGTCGGCAACATCCTGGCCAAGCTCGACGTCCCGAACCGGGGCGCGGCGGCCGCCCTGGCCCGCGACCTCGGTTGAGCTACCCCAGGCGGTGGGCGGCGGCGCGGACCAGGACCACCGCCCCCCTGCGGTACGGCTTCCAGCGCTCGCCGAACGACGCATACTCCCCACCTGCGGTGGGGCCCCTCGTCGGTCATCGGTGTGGTGATGCCGTAGAGCTCGTGGACCGACTGCCGGCTGCGCGCGTCAACCGGTGGGTGTCTCCAGGCCTTCGAGGTCGCGATGGCGGTCCGATCGCACGGGCACGGCGAAGTGTCGGGGGGGCGGGGACCACACGACAAACCTTTTGATTTGGCGCGAACGTGCTGGGAGGTAGCCCTCTGGGCGAAGTGCAGCACCACCTGGTGCCAGATCGGCACCAAGTAGAACGGGTAGGCGGCGGGGACGTTGGCGAACCATGAGTTCACCGGGTTCAGCGGCCAGCGGTCCGGGATGTCGTTGCCGCGCATCACCTCCGTTCATGAAGGTGGGGCCACCGCCGCCGCCGCCACATCCGCAGCACGGTCGACGCCAGAACCGGACTGAACTTTATGTCGCGTCGGAATCTGGCGATATATCAACGACAACCGTTCCGCACGGGGTGATGCCGTGTGTCCGCTGCGGGCGTCGCCGGCCCACGACGAATCTTTGCCGGGCGAGACCCCGCGGGACTTGACCTGCCGTGGTCGGGTTGGGCCGGGTGGTGTCATCGCAGTTCTGCGGTCTGCCACCAGGCGAGAGTCAGTCCACTGGTGGTGAGGGCGGCGAGCGGGACCAGGAGCAGCTGCCAGTTCGCTACCGGCGCGAAGCCGGGGTTGAGTGGTGCGATGGCCCACAGGGCTGGGGCCGACCACGGGAACCAGGCCCCGGCTCCGACGACGATGGCGATCTGTGGGGCGACGACGAGCCCAATGAGCCCACCGAATCCTGCGAGGTAGCCTCGCCCCACGCTGGCGAACAGTCCGACGGTCAGGGCTAGCAGCCCGGTGAGCGCCAGCAGCGCGGCCAGCCGGGTGAGGGCGTCCCTGGCCGCAGTGTCCGGTGGGCCGAGGCCGGCGAGAAGCCCGATAGCAAGGGCTGTGGGAGCGGACAGGATAGCGACGGCCAGTGACCAGCCGGTGATGACCACGAGCTTGGCGGCGGCGACGGCGGGCCGTGGAGTGGCCGAGGCGTACAGCGAGGCGACCGTGTTATCGGCGAACTCCCGCCCGAAGCACCATGCGGCGACGAGGCCGGTGCCGACGAAGCCTCCGGTCGCGGCGATCTGGGTCAGGCCGTTGAGATAGCCGGACCACCCGTGGCCGAGCGCCAACGCGCCGGCTTTGACGCTGAGCGGGTCAGCCGGGTCGGCGCTGCCCGCGGCCAGGAACACCCAAGCCAGTAACGGCGGTGCGAGCAGGATGACGACGGTCGCGACCGCGGGGACCCGGGCACGACGGAATTTCAGCAGCTCCACGCGGTATGCCGGCGACATCATGCCGCCCCCTCCGCGTCGGCCTTCTCCACTATCGCAAAGAAGGTGCGCTCGAGGTCATGGCCTGACGGATCGAGCTCGCCGACCACCCGACCGGAGTGAACGACGCTAACCCGGTCGGCGACCCGGGCCACCTCGTCGAAGTGGTGGCTGGAGACCAACAACGCCGCGCCGGCGGTGGCGAGCTCGGCGACCAGGTCACGCAGGAGGGCGACGCCAGACGGGTCCAAAGCGCTGGTGGGTTCATCGAAGATGAGCAGTGCCGGCCGGTGCAGCACGGCGGCCGCCAGTCCGAGCCGTTGCCGGTTCCCTTCGGAGAGGGTGGCGGTGCGCCGGGAAGCCCACGGCCCGAGGGCCAGCCGTTCGATCGCCGCCGCGAGGGCGACCTGTGCCGGCTGGTGGGCCAGCCCGTGCAGCCGCGCGGCGGCATACAGGTTCTCCGTTACGGTCAGCTCCGGGTACCCGAACCGGGAGTCGACGAGGTGCCCG
>DASYGI010000330.1:0-12310 GCA_035999925.1 Pedococcus sp.
GATCTCGTCGGCGCCGCCGGAGTCGGCGAGCAGCTTGCCGAACATCGCCCCGAGGGCGATCAGGGTCCCGACGCTCGCGGCCGTGGCGCCGAAGCCCGTGCTGAAGCTGTTCACGGTGGTGGACAGCTTCACGCCCGCGACCGCCCCGACGACCAACGAGCCGATGGTGAGCCCCAGGAAGGGGTGCAGCTTGAAGCGGGTGATGAGCAGGACGATGACGGCGATGCCGAGCAGGGCGGCGGGCACGAGCCTGCCCGCGGGGATCGCCGGCGTGCTGGCGGCCGCCAGTGCGGGGTGGAGGAGGGTGAACAGGTCGAGGCTCATGCGGGGGCTCCGCCTTTCGTCGTGAGGAGGGTGACGGCGTGGTTGACAAGGTCGTCGACGGACTGCGAGACATCGAGGACATCGCCGCGCTCGTCCGCCTGGAGCGGCTCGAGCGTGGCGAACTGGCTATCGATGAGCGCGGCCGGCATGAAGTGGGCCGGACGGGCGGCGACTCGGGCCGCGAGCACGTCACGGTCCCCGTGCAGGTGCAGGAAGAAGGTGCTGGGCGCAGCCGTGGTGAGGATGTCGCGGTACTCCCGCTTGAGCGCCGAACAGCTGGCCACGCCGCCGGTGGCGGTGTGCTTCGCCAGCCAACCCGCGATGGCCTCGAGCCAGGGGCGGCGGTCAGCGTCATCCAGAGGGATGCCTGCGGACATCTTGGCGATGTTCTCTGGCGGGTGGAAGTCGTCCGCATCGGCGAACGGGACCTCGAGTCGCTGCGCGAGAGCCGCGCCGACGGTGGTCTTCCCAGAGCCGGACACCCCCATGACGACGACGAGCGGTGGTGGGTGCTGCATGTCCGCGACTCCTTTGTCCGGCTCGGGTGCGTCCGTTCGACGACTCGAAGCACTAGAGTGCCCCCTCAGACCTGCCTTATCAAGAGGTTCTGAGAAATAAATATGATTTCTTGGCCACGGCGAGGGGAACGTCTGTCTTCTGGCACGCTGGACCCATGACCTCCCCGATCCCCGCGCACCCGGCGCACCCCGCGCATCCGGCGCGACTGGCGGCCGGAGGCCTGCACGCGTCCGTCCTCGACGCGTTGGGGCGGGACATCGTGTCGGGCACGGTGGCCGTGGGTGAGGTGCTTCGGATCGACCAGCTCGACATGAGCTACGGCGTATCGCGACCGGTCGTGCGCGAGGCGGTCCGGGTCCTGGAGTCCATGGGCCTGGTGGAGACCCGGAGACGTCTCGGCGTGCGCGTTCGGCCGCGCTCGGAGTGGAACGTCTTCGACCCCAGGGTGATCCGCTGGCGGCTCGATGGGCCTGACCGCGAGGAGCAGCTGCTGTCGCTCGGTGAGCTGCGCCGCGGGTTCGAGCCGGTGGCGGCCGAGCTGGCGGCCGGACGGGCCACCCCACAACAGTGCGGCATCATGACCGGCGCGGTGATGCAGATGTCGGTCCACGCCAAGGCCGGCGACCTCGAGGCGTACCTGCTCGCCGACACCCTGTTCCATCGGACGATGCTCGAATCCTCGGGCAACGAGATGCTCGCGGCGTTGCACAACGTCGTCGGCGAGGTGCTGGCCGGTCGAACCCACCACGACCTCATGCCGCGGCGGCCCAACCCGCTGGCGATCCGGCTGCATGGCGACGTGGCAGAGGCGATCCAGTCCGGGGACGGCGGCGCAGCATTCCGCGCCATGACCTCGATCATCGACGAGGCGAGCGCCGCGCTGCGCGACTCCTGAGGCCGAGCTCAGGCCTGCCCCGACTCCAACAGCCGGCGAAAGCCCGCCTCGTCGAGGATCGGCCGGCCCAGCTCGCGCGCCTTCTCCTCCTTGGAGCCGGCGTTCTCCCCCACCACGACATAGTCGGTGTTCTTGGAGACCGAGCCGGATGCCTTGCCGCCGCGCGCCAGGATGGCCTCCTTGGCCTCGTCGCGGGAGAAGCCCTCCAGGGACCCCGTCACCACCACCGTCAGGCCCGCCAGGGTCTGCTCCACCGACGTGTCGCGCTCGTCACGCATCACCACGCCGTCAGCAGCCCACTGGTCCACGATCCTGCGGTGCCAGTCGTTCTCGGCCCCGTCGAACCAGTCGCGCACCGCATCCGCGATGACTCCACCGACCCCTTCGACCGCGGCGAGCTCGTCCAGGCTCGCCTCGCGGATCGCTGCCATCGAGCCGAAGTGCTGGGCCAGTGCCCGGGCAGCCGTAGGACCGACGTGCCGGATCGACAGTGCCACGAGCACCCGCCACAGTGGCTGCTGCTTGGCCTGGCCGAGGTTCTCGACCAGGCGCTTGCCGTTGGCGGACAGCACCCGGCCGTCGACGACAGCCTCCGCCGGGTCGGTCTTCTTCGCGGCGCGCGTGAACAGCGGCACCCGGGCGATCGCGGACTCGTCCAGGCCGAACAGGCCACTCTCGTCCTCGAGCACCCCCGAGTCGAGCAGGGCGGTGGCGCCCTCCCAGCCGAGGGCTTCGATGTCGAAGGCGCCTCGCCCGGCCAGACCGGCGAGGCGCTCGCGCAGCTGGGAAGGGCAGGTGCGCGAGTTGGGGCAGCGGATGTCCTTGTCCCCCTCCTTCTCCGGGCGCAGTGCGGTGCCGCAGGAGGGACAGAGAGTGGGCATGACGAACTCTCGCTCGGTGCCGTCCCGCAGGTCGACGACCGGGCCGAGAATCTCGGGGATCACGTCACCCGCCTTGCGCAGCACCACGGTGTCGCCGATGAGCACGCCCTTGCGCCGCACCTCGTCGGCGTTGTGCAAGGTGGCCCGCTCCACCGTGGACCCTGCCACGACGACGGGCTCCATCACCCCGAACGGCGTGACGCGCCCGGTGCGTCCGACGTTGACCTGGATGTCGAGGAGCCTGGTGTTGACCTCCTCCGGTGGGTACTTGTAGGCGATGGCCCACCGCGGCGCACGGGAGGTCGATCCCAGCTGACGCTGTACGGCGAGCTCGTCGACCTTGACGACGATCCCGTCGAGCTCGTGCTCGACGCTGTGGCGGTGCTCGCCGAAGTATCGAACGAACTCCTGAACCTCCTCGATCGTGTCAAGCACCCGGAAGTGCGAGGAGATCGGCAGGCCCCACTCGCGAAGCTTCTCGTAGGCCTCCGACTGTCGGGTCAGCTCGAGACCCTCGCGAAAGCCGATGCCGTGCACGAGCATGTGCAGTGGCCGGCTGGCGGTGACCCGGGGGTCCTTCTGCCGCAACGACCCGGCCGCTGAGTTGCGCGGGTTGGCGAAGGGCGCCTTGCCCGCCTCGACCAGCGACGCGTTGAGCTCGGCGAAGCCCTCGAGCGGGAAGAAGACCTCGCCGCGGATCTCGACCCGCTTGGGGTGGCCCGACCCCACCAGCTGGTGCGGGATCCCGTCGATGGTCCGGACGTTGTGCGTGACGTCTTCTCCGGTTCGCCCGTCACCGCGGGTCAGGGCCCTGGTCAACCGGCCGTTCTCGTAGAGCAGGTTCACGGCCAGCCCGTCGATCTTGAGCTCACACAGATAGTGGTATGCCGCGGTGCCGGCATCGCGCGTGACTCGCGCCGCCCATTGGGCCAGCTCCTCGGGAGAGAAACAGTTGTCGAGGCTGAGCATCCGCTCGAGGTGGTCGACGGCCTGGAAGTCGGTGGAGAACACGGCCCCACCGACCTGCTGGGTCGGGCTCTGCGGGGTGCGCAGCTCGGGGTACTCGGTCTCCAGCGCGTTGAGCCGGCGGATCAGCAGGTCGTACTCCCCGTCGCTGATGGTCGGCGCATCCTTGACGTGGTAGGCGAACTGCGCGGCGGTGGCCTGCTCGGCAAGCTCGGTCCACTCGTGGCGGGCCTGCTGCGGGACAGTGCTCGAGACGATCTCACTCACGTCGCCATCCTGCCGCACAGCACCGACGGCGTGACGCGCTGCGGCATACCTCACAGCCGTAGCCAACGGCGGCGCCGGCGGGCAGGATTGTCGAGACGCCGTCGATTCCCCGCAGAAGTGGAGCCTTCATGACGAACCTCGCGAGCAACCTGGTCACCACCTCTCGGGAGAACCCCGACCAGGCGGCCATCAAGTTCATGGGCAACGACATCAGCTATGGCCAGATCCACGGCCTGGCCGCCCAGGTGGCGGGGTCGCTGCGGGCTGCCGGCGTCGAGCCGGGTGACCGGGTCGCGATTATCCTGCCCAACGTCCCGGCCTTCCCCGTGGTCTTCTTCGGGTCGTTGCTGGCGGGCGCGATCGTCGTACCGATGAACCCGTTGCTCAAGTCCGGGGAGATCGACTTCTTCTTCTCCAACTCCGGCGCGAAGGTGGCGTTCGTCTGGCCCGACTTCGTCGCGGAGGCCACCGAGGGTGCCCGCAACTCCGGTACCCGGATCATCCCTTGCGGTCCGGTGGGACCCGCCGAGGGCGAGCTCGAGCCCGGCGAGCCGATCAGCGAGCCGGTCGAGCGCGCGGACGACGACACGGCCATCGTGCTCTATACCTCGGGGACCACCGGGCGGCCCAAGGGCGCCGAGCTCACCCACCGCAACGTCCACCTCAACGCCCACCGCAGCGCGGTCGAGATCCAGCAGACGACGTCCGCCGACGTGGTCATGGGGTGCCTGCCGCTGTTCCACGTCTTCGGGTTGGTGGTCGGCCTGAACGCAGCGGTCATTGCCGGTGCTGCCCTGGCGCTCATCCCCAGGTTCGACCCCGCAGAGGCCATCAAGGTCATCGGGAACGAGAAGGTCACCATCATGATGGGCGTTCCCACCATGTATGCCGCGATCCTCAACCACCCCGACTCCGACTCCATGGATACGACGTCGCTGCGCACCTGTTGCTCTGGCGGTTCGGCCATGCCGTTGGAGGTCATGAAGGCGTTCGAAAGTAAGTTCGGCTGCGTGATCCTCGAGGGGTACGGCCTCTCGGAGACCTCCCCGGTCGCGTCCTTCAACATGCCCGACCGCGAGCGCAAGCCGGGAACCATCGGTGTCGCGATCCCCGGGTGCGAGATGAAGCTCGTCGACCTCGAGGGCAACGACGTCCCGCCTGGCGAGGGAGTCGGCGAGATCGCGATTCGTGGCGACAACGTGATGAAGGGCTACTGGCAGAACCCGGAAGCCACCGCGGAGGCCATCCCCGACGGATGGTTCCGCACCGGCGACCTCGCGACCATGGACGAGGAGGGGTACTTCACCATCGTGGACCGCAAGAAGGACATGATCCTGCGCGGCGGGATGAACGTGTACCCGCGCGAGGTCGAAGAGGTGCTCTACACCCACCCCGATGTCCTCGAGGCAGCCGTGGTCGCCGTTCCCGACGACCTGCTCGGCGAGGACGTCGGTGCAGCCGTCGCGCTACGACCTGGTGCGACGGCCACCCTCGCGGACGTGCAGACCTTTGTGAAGGAGCGGATCGCGGCCTACAAGTACCCGCGTCACCTGTGGCAGGTGTCGGAGCTCCCGAAGGGGCCCACCGGCAAGATCCTGCGTCGGGAGGTCCACAAGCCCACCGAGGGCTGACCCAGGACTCAGGCGGCTGCCCGGCGACGGCGGTCGGGCAGCCCGATGACCACGGCAGAGACCAGCACGATGGCCGCACCCAGTAGCTGGGGCCAGGCGAGCCGCTCGTGCAGCACGGCCACGCCGAGGATCACCGAGACCACCGGGATCAGGTAGGTGACCGTCGTGCTGACGGTCGCGCCCGCCCCGCGGACCACGTCGAACTGGAGCATGTAGGCCAGACCGGTTCCCACGATGCCCAGCACGAGGACGCACGCCAGCGGAAGCAACGCTCCCCCGCCGCTCGTGTTGGTGTGCCCTGCCCACGGAGCGGCATACGCACCGCGGTGGGTCAGCCACCAGACCAGCAACACGGGCACCATCAGCACCGAGCCGACCACGAGCAGAGCGGTGGGCATGGAGAGCCCGCCGAGGTCGGCTTTGCCGAGGTAACGGCGGTTGTAGGTCCAGCCAAGCCCGTAGCAGGCGCCCGCCACCAACGTCATGCCGAAGCCGAGCAGGTCAGGCCGCCCCGCCGAGGCCCACGGCTGCATGATGACGACGACACCGACGAAGCCGATGACCACCGCCGCCAGCTTGCGCGCGGACAGCCGGTCGCTGGGCAGCAGCGCCAGGGCGAAGAAGACTGCGGCCAGGGGCGTGGTGGCGTTGCCGATGCCCGCAAGCGCCGAGGAGACGCGTTCCTCGCCGAGGGCGAAGAGGCTGAACGGCAGGGCCGT
The DNA here is from genome assembly GCA_035999925.1 of Pedococcus sp. Taxonomy (GTDB): domain Bacteria; phylum Actinomycetota; class Actinomycetes; order Actinomycetales; family Dermatophilaceae; genus Pedococcus. The sequence continues at coordinate 6,203 of DASYGI010000330.1, forward strand.
CAGGAAGATCCCCGATACGGCCAGGTGGCCCCAGACGCGTCGCTCCCGGGGCAGCCGACCGCCGGTGGCGGCCAGCAGCCCAAGAAGCACCGCTGTCCCAGCGAAGATGCGTAGCCCCGAGATCTGCAGCGGCGCCATCGTGCGAAGCCCGACCTTCATCAGCAGGAAGCTGGAGCCCCAGATAAGGGCGAGCATCAGGTACTTGGCCTGCCACGGGACCCGGGTCGACCGGGCCTCGGTGGTCGCCGGACGGCTGGTGACAACGCTGCTCATGGCTGGTTCAACTCTCTGCTCGCTCGGACAGCTCCGCGGCCACATCGACCGCCGCACGTTGAACGCGCCAGGCCCCCGATGGTGTGAGTCCGGCGAGGCCGCACGACGGCGTCGCCACCACCTCGGCCAGCCCGCGCGCGGACAGGCCCGCATCCTGCCACCCACGGGCGACAGCAGAAGCCGCGGCCTTGGCCGAGCCCGTGCCGTCGGTTGGCAGGCAGCCCGCGTACAGGCTGACGCCGTCCTCGATGCTGGCGGCGATCGACTCCCACCGAGGCGCGGACAACGCGGTGGTGTCCATGGCGACGCCACCCACGCCGGTGCTGCGCAGCAGCGGCAGGGGTATGCCGGGGTCACAGCAGTGCACGAGGGTCACCGCATCGGGGACTGCGGCGAGAACCTCATGCAGCCCGTCTCGCACCACCTGAGGGTCGATGGGACGCAGGTGACCGAACCCCGACACGGTCGGCAGACGACCGGCCAACACGGCCGGCAGCGACGGCTCGTCCAGCTGCACGACGACATGGGCGCTGGGCACCAGCTGGCGCACCTGTGCCACGTGCTGGCGTAGGCCCTCCGCCAGCGAGGCGACCAGGTCTCGGACGGCTGCCGGGTCGCTGACAGCTCGCTCGCCGCGGGTCAGCTCGAGGCCGGCGGCCAGGGTCCATGGCCCAGCGGTCTGGAGCTTGAGGTCGCCTGCGTAGCCGTCGAACGCCTCGGCGAGCTCGTTGAGGTCCTCGCGCCAGAAGGCCGCGGTCCGGGCCGCGTCGTGGCCCGGTCGCTCGACGAACCGCCACCCGCCCGGCTGGAGGTCCACGTGGAGGTCGACCAGCAGGGCTGCCGAGCGACCGAGCAGCTCGGCCCCGGGCCCTCGCCCAGGCAGCTCTGGAAGGTACGGCAGGTGTCCGTCGCCGAGAACCTCCCGGACCCCCCGCAACGCCTCACGGATGTCCGTGCCCGGGAGGGATCCGATGCCGGTTGCGCGAGTCACGGGTCGAGCCTAACCACGCCCACCGACACGCCGCCCTACCGCGCCTGCCGCGCCTGCCGACTCAGCAAACCGGCATACCCGTCAACGCTCGAGCCAGGTCGACGCGATGGTGGCCGAGCCCACCACGCGGGTGCCTTCGTAGAGCACGACGGACTGCCCTGGCGCCACCCCGCGCAGCCGCGTGGACAGCCGCACCTCGACGTCGTCACCGGACGCCCAGGCCTGGGCCGGGACCTCTTCACCGTGCGCGCGCACCTGAGCTCCGAGTGAGACCACTCCCTGCGGAGGAGCACCACACCAGCGGGCATGGTCGCCGCGCAGCGCGTTGACCCCCAGCAGATCCGCGGTGCCGATCGTCACCCGGTTAGCCGCGGCGTCGACGTCCACCACGTACCGGGGTTGCGCGTCGAGCGAGGACCGCTCAAGCCCCAGCCCACGCCGCTGACCCACGGTGTAGGCATAGGCCCCCGAATGGGCTCCCACCACCGCGCCGGTCGCCGCGTCCACGATCTCACCAGGCTGCTCCCCCAGCCGCGAGGTGAGCCAGCCCTTGGTGTCGCCGTCGGGGATGAAGCAGATGTCGTGCGAGTCGGGCTTGCTGGCGACGTAGAACCCACGCCGCTTCGCCTCGGCCCGGATGTCCGGCTTGGTCGTGTCGCCCAGCGGGAAGAAGGCACGGGCTAGCTGGTCGGCATCGAGGACCCCGAGCACGTACGACTGGTCCTTGCCCGAGTCCACCGCCCGGTGCAGCTCCCGGGTGCCATCGGATCGGGTCACCACCTGCGCGTAGTGCCCGGTGGCCACGGCGTCGAAGCCCAGAGCCACGGCCTTGTCGAGCAGTGCGGCGAACTTGATGGTCTCGTTGCACCGCAGGCACGGGTTGGGGGTGCGTCCCGCCGAGTACTCCGCGACGAAGTCCTCCATGACATCGCGCTTGAACCGCGCTGCCATGTCCCAGACGTAGAACGGGATCCCCAGCATGTCGGCCACCCGTCGGGCATCGCCCGCGTCCTCGATCGTGCAGCAGCCCCTCGCGGACTCACGCAGGGTGGCTGCGCTCTGGGAGAGCGCCAGGTGGACGCCGACGACCTCGTGGCCCGCATCGAGCATCCGCCCGGCGGCCACCGCGGAGTCGACGCCGCCCGACATCGCCGCGACGACCCGCATCAGCCCGAGATCCCGCTAGCGCGCCGAGCCCGGTCGATCGCCGCCGGCAGCGCCGTCAGCACTGCATCCACGTCGGACTCGGTGGAGGTATGCCCGAGCGTGAGGCGCAGCGCTCCCCGCGCGGCACGCTCCGGGAGCCCCATCGCCAGCAGCACATGCGACGGCTGGGGCACGCCGGCCTGGCACGCCGACCCGGTGGAGCATTCGACCCCAGCCGCGTCGAGCAGATAGAGCAGCGAGTCACCCTCGCAGCCAGGCACGAGCAGGTGGGCGTTGCCCGGCAGGCGACGTCTGCCGTCACCCGGCTCCCAGACGCCGCCGACCGTGATGTCGTACCCGAGGTCGAGAGCCGAGCGAATCAGCCTGTCACGCAAGGCAACCAGCCGTTCGCTCTCCGAGTCGAGCATCGAGGTGGCCGCCTCGACCGCGACCGCGAAGGCGCGGATCGCCGGTACGTCCAGCGTCCCGCTGCGCAGCTGCCGCTCCTGGCCGCCCCCGAAGCTGCGGGGGGTGAGCACCGCATCCCGACGGGCCAGCAGCGCCCCGACCCCCAGCGGGCCGCCGACCTTGTGCCCGGTGATGGTCATCAGGTCCACGCCGCTGGCGGCGAAGTCGACCGCGACATGCCCGGCCGCCTGCACCGCATCGGTGTGGAACGGTACGCCGAACTCGTGAGCCACCGCGGCCAGCTCGGCGACCGGCTGTACCGTTCCCACCTCGTTGTTGGCCCACATGACCGTCACTAGTGCGACCGAGGCGGGGTCGGCCTCGATGGCGGCGCGGACCGCGTCGACCGTGATCAGGCCACCGCCGTCCGGCTCGACCCAGGTGACTTTCGCCCCCTCGTGTGTGACCAGATGCTCCACGCAGTCGAGCACCGCGTGGTGCTCGATCGAGCTCGACACAATGCGGACGCGCGCCGGGTCGGACTCGCGTCGGGCGATGAAGGTCCCGGCCACGGCCAGGTTGTCGGACTCGGTCCCACCCGAGGTGAACACGACCTCTGACGGTCGGGCCCCCAGCGCCTTGGCGATCCGCTCGCGTGCCTCCTCGACCGTCCTGCGCGCCAGGCGCCCGGAGGTGTGCAGTGACGACGCGTTGCCGGTGACGGCCAGCTGCTCGGTCATTGCCTGGAGGGCGGCCGGAAGCATCGGCGTGGTAGCGGCATGGTCGAGGTAGGCGGGCACCCGCAAAGTTTACTCGTCAACTGCTGCGAGCCGGATTCCGACCGATCTCTGAGCACCATCCCGTAACCGCGCTCCAGGTCTCGCGTTAGACCGTGCATAGGCCCTGCGTCGAGACGCTCGCCAGGCAGCACGTATGCCGGGCCCCGCACCCGACGCACCCTCAGCTCCTCAGCGAGGGGGCATGAAGTCCCCGGATCTCTGGTCAGTTCGGGGACTCCGTGCTGCGCGCCCCCGGTCCTTGAGTCCTTGACCGGGGGCGCGCACTCTGCGTCGGGGACTCAGCCCTTGGCGGCCTTGACCGCCTCGGTGGCCTGCGGGAGCACCTGGAAGAGGTCACCCACGACACCGAAGTCGACGAGCTCGAAGATCGGCGCTTCCTCGTCCTTGTTGATCGCGACGATGGTCTTGGACGTCTGCATCCCGGCGCGGTGCTGGATGGCACCGGAGATGCCACAGGCGACGTAGAGCTGCGGAGACACCTGCTTGCCGGTCTGGCCGACCTGGCTGGTGTGCGGGTACCAGCCGGCGTCGACCGCCGCGCGGGACGCACCCACGGCCGCGCCGAGCGAGTCGGCGAAGTCCTCGACCTTGGAGAAGTCGCCACCGGTGCCGCGCCCACCGGAGACCACGATGGCGGCCTCGGTGAGCTCCGGGCGTCCGGTGGCCTGCTTCGGCTTGGACTCGGTGACCTTGGCGCCCTTGGCGGCTTCGGAGATCGTCACCTCGAACACCTCGTCGGCGGCTGCACTGGCAGCCTCCTCGGGGGCGGCCGAGTTCGGCTTGACGGTAACGATGGGCGTGCCCTTGGTGACCGTGGCCTGGACCGAGAAGGAGCCGGCGAACACCGACTGCGTGGTAGCCACGCCACCGCCCTCGCCGGCCTGGACGTCGACCGCATCGGTGATCAGACCGGACTCGGTCTTGATCGCCAGGCGAGCGGCGATCTCCTTGCCCGCGGCGTTGCTGGGGATCAGCACGGCCGCCGGGGAGGTCTTCTCGACGAGCTGGGCCAGTAGCTCGGCCTGCGGGGCCACGAGGAACTCGGTGACCTCGGGCGCTTCGACGCGGTAGACCTTCGCCGCTCCGTACTTCGCCAGGGTCTCCTTGGCTGCGTCGAAACCGTCGCCGACGAACACGGCAGAGGGCTCGCCGAGCCGGCGGGCAATGGTCAACAGCTCTGAGGTGGTCTTGCGGACCTCGCCGTTGGCGTGGTCGACCAGCACGAGTACTTCAGCCATTAGAGGATTCGCTTTCTCTGGGGTTTCTGAAGGTCTCTCAGATGAACTTCTGGGCGGCCAGGAACTCGGCGAGCTTGGTGCCGCCGTCGCCCTCGTCGGTGACGATCTGACCCTGCTCGCGCGGGGGCCGTTTGGTGAACGAGGTGACCTTCGTCCAGGCAGCGTCGAGCCCGACCTGCGAGCTGTCGACCCCGAGGTCGGACAGCGACCAGGTCTCCACGGGCTTCTTCTTGGCGGCCATGATCCCCTTGAACGAGGGGTACCGCGGCTCGTTGATCTGGTCGGTGACCGATACGAGCGCGGGCAGGCTCGCGACGATGGTCTCCGAGGCGGCGTCGCCGTCGCGCCGGATGGTGACGGTGGAACCGTCCACGGTCAGCTCGGAGGCGAAGGTCACCTGAGGGAGCCCGAGGCGCTCGGCGAGCATCGCCGGGACCACGCTCATGGTGCCGTCGGTCGACGCCATGCCGGTGATGACCAGATCGGCAGGGCCGATCTTGGTGATCGCCTCGGCCAGGACCAGGGAGGTCGCTACCGCGTCGGAGCCGTGGATCGCCTCGTCGTTGACGTGGATCGCCTTGTCGGCACCCATCTGCAGCGCCTTCTTCAAGGCGTCGGCGGCTTGGTCGGGGCCGACGGTCACCACGGTGACCTCGCCCTCCCCTGCCTCGACGATCTTCAGGGCCTCCTCGACGGCGTACTCGTCGAGCTCGGACAGCAGACCGTCGACACCCACCCGGTCGGTGGTGTTGTCGGAGTCGTTGAACGTGCGGTCGGACTGTGCATCCGGCACGTACTTCACGCAGACGACGATGTTCATGCGGTGATCGTCCTCTTCCAGGTAGGGGTCGAACTGAGGTCAGGTGACATCCTTACAGTCGGCGCCCCGAATCGACACGCCAGGATCGCGTGACGCTCACCACGGGCCCGACCAGGAGGTGACGGTGAACACACGGGAGCCGGCTGTGCTGACCCTGACCGGCGAGCGCACCGCACCCGGGGTGTGGCACGAGAACTACTGGTTCACCAGCACGTAAGCGTTGTGCGACAAGGCTTTCCGAGCGTGACTGCCATAAGCGTTATGGCCCTAGTTATCGTCACGGAAGGAACCGAACCATGGGGACCAGATCCCTCACTGTAGGCGCACTATCCCTCATCGCGGCCGGCGTCATCGGGGGCGGCACCGTGCTGGCCCTCAGCCACACCACCGCACCGCAGCCCGTCCAGCTTCATCAGGTCGTCGACACCAGCA
>DASYGI010000331.1:0-58043 GCA_035999925.1 Pedococcus sp.
GACCCAGCAGGACACGAAAGAGCCCGAGCCACAGAGCTCCTGAACACGCCCCTTGACACAGAGGGGAGCCAGATGAGTGCGTTTGCTACGCGGACGCGTCCCATGTCGCGATGACGTGTTGGGGTCGGAACTCGACCCGACTCCCGGGACTCAGCGTCGTGATGACGCTCGGGTCATTGTCCAGAGAACCGACGTACCTGTCTGCCGCCACTTCGGTCACCTGCACCCACATGCGCTCTGCGGTCGGCCGACCCTTCTCAGGATCGACCACCGCGAACAGCAACTTCACGAGATCGCCTGGTTTCAACCGCTCCCGTCGGTCACGGGTCGGGATAAGGAACGTGTCTGGATGCTCACGATTGAGAGCCTCGCCGTCGCCCAGCCGATAGCCGACGCTGCTCGGCTTCCTGCGGAATAGAGACACGCGCATACCCTGACACAGCCGCCCCTCCGACGACCGCACATCGGCATGAGGGCGCACGGATCGCGGCAAAACAGTGCGGCCAGATCGAGTGCTTCGCGACCTATGGTCCACCGGTGATGCCGTAGGCCGTATACCTATCGGCGCCGGTCTTGAGGTAGACGCCCATCGTGCACGGGACCCCTAGCTTCGTTCGCTGCGCCTTCGGGGTGAGCGCTGCAAGCATCTGTCCACCCACGACTGGCGGTGCGCTACCGATGCTGACGAGGGGGTAGGGGCGGTCGCCAGGCAACGCCGTGTCGCTTTCAAGAGTCCGGACGTCTGCGAGGGTAAGGCCGGCTTTGGCTGCGACGTAGGTGCGGCCGCAGTACGGGATACGCGTTGGCGTCTGCCACCAGCTCCCGTAGACGGCCCTGTAGCCGAAGGTGCTGGCGACCAGGAGTACGCCAAGAAGGCCAGCGACGGTCAGACCCGTCCTACGCATCATGGCGCAACGTTAGAACCTCATTGGCTCGAACGTCCGCTCATCGGTCCGGGTTCAGGCGGGGGCAGATCCGGACGTTCTCTGTGCGGCATACCAGGGAGCGGTGGGCTTGAAGGTGCGCCTGTTCAGATGCCGCTTCGAGCGCTGACAGCGTTCGCCCCGCTCGCCTGGTCGTGACCCGGACCGGGTCGAATGCATGCGCGGTAACACCGGTCCCGGCCTGTACGTTCCTGGTAGGAACACGGTGGTCGCCCGAGGGGCGCGTCACCGGAACGCGTCCCTGCTGACAGCCGCCAGCAGGACGCAACGCGGACTGCGAACCAGGCCGCGGCCAGGGGTCAGAGGGCCGTAAGGCGGACAAGGAGCGAGCGGTGAGGGTCGTCGACCGATTCGACCGCTTCCAGCGGCGCAGACGTTGGGTCGCACTGCCCATCGCCGTGGCATACAAGTTCTTCGACGACCAGGGCAGCTACCTCGCTGCCTTGGTGGCCTACTACGGCCTGGTGTCCCTGTTTCCACTGCTCCTGCTTCTGTCCTCGCTTCTCGGCTTCGCGTTGCAAGGCAACCCGCACCTGCAGCTGGAGATCCTGACGTCGACGGTCAGCCAGTTCCCCGTCATCGGCGCCCAGCTGCGCAGCACAGGGCTGCGCGGCAGCGGGATCGGTGTCCTCGTCGGCGTGTTGGGCTCGGCATACGGGGCGCTGGGCGTCGCTCAAGCCGTCCAGAACCTGATGAATGTCGCCTGGGCGGTACCCCGCAACCGACGGCCGAACCCCATCCTGGCGCGTGCGCGCAGCCTGCTCCTGCTGGCGACGGCGGGGGCCGCCGTCATCGCGACGACAGTGCTGTCCGCTCTCGGGTCGGCCGCCGAGTCCTTTGGCGCCACGTCCTTGGGGATGGGCGTGAAGGCGATCCTGATCCTGGTATCCGTGGTGGTCAACGCCGGGGTGTTCCTGCTTGCCTTCCGGATTGCGACTGCCCGCAGCGTGTCTTGGCGACGTTCAGCCCCGGGCGCGTTGACCGCGGCAGTGGCCTGGCAGATCATGCAGGTGTTCGGCGCCCTGCTCGTCGGGCACGTCCTCAAGAACGCCACCGCTGTCAACGCCGTCTTCGGTCTCGTGCTTGGGCTCCTCGCATGGCTGTACGCGACCGCGGTGACTATCACGCTGTCCGTCGAGCTCAACGTCGTGCTGGCCAAGCGCCTGTGGCCGCGTGCGCTGCTCACGCCGTTCACCGACGACGTGAACCTGACCCCGGGCGACCGCCGTAGCTACACCGATGCGGCCAAAGCCCAACGGGCCAAGGGCTTCGAAACCGTGGACGTCAGCTTTCACAACGACGGTCAGAACGCCAACCCCACCACCGCGCCCCGACCCGAACCGCCGGCGTCCTGAGTCGCAGAAGTGCCAAGGAAAGCTTCCTCATAGGCTCGCGCCCTCCGCACATCACCCATATGAGGGTGGTGATGAGGCCGCTGCAAGCGTCTGCTGGGTGCCGGAATGACGACGCTCAAAGGGGGCGAAGATGGACCACCTACGGAAGGCCATCGTTGGCGGGATCGCCGTTGCGGCCGGAAGTCTCATGTTCGGTGCCGGGGCGGCCAGCGCGGGACCGCCGGTCGGGACCTGCACGAGCAGCTACACGCTGTACAGCTATGACCAGCTCATCGCGATCGACCCGGGCGCCGCGTCGATCTTCTCGGTCGTCGACAGCAACGGCGATGGCTACGTGTGCTTCAAGCCGTACACCAACGGGCCGCACAACGGGCACCTGGGCAACCTCGTCGATAACAAGGCCGCCCCACACGAGTAGGGCGCATCCGGCTGTACTCGCGCTGGTACGACACCGACCGTCACGGTTGTACGCTGCACCGCCTCCGTCAACCTTGGATGCGCGTGGCGTGCTGAATGCAGGTGCGTGCGATCGGTCTGGCGTCCAGCCGTGCGGCGGGAATGGGTTGGTGGCACACCTCGCAGATCCCGTAGGTGCCCTCCTGTAGTCGCAGTAGTCCGGCCTCGATGCTGGCGAGGTGATCCTTCGCGCCTTGAATGAGCGCCTCAAATTGTGAGCGTTCGTAGGCGATGGTTTGACCCTCGGGGTCATGCTCGTCGTCGCCATTCGAATCCAGCGATGCGGCGAACAGCGCCTCGAGATCCGTCGTCATGCTTGCAAGTCGGGCGCGCACTTCATCCCGTTCCGCGTGCAGTCGCTCCGCGACGGCCTCAAGCTCAACGTCAGTCCTGGTGCCATCGGTGGCGCGTTCGACTGAGGAATCGTCAGGTGGTCGGGGCATCTCCACAGCCTCCTCCAACGAGGTACCCGACGCCATTGCCGCGGTTAGGTTCGGGACCTGCCCGCCCGCGGGTCCCTCGGTCAAGTGTCCGGCGTCAATGCGCTTCAAGGACGAAGAAGAGGAAGCAGATGAAGGCGGTCCGGTCGCCGAGGTCAGGTGGGAGGAGGTCGCGTGGGGTGTCGGGTGAGAATGGCGGCTCGCTGATGACTGCTATGCGGAAGCCAGTCGCAGTGAACGCGTCGCTCATCGCGTGCAGGGGCCGGTGCCAGTACGTGAGCACCGCGGGCCGGCCGTCGAAGATGTACTCCTCCGAGTACTGCGTGACCGAGAAGTAGTCCGCGTTGGGGTCGTTCGACTCGAGAATGCGGGGGTGGTTGACCGACAGGAGGAGACGGCCTCCGGGCTTCAGGATGCGGCGGAGCTCCGCCAGCGGCGCTGTCCAATCCCTGAGGTAGTGCAGCACAAGGGAGCAGATCACGTCATCGAAGGTCCGGTCGGCGTACGGCAGGGGCTGGCTGAGGTCGGCCAACGTCAGGTCCGCGTCGGCGCCGAGGCGCTGCCGTGCCAGCTCGAGCATGGCCGGACTCGAGTCGAACCCGCTCACCTGGGCGCCCCGCGAGCGGAGGTCCTCGAACACGGGGCCGGAGCCGCACCCGGCGTCGAGCACCCGACGACCCTCGACGTCGTCCGCCAGAGCGATCATCGCCGGTTGGGCGTAGTACGCGTTGAACAGGCCGGTCTCGTTGGCCTTCGCGTAGCTCTCGGCGAAGGAGTCGTAATGGTCGGCCCGCAAGGATCCTCCTTGAGTCGTGCACCCCGGCCGGGAGCGACGGGTCCACCGTGGCACAGCACCAGCCATATCGACCGCCCGGCGCTCCGGTCCCTGCGTGGTCATGCCATCGTTCAACAGCAGCGCGGCGTCGTGCCGGACGAATGCGCTCAACGGCGCGACCGCGCTGGGGGCTTAGTCGATGCGTCACGGTCTACCTCCCAGCCTTCGCCGTCGACAGGCCGCATGATGGTCGGATGCTGACCTCGAGGGACGTCATGAACCAGGCGTTCACGCCTACGCAGTTCCATGGCGGGCTTGACGAGCGCCAGGTCGACGACTTCTTGGACAAAGTGGTCAGGACGCTGCGCTACTACGAGCAGGGGGGTCAGCCGGGCCCCCAGGCGCCGGCATTGCCCGCTGACCACCGGTTCGCGTCAACAAAGTTTCGCCGCGGGTACGACGAGCGGGAGGTCGAGGAGTTCCTCGACCGCGTGACGGAGACTGTGCGCTACTACGAGCAGGGCGGTCGGCCCGACCCGCAGGCGTTGGTATCCCCGCCAGAGTCGGAAGGACTGGCAGTGCGGGCAATGCGCTGGCTGCGGGGAGACCCGCAGACTTGAGTGGTGCGCTGGCGGTATGCCGCGGGGCGGCTGCGCCGTACTAGGCGTTGGTGTCCCAGGCAACCTCGAATAGGTGCCCGTCGGGATCGGTGAAGTAGCCGGAGTAAACGCCGAAGGGGCGCAGGTGCGCCGGGGCGGTCAGAGTCCCGCCCGCGTGACTCGCCTGCTCCAGCATCGCGTCGACATCTTCTCTAGAGGTGGCCGGGATGCCGAGGCTGAACTCCGTCGGGCTGGAGTGACCAACAGGCAGACTGGCGTCTTTGGCCAGGTTCGTGCGTTCGTAGAGGCCGAGCTTCAGTCCACCGTCGAGGGTGACGAAGGCGATGGTTCCGTCGGCGCCGGTGACCGCATCATGGAACTCGCTGCCCACGACCCCCTCAGTCGGCCAGCCCAGCCCGTCACGGTAGAAGCGCACGGCGCGGTCAAGGTCATCTACGGCCAGCGTGATGAAGAAGATCTGTGCTCGCATGCGGGGCTCCTGCCATAGCGGTTTGAATGACCGGGTCGTCGCGGCTTTGCGGGGAGACGCGGCATACCGCTGGCTCAGGAACCCTTGGTCGCCGTGCACAGAAACACGCCGAACTCGCGGTCGCCCTTGAGGATGGTCGTCGCGTCAACGAATCTGACGTCGGTGAATCCGGCATCTGCCAACTGTTCGGCCAGGCGTCGCCTGTCGAATCCGTGATGCCCGTCAAAGTCGGCCTTGTCGGCGTGGAAGGCACCGTCGCGGTCCTCGTCCAAGTCCGCGATGGCCAGTCGACCATCGTTGACCAGCAATGCCGCCAGAGAGCGCAGCAGCCCATCGAGATCCTGGACGTGATGCAACGCCATGGAGCTCCACACGACGTCGTAGGCGCCATCGAGCCGGCCTGTGGTCAGGTCAACCTGGACAGCGCGGAGACGGTCACTGAGCCCGGCCGCCTGGATCCGCTCCCGTGCCACCTGCACCATCCCGGCGGACGGGTCTGTCACGACAACAGACCCCACCTTGTCGGACAGCAGAATGCTCAGCCGACCCGTGCCACCGCCCACGTCGAGTGCACTCATCCGAGGGGTGAGGGTCACCGCCGCCTCGATGGCCCTGGCCACCGCGACCTGCCGCTCCTCATGGCCGGGGTCGTCGTCCCACGTCGCCGCCGCATCATCGAATCGCTGGTGTTCGTGCATGTCTTCGACCCTAGCCCGCGGCCATCCCGTCCCGGCTGTCAACCGCACGGGTCCTCCTGAGCCTGGTCGCCGGACTTGTCCGACCGCGTGGGGCTACCTTGCATCGGTCATGCACAGCCAGCGGGGGACTTGGGTGACTGCCAGGTTTGGTTCGGAGGGGAATACGTCATGGTCGCCAACGCGCCCGCCACACCCGCGCGCTCTGGGACCAAGGGAAAACCCAACTGGCGCGAATACCAGTGGACCCCGTAAGTGCGCTGCTCGTTCATCGGCACGTACATATTCCTAGGGGTCTTCCTCATCATGTTCACCCTCGCGTTGGCGAACTCGATCCAGATGCACCGACCAGGCTCAGCATTGTGGCTCGCCCCATTCGCCGCGCTGCTGCTCTTTCGGCGAGCGGCCGGCCGCACAGGTCGGCGCCGACAAGCTGCTCTGGGGGCCAGCGCGCCTGTTCAGGGCCATTGTCGTGGCTGGTACCAGAGCCGTGTGGCTCCTGGACCACCCCCTGCACCCAGGGTTTCGCCACAGCCCGGTTCTGACCGCTCTCCTCCTGCTTGCCCTGGTCGTGGTCCTGGCGGGCGGCTGGGCGTTCGTCATGCAAGCACGACTGCGCAAGTGGATGGACCTCAACGGTCTCGTCAGGAAGAAGTGACCGATCCAAGGACCACTGGACGGATGTGGCGGCTGTGGGCTCAGGCGATTGACGGAGCCACTCGGTGCGCGAGCGGCATACGGTGCTTTGCGTTCGGTAGCCATTGCCTTGCACTTCTAGGAGGTGCTCATGGGCGCTGTGAAGGGAGCCGGGATCTGGGTCGTCTGCGGACTGATCCCCCTCGCCTTGTTGATGATCGGACTCCTCTCGGACAAGGAGGTGATCGCAGGCGCGCTCCTGATGCCGCTGTTCATGGTCTCCCTGCTCTTCTGGCTCTGGGCAGGGCTCGTCATGGTCGCCACCTGGCAGGAGCATCGCGTCGAGCACAGGTAGCTCAGTTGACTGCTCGCGGCTGCTCTTACCAGTCGTGCCTTCGCCAGACATTCCGGGGCGGCACGGAGTGACCCCCATGCCACGTTGAGCCGGGTCGAACACGGGACGTAGGGCCCGAAACACCGACGGTTCCAGGACGCACAGTGGGGGAGAGATGCCATCGACCCCTGTGCTGGCGCGGGCCAGTACATGTCGCGAGGAGTGAGGAGCACCTGATGAGCACGAACGTCATCGACACCTCAGGCGGGGTCGTCGTGGGCTTCGACGGGTCGCGCAACGCCGCGGTGGCGGTGCAGTGGGCCGCCCTGGAAGCGCAAAGGCAAGGCACCACCCTGCACATCGTCAGCTGTTGCTACTACCCAGGGATGCCCTTCCGGGGTGCAGAGGGCGGTGGCGCGCTGCCCAGGTCGGCCATACGCGCGACAGAGGAGCTTGCCGCGCAGGGCCGCGCCATCGCAAGCAAGATGCTGCCCGAGGACGCCGTCAAGACCCACACCGTGACCATGCAGGCCGCCGACGCTCTGATCGACGCCTCGACAAGCGCGAACCTGGTGGTGGTGGGTCACCGTGGTCGGGGTGCGTTCGCGTCCGCGGTCCTGGGTTCTGTCTCGTCCGCGGTTGCGCAGTATGCCGGGTGCCCGGTCGTCGTGGTCCGTGGTGCGGTCCCCGAGTCCGGAGGCTCCTCGTCACGGGTGCCGGTGGTGGTCGGCATCGACGGCACCAAAGACTCTGAGCCGGCTTTGTTGTTCGCCGCGCAGCGGGCCGCCCGAGACCACGTCCCCGTGCGCATCGTGTGCGCGTGGCTGACGCTGGAACAGGCCGGATGGGATCTCGCGAACTGGCAGGTCGACTCCATCGAGGAGTGGGCACAGGAGTTGTCGAAGTCCGCGCGCCACGCCGTTGATGGTGCGCTGGCCCTCGTGCGAGGGCGTTGGCCCGACCTCGAGGCTGAGGGCCAAGTCGTCGAGTTGGCGCCTGTTCTGGCTCTGGAGGACGCTTCGCGCGAGTCCCAGCTTGTCGTGGTCGGCTCGCACAGCAATGGCGCGCTTGGACGGCTCATGCTCGGGTCCGTCAGCCGTACCGTTCTTCACCACGCCGCCTGCCCCGTCGCCGTAGTGCGGCCCGCACCGCTGCGTGGCTAGCGGGAGACGGCAAGGAGGATCAGCCGGAGCCGGCAAGGTGGTCGAGGATTCGTCGACCACCGGGCCCATGCAAGGTGAGGACCTCTGCCCCACCCCGACCCCTGAGTGGCCGCGCAAGGTGGCCTCACTATCGCTGCTGCACCGTCGGAAAGGTCATGGTCATGGTTGACACGAATACGATCGTCGTCGGGTTCGACGGATCGCCGACCGGCGTAGGGGCGGTGGGCTGGGCCGCGGCTGAGGCCGCCCAACGCGGAAGCCTTGTCCGCGTACTCGTGGCCGCCGACTACCCCGGGATGCCCACACCACTGCGAAGTGGCTCATGGACTCCCCGACTGTTGCAAGCGAGTGCTGAAGGCCACCTCGAGGAAGCCCTGCGGATCGCCGGAAAGCGCCTGCCGCCAGGGCAGGTCGAGGGGCTGGTCATCACGGGAAAGGCAGCCGGAGTGTTGGTGGAGGCATCTCGGTCCGCAGCGCTGGTGGTGACCGGCAACAGGTCGCTCGGCCCGGCGCGCTCCGCCCTCCTCGGGTCGACCTCTGCCATTACGGCAACGCTGGCGCATTGCCCGGTCGTCGTCGTCCGGGGCGCGGCCGACCCGGATGCGAGCTTCACGCGACCCGTCGCTGTGGGGGTCACCACCTCACCTCATTCCGTTGCGGCGCTGAGGTTTGCGGCGAGCGAGGCCGCCAGGCGAGGCGTGCCGCTGCTGCTGGTGGCTGCTTGGGCTATGCCAGCCGTGGAGAGCTGGGACTACGCGCCGTGGCATAACGAATCCCTCGCAGGATTCGCGCGTGCCCTCCGCACCGACGCCCATGCAGCCGTGGACGAGGCACTGGCGACGGCGCGCAGCGAGTACCCGCAGGTCGACGTGCGCGGCCACGTGGTCGAGGTGGCTCCGTGGGCAGCGCTGGAGACGGAGTCACGACGGGCCGGCCTGCTTGTGGTGGGCTCGCGTGGCACTGGAGGTTTCGAGGGCCTGACCCTGGGCAGCGTCGCCCGAGCGGTGCTCGACCACTCCAGGTGTCCGGTCACCGTCGTACCGAGATGAGGCTTTCGACTGAGCCCTAGACCGAGCGAACCAGGAAACCGAGCGAACCAGGAGATGGCTGTGCGAACCAGGAGCCGTCAACGCCGCTGCGCCGCGTGGGTCCGGTAGTAGTCACGCCAGATGAGGCGGTGGATGGGGATCCAGCGTGGTAGCGATCGGACCCCGGGCACGAAGGGCACCAGCAGGAGCCCGAGGCTGAGGACCATCATGAGTGTCCACACGAGAGCATCCGCATTCGGCGACGACTTGAACGGGTCGATCTGGTACCAGAACGTGTACAGCCACAGCCAGGACTGGCCAGGGTAGCTGCCCGTCTCGTTCATCATTCCCCACTGGTCGCCACCGAGGTGCTGGGCGTCCGCGTGGTCGGACAGATAGCTGCCGTCGGCCAGGAAGAGGGTCGACCGCGTGTAGTCGGTGGTATAGAAACCGGACTCGCCTTGGATGACCGACTGCAGACCTCCGGAGCGGGCCATGTCGAGGAGGTTGGCGGTGAGCATGGGCACGGGCCCGTACTGTCCCGAGGCCACCTTTGCGGGGTTGCCGTCAGGGACCTTGGCCAGCGCATCGGCATACGCCCCGGCCCACTTCGCTTGCTCTGTCGAAGTGGCGCTCTTCCACTGGGTAAGTGCGCTGGCCAGCGTAGGGGCCGCTGGAAGCGTCGATAGGGGAGTGATGACGAAATCGTTGGCGGAGTCCACCGGGATGCGCACTCCTGAGGCCTTCTGCAGGTTGAGCGGTCCTAGGTGTTGACCGGTGTCTGGCGTGGCGTTGTAGGGGGGCCCATAACCGGCGCTCGCACTCGTGCCGGCGAGCTCGGATGCCGCCGTGGCGACAAAGTCATTGGGTGCCTGCTGCGCCCACCCGGCGATCGTCAGGCTCTTCTCGTCCGGCGAGCTGAAGGCGGCAGCAAGGCCGACCACCAGGGCGCCCACGACGACCAGCGCTATAACGAGCTCCTTGAACAGGTCGTACTCCCGCTTGCCGCCCGACCACGGACGCCTCGCGATGTCGTCTCCTATGGGGCGCCGCCGCGGTGGCGCCGGGGCAGGTCCTCGAGTCTGCGTGGTCCCGCTCATGACGTGTGCTCCTCTGCGATGAGTGGATCCACCTCAGGAGCCTCCGCGGTGGCGTCAATCGGTGGAACGACACCGTGGCGGCGAACAAGGAGGACGTGCCAGACGACGATGAAGCCGAGGACCAGCGGGAGCAGCCCGACGTGGAACAAGAGCATCTGTCCGAGGTTCGTGACGTTGAACCACGCGCCGATGCCCACAGCGTTGAGGCCGTCCTTGGCCTGGGAGGAGATCCACTGCGAGTCGAAGTTGGTCTGCACCAGATAGCCAGTGAACGCCGCGCCGATCGATGCCAGGAAGCACACCACCCCGGTGATCCACGTCATAGTGCGGCCGCCACGCCAGGCAGCCATCCAGTACTTGCCCCACAAGTGCACGACCATGAAGACAAAGAAGAGCTCCACGCTCCACAGGTGCAGGCTGTTGACGAAATGGCCAAGCGACGAGACGTGGTACCACTGCGGACCTTCCAGGGTCAGCAACAGGCCGCTCCCGATGATGAAGACCAACGCGGCCAGCGTGGCGACACCGAAGACATAGATCCAGGAGGCGACATACTCCGGCTGCTCCTCAGGCAGAAGCTGCTCGGGAGGCATGCTCTGCAGCACGCGCTCGCGAAGTCGACCGGTCCAGGTATGAGGCCCGGTGGTCTCACCTTGGGCGCGCGTGGTCATCGCCGACCTCGAGGCTTCGGGAACGGTAGCGCCACGGCCAGAACGAACAGGACGATGATGATGGCGATCGTGACCAGGTTCCCCACGGAGATCTGCAATGGTCCCCACGTGAGGAAGTGCGCAGGCCCGTCTAGCCCGGCCGTCAGAACTCTGGTGCTAGTCATGGAGGACGTACCCTTTCAACCGATGTGTGACCTGGACCGAACCTAGGCGGGGCCCGATCTGGCGGGCAGGGCATAAGGTCCCCCTTTCTGAGCGGGCGGGTCTGTCAGTGCGACCGGCTCGGACCTGGACGGGTCGGCCCCGCAACGCTGAACCGAGCCGCGCGCCGGTGGACACTGTGTGAGTGCCGCCGCCGAGGCAGACGAGGCGTCGCGGTCGTCGGCTCACCCTTGAAGAACACCTTCTTGCCCAGCTCGACGAGGACGAGATACGCCAGGACCATTCCCGCCAACGCGGCGTAGAACGCGCCTGGCGGCCGCGCGAAGCCGAGCAGATGAGCTAGCGGTGTCAGCGGCAGGCTCGCCGCCGCGGCCACGACGGCCCAGGTGGCCACGGTCAAGGGGGTGCTGGGTCGGCTGCGCAGGAAAGGGATCCGTCGGGTGCGAATCGCGAAGATCACAAGCGACTGGGTCGCCAGTGACTCGGCGAACCACCCGGACCGGAACAGGTCGGCTCCTGCGTGCAGGGGTCCGAGCATGATGGCGAACGTCATGAAGTCGAACAGGGAGCTGAGCGGCCCGAAGAACAGCATGAAGCGACGGATGAATGAGATGTCCCAGTGGGAGGGGCGACGCAGCTGTTCCTCGTCGACGTTGTCGGTGGGGATGGTCAGCTGTCCTGCGTCGTAGAGCACGTTGTTGAGCAGGATCTGAGACGGAAGCATCGGGAGGAAGGGCAGGATGCCGGAGGCAGCCGCCGCGCTGAACATGTTCCCGAAGTTGCTTGACGTACCCATCAGCACGTACTTGATGGTGTTGGCGAAGATGCGTCGCCCCTCGGCGACCCCGTCCGCCAGGACGTCCAGGCTCTTCTCCAGCAGCAGGATGTCGGCGGCGTCCTTGGCGACATCGGTCGCGGTGTCGACTGAGATGCCGATGTCGGCCTGGTGCAACGCCAGGGCGTCGTTGACGCCATCGCCCAGAAACCCCACAGCGTGCCCGCGGTGACGCAGGGCCCTGATGATGCGGGCCTTCTGTTCCGGTGAGATCCGGGCGAAGAGGTTGCAGCCAGTGACCCCCACCGTGAGCTCCGCGTCGGAGAGCGCATCGATCTGCGTGCCGTTCAGGGGCTTGCCCACGTCCAGGCCCAGCTCGCTGCACAGTCGAACCGCCACCTCGAGGCTGTCACCAGTGGCGATCTTGACCTGCACTCCGAGCGACGAAAGTCGCCGCAGGGCCCGGGCGGCATCGGGTTTCGGAGGGTCCTGGAAGACGAGAAAGCCGACCAGCTCTAGGCCGCTCTCGTCGGTGGCGGCCGGAACTGTGATGGCACCTGCTACCCGCCGAGCGACGGCGATCACCCTGCTGCCTTGCTCGTAGAGCGAGGCAAGGGTCTGCTGGGCCGTGGTTGAGACGTCGATGCAGGCCGCGAGGACGGACTCGGCCGCTCCCTTGACCACGAGCAGGTGAGACCCGTCGGGCGCCTTGACGACGACGGAGGTCATTCGTCTCGTGTGGTCGAACGGAAGCTCGCCAAGTCGGCTGTAGCCAGCTGTGGCGTCAGCGGGCATGGCCTGCCACAGCGCAGTGTCCAACGGGTTGCCGCCCACGATGGTCCCACCGGTCTGCTCGACGTCACAGGCGAGCAGACCCATGAGTGCCGCCTTCGGGCAGGATTCGCCGGTCGGGTCGACTGCCTCGAGAAAGGTGAGAGCGCCAGCGGTCAGGGTCCCGGTCTTGTCCGTGACGAGGACGTCCATGTCGCCGAGGTCCTCGATGCACACGAGGCGCTTGACGAGCACCTTTCGACGGGCCAGCTGACGCGAACCGGATGCCAGGCTCGTGCTGACGATGGCCGGAAGCAGCTGGGGGGTGATTCCCACTGCAATCGCCAGGGAGAACAAGACGGCGTCGATCACGGGACGGCGCAACAGGATGTTGGTCACCAAGATCAAGATCGTGAGTACGATCGCCACCTTCAGGAGGAGGCCCGAGAACTGCCGCAGCCCGGCCTGGAAGTCGGTCTCGGGCTGGCGCTCGCCAAGTCCCGCCGCGATCCGGCCGAACTCCGTCGCAGCGCCGGTGGCCACCACCACGCCCGTGCCGGCCCCCGCGTGCACGACGGTCCCCATCCAGGCCATCGACGTCATGTCGGCCAGCGCCGCCTGCTCGTCCGCAGGGCCGGCGTCCTTCTCCACGGGGAGAGACTCACCCGTCAGGACCGCTTCGTCGCACTCAAGGTTGATCGTCTCCAGCAGGCGCAGGTCAGCAGGCACGATGCCACCGAGGCTCAGGTGGACCAGATCGCCCGGCACGAGCTGTACGACGTCGACCTTGCGCGGCTTGCCCTCACGCGTGACGACCACGGTGTGGCGAATCGCCGAGTGCAGGGCCTGGCTGGCCCTCTCGGCGCGGTACTCGTTGCCGAACCCGAGGCCGACGCTCGCCAGAAGGATCCCAGCGATGACGACCGCGTTGGTCTGGTCCCCGACCGCGAACGACACTCCCGCAGTGACGAATAGCAACAGCAGGAGCGGACTTCGGAGCTGCCTGGCCAGTACCGGCCAGACCCGCGCCCCGTGGTCACGTAGGGCGTTCGGGCCGTAGGCCGTCAGTCGCGCGGCTGCGTCCTTCTCACTCAGGCCGAAGGTGGCGTCGCTGATCTGAGCGAAGACGACCGCGGTGGCCTCCGAGCGCGCGGCGGTCTGCGTGTCCACGCCCATCCCTCTCGTTGACGCCGGGATATCGAGTGTGAGCTGTCGTCACGGTCCCGCGACAGGGCCGAAGGTCCCCAACTGTGCACCGGGTGCCTTCGGGACCTTCGCCCCTATCGGTCCAGCTCTCCGGAGCTTGCACTGGAGCACATGACTCATTCCAGCGCTCCAGACTCGGGCACGGAAACGCGCCAGATCGAGATCCACGAGGCGCTCGCCCTGCTGCGCTCGGTTCCCGTCGGGAGGCTGGCCGTCGTGGTCGACGATGCGCCGGACATCTTCCCGGTCAACCATATGGTGGATCAGGGAACGATCGTGTTCCGCACGGCTGCCGGAACCAAGCTTTCGGCAGCCGATGGTCGACAGGTGGCCTTCGAGGTGGACGGCTACGACGTCGCCGCCGGTGAGGCGTGGAGCGTCGTCGCGCACGGCATTGGACGCGTGGTCTACGACACGGACGAAGCCATCGAGGCCCTTGGCCTACCGATCTTTCCCTGGCAAAGCGGTGCCAAGCCCCAGGTCGTCCGGCTTACCCCGGTCACCATCACGGGGCGGCGCTTCCGGGTCTCCGGTGGGTTCCGCGACCAGGCGACCACTGCCACGACCTGAGGCGAACGATCTGAGGCGGCCGCGCACGACGGACCGGGTCTCATTCACGACGGACCGGGTCTCATTCGCCGCGCAGGACAGCTCGCTGTCGGGCCAAGGACTCTGCGTCGATCTCGCCGCGCGCGTACCGCAGCTCGAGCTCCTCCTCCGCGGCGCTGGGTGGCGACTCCGGCTGGCCAGGGGGTGTGCGGTCGCCTTGGCCTCGGGCCGGGTACATGGCATTGATCGCCAACACCAGGACGACCACGAGGGCGATGGTCAGGACCCCCATGACGACCAACATGGGGCCTCCTGGCCCGGAATCTGCCCAGTCCATCATCGGACTCACCTCGTTTAGTAGTTGATGGCTTCAGCCGGGATAGCTTCAGCATCACGGACGTGCCGGAAGCCCAGGGGTGTCGAAGGTCCCGCCTCTCCAGAGGTGGACACGCCCCCGGTGGCCCGTCAGGTTGCGGGAACTACGTTGCGGGAACTACGACGACCCGGCATCCAGAGTGCGCCCGGCAGTAGGCAGCGACTTCGTGGGTGGGGCCGGCGCCCGGCGCGTCCGGTCCCACCACCAGGGCCATCGCCATGAGGCTGCGGCGAACGAGTAGCTCGCCGGGGTCGCCTGCTGGCGCCTCGAAGGTGGCCTGCACCCTGGGGCGGCCGTGGAGGGCCCGCAAGGCCGTTCCGAAGGTGGCAGCCTCCGCATCGGCGCGTTCGTGGTCGTCGAGCCCCTCTGGGAGCACCTGGACGAAACGCACGCGGCCCTCGAGCTCACGGGCGAGGCGCACTGCAGTCTCCGCGACGAGCGTGGCTGAACCGTCGTTGACGATTCCCGCCACGACCTCGGGGGGCGGCAGGGGACCGAAAGGGCGGGTACGCGGCGCAGATGCGGAGCTGGGGATCACCTCTTGAGCATGGGCGGAACCGCGACGACGGGCATGGGCCAGAGGTCCCTGCTTGTCCCTGCCGAGGACCAGCGGGTTGACCAAGGCTGGGGCGCCCCTCGGCTGGCAGGCCTATTCTCGTGGGCGTGGGTGTCGACGAGCAGAGCCAGGGGCGGTGGGCCGACAGCGCCTCGCTCGACGTCGACGACCTCATGGAGGAGCTCCGGGCGCGGGCCGGCGCTGCGCGCCGCTCGCACGAACAGCTCGAGGCCCTGTTGGACGCGGTCACCGCCATCAGTGCGAACCTTGAGCTGCCTGTCGTGCTGGGTCGCATCGTGCGTTCTGCCTGCGCGCTGGTCAACGCCCGATATGGAGCACTCGGTGTGCTGAGCCCTGATGGCGAGCACCTGGTCGAGTTCGTGACTCACGGACTCAGCCCCGAGGAACGGGCGCGCATCGGCGAGCCGCCCCGCGGGCACGGCATACTGGGCCTGCTCATCCGCGACCCACGGCCACGGCGGCTGGCGGACATCGGAGCGCACCCGGACTCCTACGGCTTCCCCCCGAACCACCCGCCGATGCGCAGTTTCCTGGGCGCGCCGATCAGGATCCGCGACGAGGTGTTCGGCAATCTCTATATGGCCGAACGCCACGGCGGATCGGACTTCTCAGAGGCCGACGAAGCCATGCTGGTCGCGTTGGCCTCGGCAGCCGGGTTCGCCATCGACAACGCCCGCCTGTACGAACGCAGCCAGCGACAGCGGGAATGGGAACAGGCACTCAGCCAACTGACCAGGAGGCTGCTGGAGAGCCCATCCGAGGAGGCGGCGTTCTCCCCGATGGTGGAACGGGTCTGCGAGCTGGCGTCCGCACAGCTGTGCGCCATTGCCATGCCGGGCGCGGAGGGCGGCTGGTCGATCCGGGCCCTGCACCGTCGCGACGACTCCACGAAGACGGAGACGGAGACGCATGCCACGTCGCACCGCACGTGGCCCTCCCTGCAGGGGGCGCACTGGGCTGAGATTCTCGGCTCGGGCGAGGAGCTACTCCTGATGCCCGGCAAGGACCCGGGCGTATCGCAGCGCGCCGCCTCGGATCTGGCGGCGGGGGGTGGCCTGCCCGTCGCCGGGCCGACGGCCGTCCTCCCACTGGCTGCGGGGCAAGGTGCCATTGGGCATCTGCTGCTGCAGTGGGGCCCCGACGAGGGGGACGTCGCCTCACAGGCGATGCCGGCGCTGTCCGCCTTCGCCCAGCAAATTGCCCTTGGCCTTGTCGCTTCTCGCGCCCATCACGACAAGACCCTGCTCGCCATGCTCGAGGATCGAGACCGCATCGCTCGGGACATGCACGACCTGGTCATCCAGAGGTTGTTCGCCACAGGGCTGTCCCTGCAGGCCGCGGGGCGGTTCGCCGTCCACCCGGTCGTCCAGAGCCGGCTCGACGAGGCCGTCGAGAGCCTGGACGCGACGATCAAGGAGATCCGCTCGACGATCTTCGACCTCCATACCAAGTCGACGACGGCCGACCTCGAGTCCCAGCTGCGCGAGCTCCTCCAGTCGTTCGTCCCAAGCCTTGGTTACGCCCCCGCGCTGACCATCGCGGGGGAGTTGGAGCGTCTCGATGCAGCCGTTGCGGTCGACGTGCTGGCGGTGGTGCGGGAAGGGATCTCGAACGTGTCCCGCCATGCCAGCGCGTCGGCCTCGGAGGTCCAGGTCACCGTGGCTGAGTCGTTGGAGGTAGTCATCCGTGATGACGGGAAGGGCATTGGCGCCGTGCGCCGACGCAGCGGCCTGGCCAACCTCGAGCGCAGAGCCACTGCGTGGTCGGGGTCGTTCGTCGTCGAGCCGGTCGAGCCATCCGGGACCCGGCTGAGCTGGACAGTTCCCCTGCAGCCGTGACGAGCCGGGACCTTCGGCCCTGCCCGACGGGGCCGCCCCGCCTCTATGGTCGGGCCCACGATGTCGCCCTGCGGGGCCCAGGAGACAGTGAGTGACCGTGGTGATCAGAGTTTTTCTGTTGGACGACCACGAGATCGTCCGCCGGGGTCTGCGTGAGCTCCTCGAGGCCAGCACCGGCTTCGAGGTGGTCGGCGAGTCCGGCCTCGCCCAGGAGGCCGCGCGGCGCATTCCCGCCCTTCGGCCGGATGTGGCGGTGTTCGACGTGCGGCTGCCGGACGGATCCGGCATCGAAGCCTGCAGACAGGTCCGATCGGTCGATCCGTCGATCAAGGGACTCATCCTCACCTCCTTCGACGACCAGCAGGCCTTGGCCACCGCGGTGCTTGCGGGAGCGTCGGGCTTCCTGCTCAAGGACATCAAGGGCAACGGACTGGTGGAGGCGATCCGGCGGGTCGCGGCGGGGGACGACCTGCTGGATACGGACAAGGCCCGAAGGCTACGGGCGACCTGGGCCGAGGGGGACGACACCGACCCACGGTTGCGCACGTTGAGCCCTCAGGAGCGTCGAATCCTCGACCATGTGGCGGCCGGCATGACCAACCGCCAGATCGGGGACGCGATGTCGCTGGCAGAGAAGACCGTGAAGAACTACGTGACGTCGGTGCTGGCCAAGCTGGGTATGGAGCGCCGTACCCAGGCCGCGGTGTATGCCGCGACTCACCAGCATCACAAGCCGGTCAGCTGACCGGGGCTTAGGCGTGCGACCGAGGCCCGGCGTGGACGCGCAGGCGGCCTACGCAAGCGGCCTACGCAAGCCCTAGTGCTCGCGCTTCCTCCCACAGCTCCGCTCGGACCGACGGGTGGGCCGCGTGTTCGATCAGCTGGTGCGCCTGTGAGTGCTCGTCGTTGCCCCAGATCTCGGCGACACCCTGCTCGGTGATGACCGCTGTGTGCTGAAACGAGGTAACGGGCTCGTCGATCATGGCGACAATCGTGGACGTGGCAGCCTTCGGGTGCCATGACTGCAAGGCCATCAGCGCCTGCCCACCGGGGGCGTGCAGTGCACCCTCGATGAAGTCGATCTGACCACCGAATCCGGAGTGGATCCGCCCGCCGATCCGACAGGCGTTGGCCTGACCGAAGAGGTCCACCTGGAGTGCCGTGTTGACACTGACCATCGCCGGATTGCGTGCAATAAGGGCTGGGTCGTTGGTCGTCTCGGTGCGGAGCACCTGCAGGCGCTCGTTGCGGTCCGCCCATTTGTACAGCTGCGACGATCCCATCACGAACGAGGCAACGATCCTCCGATCCGCGCTCAGGGCCCCAGCCTGGTCCAGGGCCATCACCCCGTCGGAGATCATCTCGCTCCAGATCCCCAGGTCGCGGCGCTCCAAGAGGCCGGGCAGCACGGAGTCCGGGACCCGGCCGATGCCGAGCTGGAGGACCGAACCGTCCTGAATACGGTCAGACACCACGGCGCCCAACCGGTCGAGCGCGGCCGCCTGAAGGGGCATGGCGCGCTGGCAGGCCTCAGCGGCGTCGGCGAGGGGCCGCTCTGCCCATACCGATGCGTCGAAGCTCGACATCGGGAGCTCTGCGTCTCCGAAGGTGTACGGCATGGCCGGGTTGAGCTGCGCCAGCACCAGCGCACCTCTCGCGTGGGCAGCCTCGATGGCCGCGGGCAGGATGTTGACCTCCGTACCCAGGCTGACCATGCCGCCCGACGGCGCCGACGTCTGGACGCACACGACATCGGGTTGGGTGGCTGCGGTGAAGAGCTGCGGGACCTGCGATAGCCGGGACGGGATGTACCTCAGCGTGGAGAGCCGGCGCATCCCCGGTCCCACGAAGGGGGACTCGTGCACGATCCCGGGCCTGGTGGGTATGCCGGGCGGTGCGTTGAGCATGAACAGGTGGTACTGCTCAAGGGACCGGTCAACCAGGGCCAGCAGCTCCCAGGGGACGGCGGCGTTCCCACCCACGACCACGCGCGGTGACGGCCCCACTGACCGACCGTAAGTACGCACGAGGGCCTCCGACACCGTCCGTGTCGGGGGCATCAGGAGACCACCACCCGCTCGCCGAGACGGGGGACCACGACCGTCGCGTCAATGCTGGCCCGGACTTCGTCGGCTAAGGCTGCGCTCGAGTCGGGTTCCCCATGGACGACGTAAACCGTCTGCGGCGGCTCGGGCATCTCGCCCAGCCATTGGACCAGCTCGGACGCGTCCGCGTGGACCGAGAACGTGCTGTCCACTACGACCTCAGCGCGTACCCGCACGTACTGGCCATGAATCTTGACCTGCTTGGCCCCATCCTGGAGCGCGCGCCCGCGGGTTCCTACCGCCTGGTACCCGGTGAGCACCACAGTGTTGTTCGGGTGGGGCAGCAGGCTGGCCAGGTGGTGGACGACGCGACCGCCGGTCGCCATACCCGACGCGGAGACGATGATGCACGGGCGGCCCGGGTTGTTGAGCCGCCTCGACTCGTCGGCCGAGCGTGCCTCGCGAACCCCGTGCAGCTCGCTCAGGTCGCGCAGGGCCTCGGGGCGCAGCTCGCCGGCCAGGTCTGGGCGTTGGTAGACGTCAAGTGCAGCCAGCGCCATCGGGCTGTCCACGTGGATGGGAACCTCGGGGATCGAGCCGGCGGCCTGAAGGCGGGCCAAGGCAAGCAGCACCAACTCGGTGCGGTCGACGGCGAAGGCCGGGATGACCACCGACCCGCCGCGGCCGACGGTGCGGCGAATCGCTGCGGCGAGCACCTCGTGGTCGGTTGCTTCCCTTCCCGGGTGGACACGGTCACCGTACGTCGACTCGATCACCACGGTGCGCGAAACGGGTGGCGCGGAGCGCGGGAGCAGGAGCGGATGTTGGGGCCGGCCGAGATCTCCGGAGAACAGGACTTGGTCATCACCAAAGCTCACCAGCGCAGACGCAGACCCGAGCACGTGCCCCGCCCGAGACAGACTGACCCGAGCATCGGAGCGCAAGGTCGTCGGCTGCCCGTAGTCGCACGGCTCCAGTTGCCGCACAGCCCGTTCCGCGTCGGCCACGGTGTACAAGGGCTGAGGTGGGTCGTGGCGTGAGTAGCCGCCGCGCTGGGCGAACTGGGCTTCCTCCTCCTGCAGGTGGGCACTGTCCCGCAGGACGATGTCAGCCAGCCCGCAGGTTCCCGGAGTGGCCCAGACCGGGCCGGAGAAACCCTGGCGAACCAGCGCTGGAAGGTAGCCGCAATGGTCCAGGTGGGCGTGGGTGAGCACGACGTCATCGATCGTGCTCGGCTCCTCGCTGAGGGGTTCCCAGTTCATCCGACGCCACTGGCGTTCCCCCTGGTACAGGCCGCAGTCCACCAGCACCCGTGAGCCGCCCTCCTCCAGCAGGAACTTGCTACCCGTCACAGTCCCGGCTGCGCCCAGAAAGGTCATGGTCAGGGTCATCCTGGCTCCTTCGTCGGATTGGCGGTGATGGCCATCAGCGGGTTTCGCTGGCTGTGCCACCGTCGCTGAGCAGCTCGGCTCGGGCTAGGCGGGGTGGGTGGACAGGGACCTTCGGCCCGCGTCTCCCCACAGCGCCCGCCCGGTGACGGACGTGGAGCGGACCCTGACCCAGGTCATCACCGACGATTCGGTGGGAACCCATGACTCCCGAGCGACCGGCTCCAGCCGGCGAAGCTCCTCCGGGTCGTCGACGACCTCGGCGGTGCCGTGAACGAGCACACTCCACCCGTCCTTGGCCTGCTCGCTATAGCCGTCGGCCTCGAACGACACGCGATCGCCGTTGACCGCGGCCTCGATCTTGGAACCACCCCGGGTCCGGAAATAGATGTTCAGGCCGTCAAGGGTGTGGTTCACCGGGAGCACGTCGATCTCGCCGTCGTGCAGGAACGCGACTCTGCCGACGGGGCACTCGGCGAGCCTGAGCAGGCATTCGTCGAAGGGGAGGACCCGAAGACCGGTGTGGTCGGTGGGGGCCCTGTCGTGGGCATGTTCGATGGTCATGTCTTGAGCGTCGGTGGTCGCACGCCATGGTGGCAGGGGCGAAGGTCCCTCGCCTGGGAACACTGCTGGCCGAGGCTAGATGGGGACCAAAGGCCTGACCGCATGCCCTCCGCATATCGCACAGTGGAGGTGATGGCGGCAGGGGGAACGAGCGCAGGAAGGCGAAGTGAGTGCAGTGGCCGTGGTAGATCCGATCCGCACCAGGGTCGCGTTGTCGGTGGCTCACGCCAACCCCGTGCGGGCGGGGTCTGTCGGCTATGCCCAGCGGCCACCTCGCGCGCCGCTTCGGCACCGCGGCGCTGGCGCCGCACCGCGACCAGGCGACCGCAACGGGTCTCTGGGACGACCGGTCCCCCCAGGTCCTGGCCGACGCCCGTCCGGTTGCTGACGATCGTGACGGCGCCCCGGAGCCGGCCCCACGAGAACTAAGGAGCACACCATGACGTTTTCCCACTCGGCTTCACCCGGCGATGTCGTCGTCGGATTCGACGGGTCGCCCACCGGCGCGGACGCGGTGCGTTGGGCGGCTCAGGAGGCGTTGCGGCAAGGAACCCGGCTTGATGTCATCTCCTCGGGCTACTACCCAGGGATGCCGTCCTGGGCCGGAGTCGCCGGAACGCCGTCGCCACGTTCGATCGAGCTTGCGGCTGAGGAGCTCGCCGACGAGGGTCGACGGATAGCCGTCAAGATCCTGCCCGAGGAGGCTGTCGAGACTCTCGCGGTGACGTCGGGAGCAGCGCCTGCCCTCATCGACGCCTCGTCGACTGCAAGCCTGGTCGTGGTCGGTCACCGCGGTCACGGGGCTCTGGCGTCCGCGGTGCTGGGCTCTGTCTCCGCCGCAGTCGTCCAGTGCGCGCATTCGCCGGTGGTCGTGGTCCGCGGCGGCTCTCGCCAGGTGGCCGCGATGCCGCTGCCCGTGACCGTGGGTGTGGATGGCACACCCGAGTCAGAGGCGGCGTTGCTCTTCGCCGCGCAACGAGCGGCCCGCGACGAGGTGCCGCTGCGCATCGTGTGTGCCTGGTTGACGCTGACGCAGACCGGATGGGAGTTCGCCAACTGGAGCGGTGACGCTATTGACGAGTGGGCGAGCGCCCTCTCGTCCTCGGCGCGCCATGCCGCCGATGAGGCGCTGGCCACGGTGCGGGCGCGCTGGCCGGCACTGGAGGTCGAGGTGCGGGTCGTCGAGGCGTCGCCGCCCCTGGCGCTGGAGGAGGCCTCCCGCCAGTCGCAGCTCGTGGTGGTCAGTACCCACGGCACCAGCGCGCTGGGGAGGCTGGTTCTCGGGTCGGTGAGCCGCACCATCCTCCACCACGCCGCCTGCCCGGTGGCCGTGGTGCGACCGGCTGGGCGCCCCGCACGTCTGAGCCCGGCGGTCGCGCCGCGTCAGCGGGACCGAAGTCCGAGACTCGGTGACAGGGCTCCCCGTTGACCGACGTCGACCGAGCTCGGCCGCGATATCACCCTGAGGAGTTGGCATGCTTGTTCGGGAAGTCATGACCAGTCCCGCGACGAGCCTGCGGGCTGGGTCGCGACTGGAAACCGCGGTGCAGGTCCTGGCCGCCCAGCACATCACGGCGGTGCCGATCGTCGATGCCTACGGGCACGTGGTCGGGATCGTCAGCGACGCCGATGTGCTCCGCGAGGGGCTCCCGGAGGACCCCCGGACCCACTTGCGGCCGACCCAGGAGCCGACGACACCCTGGCACCGCCTGGTCGACGACATCATGACGGTTGACCCTGTGACTGTTGGTTCGCACACCGATGTGGCGCGGGCGGCCGAGCTCATGGCCGACATGGGCTGGAAGAGCCTGCCGGTCGTGCGGGACGGGCAGCTCGTCGGCGTCATCAGCCGAAGCGATGTCATCCGTGTGCTGGCGACTCCCGACCGGCAGGTTCAGGAGCGGATCGCCTACGAGTTCTCCCAGATCGGCCGGGAGGACTGGAGGGTCGAGGTGGACGATGGCGAGGTGACCTTGCGGGACGTCGCCCCCGGCCGCGAGGCCCGCCTGGCCCGGGCCATCGTGGAGACGTTGCCCGGCGTGCGCCGGGTCCGGGTCGAGGGGCAGGAACCCATCGAGCCATCGGGCAATACCTGAGGAGCTGGACCTACTAGGGAGCCGGTCTCGGCTCGTTACAGATGAGCTGCGTCGAGCGCGGCTTGGAGGCTGGTCTTGTATCCCTCGCTGGTGTAAGTCGCACCGCTGACAAGGTCGATGTGCGCGGACTGAGCGCTGAGGGCCTCGCTACGCAGGGTGGGCTCGGCGCCGGCACTGATCTGGACCGACGTGTTGGAGGAGTCCGTGAGATGCACGGCGACGATGTTGGTGATGCGGTTGCCATGCACCGTGACTCGGACCTGGACATTGCCGTACGGAGTCTGGACCAGGGCGCCCGTGACGGTGCGCGTGGTCGCCGTCGTGGCTCCGCGAGTCGCTGAGGTGCGGCCGCTCGAGCGGCCTGACGCCGCCGGCGATCCGCCGGGGCTCGCCACGATATGCACTCCGCCGGCGGTGGACGAGCCTGTCCGCCCAGCCTGCCAGCTGGCCAGCAGAACGACCCCCGCGGCCGCGGTGGTCCCGATCGCGGTCACGACCCTCACCAGCTAAACCTTTCGTCGTGGATGTGGCCCCGCGGCACACCGGCGGCACGAAGACTCGAGTGGACCAGGTCCATCCAGATGCGAGGTCCGCATACATAGACCTCGTGCTGGCGGGGGTTCGGCACGAGGTGACCGAGTCGCTCGGCGTCGGTGCGTCCGGGCAGGCCTCCGGGCAGCCACGACCCAGGGGTCGGTGGTCCGGTCAGCAGGTGCAGCGCATGGCTACCGGGCTGGGTCAGCTGCTCGAGCTCTGCGCGGAGCGTGAGCTGGTCCTCGGCGTCGGCACGGTAGGCGATCGTGATGTCCCCCGGTTTGACGGCGGGATCCCTGGCGAGCTCCTCGGCGAGGGAGCGGATTGGCGTGATGCCGATGCCTGCGGCGATCAGCAGGACCTTGCGGTGCGTGCGGCGGGCCGTGGTGAAGGCGCCATAGGGGCCCTCGATGAGCACTCGCGTTCCCGGACGCAGACGAGCCAGGGCCCGTGAATGGTCGCCGAGGTCGCGCACGGTGAGGCGCAGGTGGCGATCGCTGGGCATGATCGACAGCGACCAGGGGTGGGCAAACGCCCGAAGGCCGGGGGCGTTGAAGCGCCAGTTGAAGAACTGCCCGGCCCGGGCGTCGAGCCGGGCCAGATCGCGACCGCGAACCCAGATAGACCAGGTGCCGGCCCCCTCATCCACCACCGCCTCGACGCGAAGCTGATGGCGCACCGAGCGGTATGCCGGCACCAGCGCACGCCACCACACGATGGCCGCCGCCACGCCGAGGTAGAGCGCCAGCCAGTAGGCGTGCACCAGCGGTGAGCGGGCCAGGTCCGACCCGATCGACAGCTGGTGGGGGATGGCAAGCGTCACGGCTGCGTATGCCGTCAGGTGAACCACGTGCCACCGCTCGTAGCCGATGGTGCGCATTGCGGCTCGTACCGACGTCACGGCAATCACGACGAGAAGTGCCGTGGCCGCGAAAGCGGTCAGCATGTCGGGGACGTCGCGCAGCATGATGAACGGCTCGATTACCAGGCCCACCACGACGTTGCGGTGGTCGCGGGCGGCATACCCCAGGACCAGGGTCTCCATGTGTACCAGGACCAGGGGCACCGTGACCCTGCCCAGGATCCGATGAGCCTTCAGCGCCCGGTCGGTTCCGTAGACCCGGTCGACCCAGGGCACCCGCGCGGCTAGGAGCATCTGGATGAGGATCAGGTTGACGGCCACGAGCCCGGTAACCCGACCGGCGGAGATCAGGGCGGTCGGCCACGTCCCGGAAACAAGGTCCTGGCCGCCGCCGTCGCGCAGGTAGGTGGCGAGCACAAAGACCAGGCTTGCTACCGCCATGACCTCGAGCAGGTCGCTGATGCGCGCCCGCCACGCCTGGTGTCGCAGGCCTTCGACGCGCACATGGCGACGCCGGCTGGTGCCCGCCTGGGGGCCGAGGCCGTCGCGAGCGTCCGGTGTGGTCACGCTGTCATGATGCGCCGCGGTTCTCAGAGACTTCTGAGAACACCGTGCCACGATGTCGTACGTGACCCGAGGCGGCCGACTGCTCCTGGTGGAGGACGACCCCCAGCTGGCGGCGATGCTCGAGCAGCTGCTCACCGAGGAGGGCTACGTCGTCTCCATCGGACGCGACGGACAGGACGGGCTCCATCAGGGCCTGGTCCAGGAGTTCGATGTCATGGTCATCGACCGTGGCCTTCCCGGGATCGAGGGCGTCGACCTCGTGACCCGGCTACGGGCGCGCGGGGTTGGCGCGCCCATTCTCCTGCTGACGGCCCGCAACAGCGTGGTGGACCGCGTCGAGGGTCTGGACGCGGGGGCGCAGGACTACCTCGGCAAGCCCTTCGACGTCGAGGAGCTCCTGGCACGCCTGCGCGCGCTACTTCGGCCGCTGTCCTCCCTGGCGGAGGAGTTGCCACTGGGACGCGGCCGGCTCGTGGTGGGGGAGAACCGGGTCACCGGCGCCACCGACTCGGGGGACTCTGGGGACGACGCCGACATCACTCTCTCGCGGCGCGAAACCGAGCTGTTGGCCATGATGGCGCGCCGCCCCAAGCGTGTCTTCACGCGCGAGGAGCTCCTCGGGAGCATCTTCGAGGGAGCAGAGACTCCCGGCGCGGTCGACACGTACGTGCACTACCTTCGCCGCAAGCTGGGTGCCGGCGTGGTCGACACGGTTCACGGCGTCGGCTACCGGCTGGGGTCGTCATGAGCTCGGCCCAGGATGCCGCACTCCTGCGGCGCGCCGCATGGACGGTGTCGATGCAGACCGCGGCCGCCGTCGCCGCTGTGGTCGTGGTGGTGCTGCTCGGAGTCGTGGTCGTCTTCGACCACCAGCAGGCCATCGAGATCCGTGACCTGGTGCGGCAGGCCGCCGTGGCAGCTGACGACGTCAACGACCCGCCCCCGGGCGTGTGGCTGGTGCGCGTCAGCGGTGGGTCTCGCACCGCCAGCCCTGGTTCGCCGACCCAGGTCGTCGCCTCACGGCAGCTGCTCGCGGCCTCGCCGGGAATGCTGTCTGTGGATATCGGGGGGACCCACTGGAGTGCCTGGGTGGCCGACCGGGGTGGCGATCGTTACGTCGCCGTGTACGACCAGTCGCGTCACCGGGACGAGGAGCATCGCCTCCTGGTCGCCACCATCGCGGCAGGCCTCCTTGGTGTCCTGCTCGCGGGGACGATCGGCCTGCTCGTGGGGCGGCGAGCGATCCAACCCCTTGGGCGGGCACTGGAGCTCCAGCGACGGTTCGTGGCCGACGCCAGTCACGAGCTGCGCACCCCGTTGGCTGTGCTCAACACCCGAGCGCAGATGATCCGGCGACATCTGCCGACTGACGCCACTCTCGAGCAGCGCGGCGAGGTCGACCAGCTCGTGGGCGACACCGCGTCGCTGGGTGAGGTGGTCTCAGACCTGCTGCTGGCAGCGCAGCTCGAACACAGCGACCTCCCTGCTGACACCGTCGACCTTGCGCAGGTCGCGCGGGCGGTGGTCGCGAGCATGACACCGTACGCAGAGGACGCTGGCATCCACCTCCACCTGGTCGCTGCCGATGGCGCGGCCCCGGGCGACTTCCTGGTGACTGGGGCGCCCACCGCACTGCGTCGGGCCCTCACGGCCTTGGTAGACAACGCGATCGCTCACTCACAGTCCGGGGATCAGGTCCGGGTTCGGCTCTCTCGTGAGGACGACGCAGGCGGGGCCGAGCGAAAGGGTGTCCAGACCGTCTGCGTCGCCGTCGAGGACGAAGGTGACGGGCTGGATGCTGGTGACGCGGGCGCTCTCGTCCAGCGGTTCGCGCGCGGCGTCGCCGCGTCAGTCGGTGGTGGCCGCCGGTTCGGGTTGGGGCTGGCCCTGGTGGACGAGGTGGTCCGCGCCCACCGGGGATGGTTGACGATCACCGGTGCCCCCGGACTCGGCTCGACCTTCACCCTCCGGCTGCCCGCCTCCCGGCGCGGCGTCGGGGAGCCGACCTCAGCGGGCCCACGCTGAGGGGCCCAGCGAAAGGGTGCTGACGGCGGCGATGGGCACCGCGACGAGCAGTCCCTCTATCGCCTGGCTGGTGAGACCGAGGTGCTCCGTCCAGTTGCCGCGGTCATCGCTGTTCGAGGGCAAACCGGGCCCGCGACCGACGCCCACCTGGCCCGGCGTCTGGTCACTGGGGATACCGCCTTGGTCCATGACTTGGACGGCCGCGACCCCGACGGCGAGCAGGACGACTCCTATAAGGATCTTGGACCTCCGAGCCCCGCCTGACTTGGTGGCTCGTGACCTGTCGCCAGGAGATCCCCGCAGGCCCGGGCGATCTCAAGCTCCTCGTTGGTGGGAATGACGTATGCCGGCACGGCGCTGGCAGGCGTGGTGATGAGGCGCTCCGGCGCGGCCGGTCCGAGGTTGGCTGTCGCGTCCAGCTCCACCCCCAGCGTTGCGAGGTCCCCAAGAACCGCCTCACGTAATGCCGGGCTGTGCTCGCCGATCCCTCCCGTGAAGGCGATGGCGTCCACCCTCCCCAGCGCCACGGCATACGCCCCGAGGTACTTGCGAATGCGGTACACCATCACGTCGAATGCCAGGGCAGCGTCTAAGTCCCCGCGCACACGTCGCCTCTCCAGCTCCTTCAGGTCTGCGGTGCCGGAGAGCCCCAGCAGCCCGCTGCCGTGGTTGAGGTCGTCCTCGTACTGGTCGCTGCCCAGCGCGGCAACGCGCCCGAGGTACGGCCCGAGGCTGGGGTCGACGTCGCCGGACCTGGTGCCCATGACCAGTCCCTCCACCGGCGAGAGTCCCATGGACGTGTCGATGCTGCAGCCCCCTCGAACGGCACACGCGCTGGCCCCGTTGCCCAGGTGCATGACGATCAGGTTGGTTTCCGCGGACGGCTTGCCGAGCAGCCACGCGGCGCGACGGGCGACAAACGCGAACGAGATGCCGTGGAAGCCGTAGCGTCGAACGCCGTAACGGTCGCGCCATTCGCGTGGCACCGCGTAGGTATGCGCCTTCGCGGGGAGAGTGTGATGGAACGCGGTGTCGAACACGGCGATCTGTGGCACGTCCGGAAACGCCCGACGCGACGCTGCAATGCCGGCGAGGCTGGCCGGGTTGTGCAGGGGCGCCAGCGGGATCAGGTCCTTGATCTGCGAGATTACAGCGTCATCGACCAGAACCGGGCCGTGGAAGTGTGGGCCCCCATGCACGACCCTGTGCCCGACGGCCATCAACGAGGACGGGTCTGCGAGCGGCCCGTCGTTGACAAGCTCCTCGAGAGCCCGACGCACTGCGGTCTCATGGTCTGGTGCGCCGCCACGTCCGATGTCGTGCTGGTAGCCCTCGAAGACGGCTTGCCCGGAGGTGGGTTCAAGAACCGCGGATCGCAGGGATGACGAACCCGCATTCAGCACGAGGACCAGCCCGGTCACCGGCGCAGTCCCCGCCAGGTCCAGCTGGCGACCTCGGGCAGGTCGGCCAGGTTCTCACGGATATAGGCGTCGTGATCCGCCAGTCGCTCGTCGCACAGGCGGGTCAGGTCCTCCCACCCGCTCACTCGGCGATGAGAGCGACGCAGCGCCTCCTTGGCGAGGTGGAAGCGGCTCATGCGGTTCAACACCACCATGTCGAACGGGGTGGTGGTCGTGCCCTGCTCGTTGAACCCGCGGACGTGGAACCGTCCGGGGTTGCTGCGGCCGTGGATGAGCTGATGAACAGCGCGCGGGTAGCCGTGAAACGCGAACACGACATGTCTGTCGGCGGTGAAGAGATCGTCGAACCGGCTGTCGGCAAAGCCGTGCGGATGGTCGTTCTCGGGTAACAGGGCCATGAGGTCGACGATGTTGACGAACCGGACCTTGAGCTCAGGGACGAACTCGTGGAGCAGCTCGACCGCGGCGAGGGCCTCTTCGGTGGGGACGTCCCCGGCACAAGCCAGCACGATGTCGGGCGTCTCGTCGGGACCGCAGGTGCTGGCCCAGTCCCAGATCCCGGCACCGTCGGCGCAATGGCGATGCGCTTGCTCGAGCGTGAGGTACTGAAGGTGCTTCTGCTTGTCCACGACGATGAGGTTGACGTGGTCAGTGCTTCGCAGGCAGTGGTCGGTGATCGACAGGCTGGTGTTGGCGTCTGGCGGCAACCACACCCGCACCACCCCCGGAGCCAGTGGCAGGAGGGAGTCGATGAGGCCGGGCCCTTGATGCGAGAAGCCGTTGTGGTCATTGCGCCAGCATGTCGAGGTGAGCAGGACGTTCAGCGAGGACACTGGCGCTCGCCAGCGAAGGTCTTGGGCGTGCTGAAGCCACTTCACGTGCTGAACCGCCATCGAGGCCGACACCATCGCGAACGCCTCGTACGTCGCAAACACGCCGTGACGCCCCGAGAGCACATAGCCCTCGAGCCAGCCCTGGCACAGGTGCTCGCTGAGCACCTCCATGACGCGACCGTCCGGGCCGAGGCTCTCGTCGGTCGGCAGGAGCGGGCCCATGAAACACCGTTCGGTCACCTCGAAGACCGACTGCAGCCGATTGCTGGCCGTCTCGTCCGGCGAGAACAGCCGGAATGTGCCGCCCCCATCGGGGCGGGCCGTCGCGGCATACAGGTCTCGCATGAGCTCGCCAGCCGACTTGGTGTTCTCGAACCAGATCTGACCCGGCGACGGCACGTCCACCTCGTAGTCCCCCAAAGGGAGTACGGGGAGTTCCTCGCGGAGCCGGCCACCGTTGGCGTACGGGGTGGCCGACATGCGTTTGTCCGCGGCCGGGGCCAGCGCGCGCAGGTCGTTCGACAGGCGCCCGTCGCCGTCGAAGAGGACGCCTGGGTCGTACCCGCGCATCCAGTGTTCGAGCATTGACAGGTGCTGGGGGTTGTCCGCGAGCCCGGAGAGGGGAACCTGGTGGCTTCGGTTGGTCCCCCCCACCTGAACGCCGTCGACGACGGATGGTCCGGTCCAGCCCTTGGGAGTGCGCAGGATGATCGCGGGCCACGGGTGGCGGACAGGGTCGCTCGGGCCTCCGGCCCTGCGGGCGTCGTCCTGGATCTGGCGGATTCGCCGATGGGAGTCGGCCAGCGCCCCGTACAGGGCGGGAAAGACAAGGGTGGGGTCGTCACCGGAGATGGTCACGGGGTCCCAGCCCTGGCTGCGCAGGTAGCTTTCGACGTCCGCGTCGCTGGTTCGTCCGAGCACGGTGGGGCCGGCGATCTTGTAGCCGTTGAGGTGCAGGATGGGCAACACCGCTCCGTCGCGGCGTGGGTTGAGGAATGTCGGTAGGCGCCACGAGGCAGCAAGTGGCCCGGTCTCGGCCTCACCGTCGCCCACCACGCACGCCACGGTGAGGTCAGGGTGGTCGAACGCAGCGCCCGCAGCGTGGACGAGGGCGTAGCCGAGCTCGCCGCCCTCGTGGATGCTTCCCGGCGTCTGCACGCTGACGTGGCTGGGCACGCCGCCGGGCGCGGAGAACTGGCGAAAAAGAGCCAGCACCCCTGCCGCGTCGTCACCGATGTGCGGGTAGATCTCGGTGTAGGTCCCGTCTAGCCACGCCGCGGCGACGAGCGCCGGGCCGCCGTGCCCCGGACCGGTGACGTAGAGCCAGTCGGTGTCGGTGTTCCTGATATGCCTGTTGAGTAGGCAGTACAGCATCGACAGACCCGGGCTGGTGCCCCAATGACCGAGCAGACGTGGCTTGATGTGTGCGAGGCTCAGCGGTTCTCGCAGCAAGGCGTTGGCCCTCAGGTAGATCTGCCCGACTGTCAGGTAGTTGGCCGCTGCCCACCAGCGCAGGTCCAGCTCGAGGTCGTGGGCGTCATAGCGGACCTGCGGGCTGTGTGGCATGGATGTCATTGGACCAACGCGACCGGCGTCGCCTCTAGGGCCGATGGTCCCGAGGGGGATCTCAGTCGAGAGGAGGCGTGAGGCGGATCGAGGGGACGACCACAGTCGGGCACTTCGCTCTGTGCATGACCCGGCTGCTGACGGATCCGAGCAACAGGCCCGCGAAGCCGCCGCGTCCTCGGCTGCCGACGACGAGCACCTGGGCGTTCTGCGACACCTCTTCGAGCACGACGGCCGCCTGCCCACGAACGGCTGTCGGCCGGACAGTGACGTCTGGGTACTTCTCCCGCCACCCAGCGAGCATCTCCGCAACCAAGAGCTTCTGGGTTTGCGCCACTTCGACCCACTCGTCTTCCCATTCGGAGCCGGCCAGGAAGGGCCCGGGCTCTTCCCACCACCAGGTGTGCACGGGTACGAGCTCGGCCCCACGACTGGAGGCTTCGGCGAAAGCGAACTCCACGGCGGGTACCGAATGCTCGACGGCATCGACGCCGACGACGACGGGGCCGGTGGCCGACCATTCGCCGGTCTCTGGGACGACCATGACGGGGCATCGCGCGTGTGATGCCACCTGGTGTGTCGTGGCCCCCAGCAACACCGAGGCGCTCAGGTCGTGGCCGCCGGCGCCGATCACGACGAGGGAGGCCGTGTGGCTCGCTTTCACGAGTGCGTGAGCGGGGTCGTCGACCTGGCTGGTGTAGGTGATGGCAAGGTTCGGGGCTGCCTGGACAGCGCGCTCGTAGCTGCGTCTCGCCAGCTGCTCGTGAGTCTGGAGCCGGTCCAGGGTCCAGGGCACCAGTCCTATGCGGGTGGCGTGCAGGATGTGAAGGGGCAGGCGTGACCGCTGGGCATGCTCGACGGCGACGTCGAGTGCGCGGTCCGCGGTGGGACCGCCGTCTATGCCTACAACCACTGCGTGGCGCGGTGTCGATGCCGACATGCTCATGAGGGTCTCCTCGTCGTTGGGCTTCCACCATCCGTCGCGCGGGGCGATCCCCCTAGGGGCGAAAGTCCTAGGCGTGTGGGGCTATTGGGTCGGCCAGGCGAACCTAGATGAACAGGAGCTGGGCGCCTTCGGTCTTCTCGATGAAGTCACTGGCGCTGATGATCCCGTCGACCTCTTGATAGAGGTCGTCCTCGGTGAGGTGGTTGAGGTCGGCTGACATGCGGCAGGCCCACAGGTGCCCACCCGAGGCGACGATCTGCTCGAGGAACTCCGGGACGTCGGGGACGTCCAGGTCGGCGATGGCCTTGCGAAGCCGGGAGGTCGCGAGATGGGTGATCCCTGGCAGGCCACCGAGACCCTGCGGCATGTGTGTCGCAGTGTTGCCCAGCGGAGTGAACTTGAGGTCGTCCATGGTCTTGGTGGTGATGATGTCGAAGCCCCAGAAGGTGAAGAACAGGTGGGTTTCGATGCCCTCGCCGAGGGCGGCATTGGCGAGGATCAGTCCGGGGTAGGCCATGTCTAGGCTCCCCTTGGAGCAGATGATGGCGAGCTTGCGACCGGTGGCGCTCTCAGTGTCGAACTGGGGGATTGTTCCGGTCACAGTGTCGGTGGTGGTGGTCTCGGTGGTGGTGGTCATGTCAGCTTCCTTGGTGTGACGGGCGCATGAAGGGGCGGATGATGGTGCGTCGGGCGATTGGTTCAGACGCAGCCGCGCGGCTTGGGGAGGCCGGCGATGTAGGCCATCTTCTTCGCGGGCTTGCCGGGGAAGAGCGCGAACAGGTCTCGGATGGGGGTGTCGCAGCGCAGGCTGGTGCGGCGCAGCGTCGCCGTTTCGCCTTGGTCGGCGAAGTCCTGGCGCAGGAAGCGCAGAATTGGCCAGTGTCGGTCAGTCAGGGTGATGCCGATCTGCTGCGCGAGGGTGCGGGCCAGGTCGTCGTCCCAGTCGGAATAGTCGGTGAGGAAGCCCTCGGCGTCGACGCTGATGTGGCGGTTTTCGAGGGTCAGGATGGGCATGACGGGCTCCTTCTACTGGGGTACCGGGGTCTTTCCGGACATGGACATGCTGTTGGGAAGGGGTAGGGGCCGTCCTGGGAGCAGGACATTCCAGTAGAGCCATCGGAACGCGAGCTTTCCCAGGTGGTTGGTCCGTGTCTCTTTGAGCAGGTGGAACGGGCCGAATCCCGGTAGGGGATAGGTCCCTGGGAGTGGCTCGGTGTCGTAGTTGAAGTCGATCAGCAGGGCGTTGTTGTTTCCGGACTCGATGAAGCAGTTCGCATGCCCGTCGAACGACTCGGTCATGGGTTGGCCGTGGGTCAGGCACATGAAGTTGTCGACGAACGTGTGCGCGGCAAAGTGCGCGACGGATCCCGCCTTGGACGTGGGTAGGTCGGCGGCATCGCCGACGGCGAAGATGTTCGGTGCGATCTTCGACGCGAACGTGTGCGGGTCGACACGTACATGGTTGAGCTCGTCCCCGAGGCCGGAACGCGCGACGAAGTCGGCGCCCATGTTCAGGGGCACGGTGACCAGCAGGTCGAACGGAACGACCCGCTGGTCGAAGGACACGAGTGTCTTGGCGACCGGGTCGATGGACTCCACGAGGAAGTCGGGCTCGGTGGCGATGGCACGGTCGGCGAGCATGTGGCCAAGGTGCTCCGACGCGACGGGCTTGGTGAAGGCCCCCGGCAGCGGGGTCACGTAGGTGAGGTCTACCGCGTCTCGCCGACCGTTCCTGCGCAGCCAGTCGTCGGCCAGAAAGGTGAACTCCAGTGGTGCGACTGGGCACTTGATGGGCATGTCGGTGACGTGCACGACGATGCGGCCGTGGGTGAAGTCCGCCAGAGCGCGGGCGAGTGCTGTGGCACCGTCAACGGTGTAGAAGTCGAAGATGCTCTTACGCCATTGCGGCCCGAGCATTCCCGGTGTCTGTTCGGGGCGTGGGGTGGTGCCGGAGGCGATGACCAGGTAGTCGTACGCGAGTGCGCGCCCATCGGTCAGACGCACCTGCTGGGTATCCGGATCGATGACGTCGACGTCTCCGAGGAGAAAGGTCACCTCGTGCGCCAGCTGGGCGCGTCGTGACTTGGTGAGTTGGCGCTGGGTGTCTGGTGCGAAAGGAACCCGCAGTAGACCAGGCTGGTACACGTGGACGTCGTCGCGGTCCACGGCGGTGACTGACCATTCATCGCGTGGCAGCTGCCGTCGAAGGGTGTTGGCGATGATCGTTCCGGCGGTGCCTGTGCCGAGGATGAGCACGTTCTGCATGGTGTGTGTCCGCTCCTTTGTCTCTCCAAGGCTAGGAGTCGTCGGAGGGCAGCTGCAGTGCCGAAAGTCCTTTGGTGCCAGCGCTGATCACGCGGTCTAGGACGTCCCCGACAGGGCGGGGCCCTGGATGATGTGACATCTCCAGGGCCTCGTCTGCGTGGGTCGACGGCTTCCACGCTGTCCGGGTGGCTGCGGTAATCCTCCGGCCTTCGTCCAAGGCCTTCCTTGCGGGTTTCCCCGTGGTCTGGATCTCGTCCACCTTCCGAACCGCCTCCGTTACCGGTGGCGTACTTCCTTTGTCCTCCTTCATGCTGGGCCATGACAGGGACCAAGGTCCTGACTCTGGAGCGGCTGTGGTCAGCCGCGCACGATCATGACCGGGCAGGGCGCCTCGTGGATGACCGTGTGACTGACCGAGCCGAGGAGTAGCCCGGTGAAGCCACCGTGGCCGCGTGTGCCCAGGACGACCAGGCCGGCATGAGCCCCCAGAGGGCTGAGCACGTGGCCCGGACTGCCATAGAGGACTTCGGTGTCCACGCGCAGGTTCGCGTACGTGGCCCGTGCTCGCCGAGCCGCCTGCTGCACTGTCGCTTCGGCCTGCGCGCGCACCGTCTTCGTGTGGTCCGTTCCGGCCCTGGTGCTCTCGACGTAGGCCTGAGCATCCGGGGAGAAGGAGCTGTGGGCCACGTGCACCACGTGCAGGACGGCGTCGGAGATGGCTGCCATCTCGGCCGCAAGGTCCAGGGCACGCCTCGAGGCCTCCGAGTCGTCAACCCCGACGACGACGGGATGGTCGGGTCCCGGTTGAACTGGATGGTCGGTGCGCACCACCACCGCTGGACACGCTGCGTGCGCGGTCACCATGTAGGCGACCGAGCCCAGCAGCCCGGCCTTGAGCGGACCCCGTCCACGGCTGCCGGTCACCACGAGGTCGGCGTCCTTGGACGCGTGGACGAGCTCGGCCGCGGGGGAGCCGACTGCGGGCAGGCTCGCGACGAGCCGAGTGTCCCCCATCAGCTGCTGGGCGCGCCCGACACCGGCGGCCAGCACTTCTCGGCCGGCCTCGCCCAGGCTCTCGGGGAGGCGGGCATAGTCGTATGCCGGCTCGATCGGTGCCGCGGCCAGGTCGACACTGTGCATCACGGTCAGGGTCGTACCCCACCGCCGCGCCGTGGCAGCAGCCCACTCCAGGGCTGCGAGGGAACCGGGGGAGTCGTCGTACCCGACGACGATTCCTTTGGACAGTCGGGGCGTTGACTTCTCGACCATGACGTTCCTCCTGGGCCCAGGGCCGGCTGGCTTGCCGAACTCCCGATCGGAAGCTCGGCCTGCGGAAAGCATCCGCCGGATGGCTCCTGTGGAGGCAGGCCTAAGGTCCCGGCGCAGACTGGCGCCCCGGCGGGCACGAGACC
Source organism: Pedococcus sp. (assembly GCA_035999925.1). Taxonomy (GTDB): domain Bacteria; phylum Actinomycetota; class Actinomycetes; order Actinomycetales; family Dermatophilaceae; genus Pedococcus. The sequence continues at coordinate 35,465 of DASYGI010000331.1, forward strand.
CGGGCCGATCTGGACGTCATTGGAGCGAGCGGACCACGGCAACGGGACAGTGAGCGTGCTGAAGCAGCCACTCGACGGCCCCGACTGAGAGCTCGGACCCGTCCACGCTTACGGTGCCACCACTGGGGGCAGCCACCACGGGCCCAAGGTCCCGAAGGCCCCACACCGCGGGCGACGACGACTGATAGGTGACTAGAGCGATCTGGCCCGCACGAGTCGGGCCGTTGCAAACGCGCCCACGGCGGCGGCAGCGGCCTCCACCCAGACCGTGCGGCCAACGGGTCGTGTATCGAGAAGTTGCCGTAGTGGTCCGAGGGTGGCCGAGGCGGCCAGCATCGTCGCGGCGAGCAGGAGTGCGGGAAGCAGGACATCCGGGCGTCCGTCGTGCCAGACCTGAGCGCTGGTCGCGCGCACCCCCCATGCGATGGCCAGCTGCCCGGCCCCCAGGGCAAGGAGGGCTGCGGAGTGCGCCTGACTGGGCGGGCTGAGCAGCATGACTGCTGCGCTCGATACGGTCAGATACGTGGCAAGAACCAGCACACGCCACCACAGGCCTCGACCCAACGGACCCTCGTCGGGAGGGCGGGGGCCTCTTCGGAGGGCTTCGGGGTCCGCCGGTTGGGTGGCGAGACCGGCGCCGGCGAACGAGTGGGTCAGCAGGTTGACCCACAGGATCTGTGCCGGGAGCAGCGGTAACGGCACGCCTATGGCGGGTCCGGCGAGCATCAGCATGACTTCGGCCGCGCCTCCCGACAGCCCATACGCAAGGAACCGACGGATGTTGGCATAGACGCGGCGGCCCTCCTCGACGGCAGCCACCAGAGTGCCCAGGTCGTCGTCCATGAGGACGAGGTCGGCGGCCTGCCTGGCGACCTCGGTGCCCCGGACCCCCATGGCCACCCCGATGTCGGCCTGACGCAGTGCGGGTGCGTCGTTGACGCCGTCCCCCGTCATGGCTACCACCTGGCCGTTCGCCTGGAGGGTCCTGACCAGGGCGTGTTTGTCCGCGGGGGTAGCGCGCGCCACGACGCTGGGCTCGGGCGTGGCTCCCGACGCCTGGCGTCTGGAGCTCAGTAGGTCGCGAGGATTCCCCGTGAAGATGCCCACTTGAGTGGCGATGGCCTCCGCGGTGGCGGGATGGTCCCCGGTGACCAGGACGACGCGCAGTCCGGCAGCCTGGCAGGCGGCGACCGTGTCTGCCGAGGACTCTCGCAGGGGGTCCTGCAGGCCGATCAGGCCCAGGAGACGGGACCGGGTCGCGGCGTCCTCGCCGGAGTCCAGCTCCCCTTGCGTCACCGCGATCACCCGAATCCCGTTGCGGGCCCATGACTCGCCCGTGTCTCGAGCCTCGTCGGTGAGGTCTGGGGAGTCGATCACCAGCTCATCGGAGAGCAACGACTCGGGAGCGCCCTTATGGATGATCCGTCGCTGACCGTCGCGGCTACCGTGAGTCGTCGACATGACCTTGCGGGAGCTGTCGAAAGGCACCTCGGACACCCGGGGGTTGGCCGCTCTCAGCGCATCGACGTCCACGCCCCCCGCCGTGGCCGCCGCCACGAGGGCGCGTTCCGTCGGGTCGCCCCGAGCGGTTTCAGTGTCGCCGCCGATCGTCGCGTCGTTGCACAAGGCAATGGCCTGCAGCAGCTCTTCTACCTCGACGGAATCCGGGTGCCAGATGTCCGTGACCGTCATGGTGCCTGCGGTGAGGGTTCCGGTCTTGTCGGTGGCCAGGACAGTCACGGAGCCGAGGGTCTCGACCGCCGACAGGTTGCGGACGACGGCGTGGCGGGCTGCCATCCGTCGTGCGGCCAGAGCAAGACTGATCGTGACGACCAGGGGCAACGACTCGGGTACCGCCGCGACGATCAGGGCGATGGTCGTCAGGAACATGACTTCTGGGCTTTGTCCCCGCAAGAGCCCCACGAGCATGACCACTGCGCTCAGCACGACGGCTGAGATGGCGAGCTGACCAGACAGCCGCGCCATCCGCCGCTGGAGCGGGGTAGTGCTCGGGGTCGAAACCATCAGCGACGCAATGCGTCCCACGGTGCTCTGAGCGCCAGTGCCAGTGACCCGAGCTCTCCCACGCCCGTGAAGGAACAGCGTCCCTGAGAACAGCGTTGAGCCGGGCTCGAGCGGTCGCTCGGCCCCGGTGGCCGATGGGAGGTTGGGTCCAGGGTCGGCGGTGACGGCCTTGTCGACAGGAAAGGCCTCACCCGTCACGGTTGACTCATCGACCTGCACGGCCGCGCCTTCGATGAGCAGCGCATCGGCAGGGACGAGGTCGCCTTGGCGCAACAGGACCACGTCCCCCGGGACCAGGGCCGCGGCGGGGACCTGGACCGGCCGACCCTCCCGCACGGCCCAGGCCAGGGGAGCGACAAGGCGGGAGAGCTCTCTGACCGAGCGATCCGCTCTGAGCTCCTGGCGCAGCCCGATGACGGAGTTCACTACCACCACGAGAGCGATCACGGCGCCGTCGGCGAAGTCGCGAGTAGCCGCGGTGAGCACGAGTGCCACCAGCAGCACGAGCACCAGGGGGTCTCGGAGGCTACGGAGCAGCCGTAGGACCAGACTCGGCGACGGGGGTTCCGGGAGCTGGTTGGGTCCGAACGCGCAGAGGCGCGCGGCGGCCTCAAGGTCGCTCAGGTCGGACTGGCGCGTGGCCGACTCGGAGCCAGGCGTTGGTGCCATAGGTGGTCCTTTGGGTCATATCCAGCCGGTTCGGGTGTTCGACTACTGGAGCGTGACCCAATCTCGGCGCGCGCCGAGGTAGATCACCGCGAGTGCCGGGACGCTCCAGAGCCAGAATCCCCAGCCGAAGAGCATGAGGAGGACTTGGAAGGCCGCGACGGCCGTCCAACCCCAACGCGCCAGGGCGCCACCCGTCAGGAGAAGCGCACCCAGGGTGATCTCGCCCGCGGCGAGCAGCAGACCCCACGTGGCCGGATGGGCCATGAACAAGTCCGACCATCCGGACCGCACGAAGCCGAGCAGCGCCCCGTCTGCGAAGTGGCGATACGTCGCGGTGTCGGCTGCCACGATGCCGATGTGGATGCCACCCATCACGAGGTAGAAGCCACCCGCGATGACCGTGGCACCCGGCATTCGGCGCCGCGCCTGCGACCCGGACGGGGTGTCGGTGTGAGCATCCGGAACCAGACTCTTCGTGTTCATCTCGGCCTCCATGAGCGACTGTCGGCCCCTAGGCCGGACCGTGCACCACGGCAACGGGGCACGGGTGGGCTCGGTGGAGCAGCGCCTGGCTGACCGAGCCGAGGAGTAGTCCGGCGAATCCTCCGTGTCCTCGAGAGCCGACGACCAGCAGGTCCGCCGACTTGGCGGCCACCAGGAGCGCGTCCACAGGCCGTTGGCGTGAGACGTCGTGACGCACGACGATGTCGGGGTACTTCTCGGACCATCCAGAGAGCGCCTCGGCCAGGAGGGCCTTCTGCCCCTGGCCGATCCTGCTCAGGCTCTCCTCGCTCATCCAGGCCAGGCCGACCCGCTCGGGAACATCGAGCCACCACGCGTGCACCGCGACCAGGGCGGCCTGGCGCACCTCGGCGGCGTCGAAGGCGTAGGCAATCGCGGGCTCGTTGGCGTGCGAACCGTCAATGCCGACGACGACGGCGTCGGACAGCGGTGGCGCGGGGGTGTCCACGACCACGACCGGGCATTCCGCGTGTGCTGCCACCTGCGAGGAGGTTGAACCAACAACGGCCTCGCCCAGAGGGCTGTGGTGACCGTTGCCGACCACCACCAGCTGTGCGTCCCGCGAAGCATTGACCAGCCGTCCGGCGGGGGCGCCGACGACCGTCGACGTACTGACGCGCACCGCAGGGGCGCGCCTTTCGGCGTGCGCCCTCGCACTGTGGAGGAGCTCGTGAGCGAGGGCTTCGGGCCACGGGTTGGGGGGCAGCCCCGGGTGCGAAGGAAGGGGCATGTCTCGAGCGACCAGGACGTGCACGGGCAGGGTTCGCCGTTGAGCCTCGTCCAACGCCCAGTCCAACGCGGCAAGGCTCTGGTCTGACCCATCGAAACCGACGAGGATCGGCTTACGAGCGGTGTTGGTGCTCATGGGATTTCCCCTCGCGTTGGCACGTTCCCGCGAGCCGCGGACTGGTCGCTCCCACGGTCGCCCCGGGGCCAGCTCAGTTCCAGGGCACAAGGTCCCGAGATGGTGGATCGACACGGGTGCAGCCAGCCTCGCTGATCGGCTGGTTGGATGGCCTGATGAGTCCTGTCGTGCGTGTCACTGGTGGTCTCGTGCGTGGCTCGAGCCGCGACGGCGTCCGCTCCTTCCTGGGCATTCCGTACGCCGGACCCGCTGTCGGCGCGGACCGGTACCGCGCCCCACAGCCGGTCGTGCCATGGGACGGCGAGAGAGATGCGACCCATCCGGGCCCGACTGCCAGCCAATCGGCATACCCACCACCGATGGACGCAGTGCTCCCCAGCTCGGTCGCGGCCGGCGACGACTATCTGAACGTCAACGTGTGGGCCCCTATCGACGGTGACAGTAGACCAGTCATGGTGTGGATCCACGGGGGAGCCTTCGTCCGGGGCACCAACTCGCTGCCGGCGTACGACGGTTCGGCATTCGCGCGCGACGGTGTCGTGTTGGTGGGGATCAACTATCGACTCGGGGTCCCCGGGTTCGGTGCGCTGGAGGGCGCCCCGACCAACCTCGGGATCCGCGACCAGATCACCGCACTGGAATGGGTCCGCGACAACGTGGTCGCGTTCGGTGGCAATCCCGACGACGTCACGGTGTTCGGCGAGTCCGCGGGCGCCATGAGCGTCGCCACGCTCATGGCCTGTCCGGCAGCACGCGGTCTCTTCCATCGGGCCGTCGTTCAGAGCGGAGGGGCTTCCGCCGTCTGTTCGCTGGAGGACGCCCGCCGCGTGAGCGCGGAGCTGGCCGCCCAGCTCGGGGTGCCTGCCACGGCCGCAGCCTTCGCTGCCATCGACCCAGACGCAGTGACCGCAGCGCAGTCAGCCGTGGGTCTGGCCATCCAGGCCGATCCCGACCCGCAGCGGTGGGGTCCCTCGGTTCTCAGTGGCGGTCTGGGCATCATGTCGCTGTTCCCCGTCGTGGACGGTGACCTCGTCCCCGACGTCCCCCTCGCCCGCATCGCAGACGGGGCCGCCGCGGGCGTGCCTCTGCTGGTCGGCACGACGTCAGAGGAGTTCCGACTCTTCCTCGTTCCCACTGGCCTGGCTTGCGCTGTCACTCCGGCTGCGTTGGGCTTCTTGGCTGCTCGCTACGGCTGGCCGCCGCAAGCCATCGACGCGTATGCCGCGAACCGACCGGACGGCTCCCCGGGAGACGTCGCGTGCGCCATCCTCACGGACGCAGGCTTCCGCGTCCCCGCTGCACGTCTGGCCGCCGCTCACCACGCTGCTGGGGGCACGGTCCATGCCTACGAGTTCGCGTGGCCGACGGACGTCGGCGGACTGGGTGCCTGTCACGGTCTCGAGCTCCCTTTCGTCTTCGACACCTTGGGGCCCGGCACACCGATGGCTGGCACCGCTGCACCACAGCACCTCGCCCGGGAGATGCACCGGGCTTGGGTCCGTTTTGCGAGCGAAGGATCGCCGGGGTGGCAGGCCTGGTCTCCCGACGACCAGGCGGTCATGACGTTCGATGTCTCGTCCCGCGTCGTCCGCGGACCGCGCCGCGATGAGCTTGACCTCTGGGGGTGAGGCTCCGACATCCCCAGAGGTCAGCGAGGAGCGTCTGCGGCGCCGACAGGGACTCCATCGGCGAGGCCGTCGGTGTCCCCGATGCCCCCGGGGTCGGCCAGCACGTCTCGGAAGGAGCGCAGCTGGTAGGGAACGGAAGTGACCATGACCCCTGGCTGGTAGAGCAGCCGACCCTTGAGTCGCAGCGCGCTCTGGTTGTGCAGCAGATGCTCCCACCAGTGACCCACGACGTACTCAGGGATGAAGACAGTGACGACGTCTCGAGGACTTTCCCGGCGGATGTGGCTGATGTACTCCAGGACCGGGCGAGTGACCTCGCGGAACGGGGACGCGACGATGGTCAGGGGCACGTCCAGACCGCGGGCTTCCCAATCGGCGCGGAGCTTGCGTTCCTCGTCTGCATCCACGGCCACGGTCAGGGCGACCAGGCGCGAGGGTCGAGTCGCCTTCGCGTAGGCCAAGGCCCGCAGGGTGGGGGCATGCAGCTTGGAGACCAGCACGATCGCGTGGTTGCGGCTGGGCAGAATGACCCCACCGGGTTCGGGTTGAAGGTCGAGCTCGACTGCGTCGTAGTGGCGCCTGATGCCCCGCATGAGCAGGAAGATGACCACCATGGCCGCGATGGCCAGGTACGCCCCGCCGAGGAACTTGTAGCGAACGACGATCACCAGGACCAGGGCTGTCACCACTGCGCCGGTGCCGTTGATGGCCCGCGATCGGTAGATGGTGCGGCGCCGGCCGGGGTCCCCGGTCCGTGCGAGCTCGAGGCCCCAGTGCCTCACCATGCCGACCTGGGACAGGGTGAACGAGGTGAAGACGCCCACGATATACAGCTGGATGAGCTTGTCGATGTTGGCGTTGAAGCCGATGATCAAGGCTGCTGAAACCCCCGCCAACAGGATGATGCCGTTGCTGAACGCAAGCCGGTCTCCGCGGTTGTGGAGCTGGTGGGGCAGGAAGCGGTCCCGAGCCAAGATCGAGGCCAGTGTGGGGAAGCCGTTGAACGCGGTGTTGGCGGCCAGCACCAGGATCCCGGCCGTGGCTGCCTGGAAGGCGTAGAAGAGGATGCCGCGACCCCAGATCGACTCGGCGATCTGGCTGATCACCGAGGGGTTGCCGTCGCGGTACGCGCGGGCGTGGGCGGCCAGCGCCAGGGCGGTGATGCCGGAGAACATGGTGATGGCCAGGGCACCCATGATGAGCAAGGTCGTGGCGGCGTTCTTGCTCTTGGGTTTCTTGAACGACGGGACACCGTTGCTGATGGCCTCCACGCCGGTCAGCGCCGTACACCCTGACGCGAACGCGCGCAGGCAGAGCAGGAGCGTGAAGATGCCACCGACCTGGGCGGTGTGCTGAAGCTGCAGATGCGCGCTGGACGCTTCCGGGATTCCGCCGTTGAGCGCGCGGTACATGCCGCTGACCAGCATCAGCATGGTCAGACCAACGAACGCATACGTCGGAAAGGCGAACGCGGTCCCGGACTCCTTGACCCCGCGCAGGTTGACCAGCGCCAGCAGCGCCACGAACCCGACCGACAGCTCCACGGCATACGGCCCAAGAGGGGGCAGGGCGGAGATGATGGCCACCACGCCGGAGACGACGGATACCGCGACGGTCATCACGTAGTCGACCAACAGAGCCGCGGCCGCCGTGAGCGAGGCGCTCTGGCCCAGGTTCTCCTTGCTCACCACGTAGGCGCCGCCACCGCTGGGGTAGGCGTAACACGTCTGACGGTAGGAGGCCACGACCACCGCCAACAGCAGCGCAACGGCAACCGCGATCGGCGCCGCCAGGCCCAGGTACGCGGCACTTCCCGCCGTGCCCAGAACCAGCACGATCTGCTCGGTGGCGTACGCGACCGAGGAGATGGGGTCCGAGCAGAAGACCGGCAGCGCCAGCTTCTTGGGCAACAGCGTCTCGCCGAGTCGATGGCTGGCCATCGCACGGCCGATCAGTATCCGCTTCAAGGATTCGGTAGTTCCAGACATGGCTACCTCATCCGCCGCAGGGGCCTTCAGCGACCGCAACCCGACCTGGGCCGCTACGAATTCCCTTACCGGTCATGTCGTCAGCCTGCCCGGACCCACCAGCAATGGCGACGGTCCTAACGCGATCTTGACGCCGGGCCGGCCCCGGGACCAAATGCCCTATCGCGACTGCCGGGCGGGCTCAGGCTTGAAGGGGGAGTCGAGAGCGAGAGGTGAGCGAACGTGAACAACTACGGGCTGGGCGGCAAGGTAGCCGTCATCACCGGTGGCGCGTCGGGGATCGGGCGGGCGTGCGCTCACGTGATGGCGCGCTCCGGAGCCGACATATCCATCTGGGACCGCAGTCAGGATGCGGTCGACACTGTGCTGAAGGAGCTGGAGGACTACGACTACCGAACCCACGGCGCGGTTGTCGATGTTGGTGACTCCGCCGCAGTCGATGAGGCGATGGCGCAGGTCGTGGCGTCACTCGGCCACGTCAGCGTCGCCGTGTGCAACGCGGGCATCGGCGGTGAGGCGCTGACGAGCGCGGACTACACCGACGACCAGTGGCACCAGGTCATCCGGGTCAACCTCGATGGGGTGTTCTACACCCAACGAGCGGCAATTCGCGTGATGAAGGCGTCCGGCCGCGGCGGCTCCATCATTAACATGGCGTCGATCCTGGGGGCGGTGGGCTTCCCCATGGCCGTGGCCTACACCGCCGCCAAACACGGTGTCGTGGGGATGACCCAGGTCGCCGCCTGGGAGTATGCGGCTGATGGGATTCGGGTGAACGCGGTCGGCCCTGGCTTCATTCGCACACCGCTGCTGACGAGCCACCTGGACGAGGAGTCACTGGTCGCACTGGCCGGTCAGCACGCCCTGCAGCGGCTCGGAGAGCCGGATGAGGTCGCGGAGCTCGTGGCCTGGCTCGCCAGCGACGGTGCGTCGTTCGCCACGGGGACGTACTACCCCATCGATGGCGGTTACCTGGCCCGGTAGGCCAGCGCGCGCCACTCCCTAGGCTCGACGTTCGCCGACCGACCCCACGGTGCGGCCGGTGATCTTGCGCGGCGTGATCTCGATGAAGAGGTTGCGAGCTCCGTCCGCCCAAGGCACCGGTCCGCTCTCCCAGGCTGACTTGAGCAGGCGGCTGTGCGTCAGCGCCCCAGTGAATCCGACGACGAGAACGCTCCAACCGGACTTGTTCTCCTCGTCGATCGCGTCGATCTCGAAGGCGACACTGGTTCGCCGCACGAGCCCGGCCATGGGGCCAAAGGGGGACGTACGGAACATCACGGTGTCGGTGCGGTATTGATAGGTCACTGGCAAGATCTGCGGGCCATCGGGGGCCATGAAACCGACCCTGCCGGCGGTGTGGCGCACCAAGAGATCCTTGCAGTCGGTCTCTGACAGTTCGGCAAAGTTGCCGGTGGAGGCCTTCCCATTCTTCGACGAGGACACGCCCTGACTCCGTTCGCTACATCGAAAGCGTCCGTTCGGCATTCGGCCCTTAGGGGGTTTCAGTGTACGCCGCAGCGTGAGCATGGAGGTGGGGGAGAAGCGGTGCGGCCGGCGTCCCCACGGGTGGTAACAGTGCTGCCCGGGGGGTTAAGAAGGCGTCAAGATGCAACGTTGCCCGCGCATCCGTGCCATGCTCTCCCGGCGGCGCGCCCCCTCCCCGCCCCCCTGGGTTGAGGGGGCGCGCTCTCTGTCGTCGTGAGCTCCGGCTCCAGACCTCGTTAGAGGGTCATGGGGAACTGGGAGGCGGCGATCATGGCAAACCCAAGGCGCACGTGGGGCTGGGGCAGCTGAGAAGAGGGGACTACGGTGTATGTACCGGCTGGAGCCACCTCGATCCAGAACAAGCCATCGCCGAATCAGCTGAGGGCGCGCAGCCAGGCTTGGTCGTGGCGGGCGATGAAGGCAGCGGCACGATCCCAGTGTTCGCCATGCCCGTCGACGTACATCGAGCCCCACGGTTCCCGTCCAGCCTTATGCGAGGCGCTCAGAAGGTCGTGCATGGCGCGAGCGCGCCGCGCCATCGTGGTCGGCAGCGCCGCCCGGACTGGATCGTCGGGGTCATAGCCGTCTACGAAGGCGGCGAGCCGGTCCGCGGCCGCGTCGACATCCTCGCCGGCGAACAGATGGCCGAACGAGATCGCGGCGTAGGCAAGATCCCACAGCCGCGTGCTGGGGCCGGCGCCATCCCAGTCGATGACCACCAACCGATCCCCGTCGATGACCAGGTTCCACGTCGCGAGGTCGTTGTGGCACAACAGGTTCGGTCGGTCTGCGGGTAGGAGCACCGCCCACCTCGGGGGGAGGGGCAACCCCTCGCTGGCGTCATGGATCCCGCGAACTACAGCACCTACCCGGCGAAGGAGCGCGGCGTCCAGCGGACCGCGGTTCATGGCGAGGTCGCCTGGGACGTACTCGAGTACCAGGCGACCGAGGTGGTCACGCCCCCGCGGCTCGGGCAGGTCGACGCCCCGGTCTCGAAGTGCGCGCATGTATGCCGCGGTGAGGTCTGTCGTGGGCAGCCATGGTTTGCGAACGGTGTCCCTGATCCGCACCACACGCGCCGACGCGTTCCCACCCGTCAGCGCCTCCTCGCCGTCGTCCGTAGGGCTCACCGAGGCAACGTAGCCGTTTCAGTCGGGTCCTCGTCGGTGTGGGTCAACCGATGCGGTCTGCCAGCGAGACGATGATGCCCTCCGGCCCCCGGACGTATGCCATGCGCCAGGCGCCCTCGTACTCGCCGATGCCCCCGACCAGTCCGTAGCCCTCGCTGGCCGCCCAGTCGACAGCCGCTTGCAAGTCGTTGACCTCGAAGGAGACATTGCGCAGTCCCAGCTCGTTGGCCATCGCGGTCGGTGAACCAGGAGTGGAATCGGGTCGCACGAAGCTCGCGAGCTCCAACCGGGCACCATCGGGCGACTTCAGCATGACGATCTCGGTTCGGGAGTCAGGAATGCCGCAGACGGTATCCAAGAACTCGCCCTCGACGAACGTCCTGCCCTCCACCTCGAGGCCTAGGGCCACGAAGAAAGCGGTGACGACATCGAGCTGTTCGACCGTGATTCCGACGTGGTCGAAGCGTCGTACGTGTGACATGGGTTCTCCTGTCGTCGTGCAGGCCGTGCGACGGCCACGGCGGGCGCCCGAGATCGGGAGCTGGTCAGTTCAGCGTGTCGACGAGCGAGCGGTAGGTCTGCTCGATCTGGCCCTCGCTGCTCTTGATCACGACAGCATGTGGCCGCTCGGCCACGAGACGCTCAAGCGCCGAATGGTTGTCCGCAAGCACTGCGTCACCCCCAAGGTCGGCCACGATCGTCCGCACGTGATCGTGCCAGGGATCCTGCGAGTCGGACTGACCCCGCCGATGGAATCGCGCCACCGAGGCCGTCCGGTTATCCATCAGCATGCGCTCGATGAACTGTGCCCCCGCGTTGGTGGCGGACTCTTCAAAACGGGCCAGCTCGACCGGGTTGAACAACATCTGTGGGAAGACGACATCGTGACCACTGCGAAGGTAGGCCTCGATCATCGCCAATGCTGCGGGCCGGATGAGGGCGCCGGCCTGAGCGAAATCGTCCTGCCACCCGCCGATGAGGGTTCGGAGCACGTCGACATCGCAGTTGAGCACGCCCGGATGTGCGTCGACGAACATCCTTGCGAGGGTGGACTTGCCGATCCCGGGGGGTCCGTTGAGGTGGATGAGGCGACTCATGACCCCTGACCATAGCGACCGCCTGCGGTGCCCAGCGGGCCCGATGAACCACCCGTCGACACCTTCAGCGGCGCGGCGCGATCCGACGCCGCCCGGTGAGCGTTCAGGTCACACCCGCGAGCTTGCAGCCTTCTCCTTCGCCTCCTTGGCGGCGGCTGCCTTCTCCTTAGCTGCCTTCTCCTTAGCTGCCTTCTCCTTGGCAGCCTTCTTCGCGGCGGCAGCCTTCTTGGCTTTGGCAGCCTTCTCCCTGGCTGCCTTCTCCTTAGCGGCAGCCGCCTTGGCCCGGGCGGACGCTTGTGCCTTCTCGCGAGCCTCGACGGCCCGACTCTCACGGTGTCCGGTGCTGGTCGGGACGTGGTCCCGGCCGTCGGTGCTGCCGGAACTGGTTTGCGTGCCGCCGCCACCAGCACCCGTGCTCGGACCCGGGGGCGGGGCGCTGGGCTTCGGGGGAGGGCTGGGTTGAGCCGGGGTGGTCGGTGCTGACGGCGTCGGCGAGAAGGTCAGCACTGCTGGCTCCACCACGAGCTGCGTCGCGGTGGAGGTACCGACGGCTGACACGGAGATGACCACAGCATTGGTCGCGGGCGTCGTTCCCACGGGCTGGGTGGCGGGCCCGACCGGGACTGGCGTGCCCGACTTCCGAACGGACTGCTGGGACCTGGCCCCCGGACCGCTACCGGTTGGAGTCGGCGAGCCACCGGGTTGAACCGGTCCGTGCGCGACGACCGTGGGTCCGTTGCCCCCGTTGCCAAAGAGGTTGTGGATGACGGCGGGGACTACGCCGATCATGGCTACCGCCGCCGCAACGCCCCCCACTGCGAGGGTCCACGCAGCGGCCCCGACGCCGGCCCGCGCCCACAGGGAGGAGCCGGCGGTGTTGGCGCCGCGGCGCAGCACCACGGTCGAGGTGCCAACAGCCGGGGACTGCCAGCCAAGCAGGTCCACGACGGAGGCCTTGTCCTCGACGGGGGCCGTGGTGACCAGCTGCGGTGGCGCGTGCGACTGCCTTGCGAACATCGGCAGCACCGCCGGGAGGTCACCGAGCTCGGTGGGGCTGCCGGGCGTCTGCATCGCGGCGATGAGGTCCGCAAGAGGCATGGCCAGTCGGGTCTGGCCGGCGACAACCAGCGCGAGCACCTCGACCGGCGACTGTCCGGTGATCCGTGCGATCGAGTCCCGTCCCAGTCCGGCCACGACGCCCATCGCCAGCACCTCGGCGACCTGGGGCGGGCAGGACCTCAGGGCCGCGACTGCCTCGTCGACCGGGTCGGGCGTCGGGGTGGGCTCGCGCAACAGGCTGACCTCGGTGGCCATGGGGGCCGCCGCGCTGGCGCTCGCGCGGGCGGTGCCGACGGCGAGCTCGAGCCAGTCGTCGTCATCGTCCGCGACGTGGACCGAAAGGTCGTCGAGCAATGTCGACCAGGTGGTCAACGCCAGCGTCGCCGGGTCGGCGTCCGAGACCACCCGCAGATAGCGAACAAGGACAGGATTGGTCACTGTGTAGAGGGATGAGAAGGACTCCTCATCGCCACCTTGGACGCCGAGGAGGAGAGTGACCATTTCCCCCGACACGTCCCCATTTTCGCGCGACATCGGCGCGGTCGCCTCAGCCGTTCGGCCGATGGAAGAATCATCCAGAACATGGGTCACCCAGACACCCCGTGCACGAGTTCGGCTAGGCCCAAGAGGCCACCCACCCCGCGTCGACCTACTGGGCCCCCGGTGTTTCGCGGCGCGGAGGCGGGGCGCCGGCCTTACGCAGAGCGGGTCGGCGAGGGGGAATGGGCTCGGATGGCCAGCGACGCCCGCCTGTCCACAAGGCGGGAGTCGCGTCGAGCTCGCGGGCCAGCAGCAGGGCAGTGACGTCGTAGTTGACACGCCAGCCGCGGAAGTTCGGCCATGCGACGTCGTCCGTCACCTCGATCGGGTAGTCGAGCTGGCGCAGCATTGCCGTGGCTGCGCAGAACTCGTCGTATGACACGGAGATCGGCGCGTCGGGGTCGGGTCCCGGTGGCACCGGCAGGCGCATTGCCCTGGCGATGCGGTCCAGCGTCTCGAAGCCCATGCGCAGCGCGAGGCGCGCTGTGATCTTGGGCTCGGCCGATGGTGTCAGCGACAGGTGCAGCGCGGCGGCGTCGAGCACTGCCACCAGGGAGGTCAGCCAGTCGGAGAAGGGCTGGGGCGAGCGAAGCCGGGCGAGCGTGAAGTAGGTGGTGTGCGACTCGGCCACTTCGGCGGCCCAGCTCTCCCAGGAGCTGAAGAGCTCGTCCAGGACTGGCCGCGTGTCACCGTCGAAGATGCCCCATCTGGTCCTCGCCAGGATCTCCGGGCCCCAGGCGGGGGAGCCGGCCCGTGCCGCGAGCAGGCTCACCGCCGTCTCCCGTCGGTTGAACGCGGCATACAGGGTCGGCAGGTACCCGACCTGGAGGCCGACCACGACTAGCCCGGTGAACGCCGCCAGGTACTCCAGGGCAGCGCTGGCGCGCCCGGTTGGCGCGGCATACCCAAGGGTGAACAGGGACGACCCGGCTTCAGAGAACGCGCGCCCCGGGGAGCCGAGCACGGCCGGCAGCAGAACGAGCCCGAAGCCGACGGCGAGCAGCGTCAGCCAGACAAGCAGGCGCACGAGCAGGGCGATGGGGGCCTGCCAGGCCAGCACCCGGTCCCTGGTCTCGTACGTGACGCCGCGAGGAATGATCGTCCGGAACGTGCCGTCCACGAGGTGCTCACACACCCGGGAGATCCGGGAGTCGACGCGTCGTGGCACGACAAGCGTGCCAATCACGCTGCCGAGCGTGCCCGTCACCAGGACGAGGCCTGCGATGCACCCGATCCATGCCGCCACCACGAGGCCCATTCAACCGCGCACGAACCTGCGGATGCGGCAGCGTCCAGGAACGCGTCGGCGCGGCCTCAACCGAAGCGGGCGCCTCCGCAAAGGCGACGTCTTGTTGCCAAGGCAACGCCCCCGTCGCACTGCGGGGGCGTTGTCTGTGCAGTACGCACTCGAGCCCACACCCACATGCGCCCCTCTGGCGCGAGCGACTGCCCTGCAACCGTCATATCGTCCGGCGCCGAGTAGGCCTGCCGCAATAGCCCGACCGAGCCATTCGGCGGTTACAGTGTGGCTGGCTGCCCCGGACCACGGTTGCGACCCTCTGGGGCACCATTGCGCATTACCCGGGGGTTCGCCGCTTCCGAGGGCAGGTCAACAGGCGCGCCCCCTCCCTGCGTCCCCCGCAAGGTCGAGGGGGCGCGCCCATGACGCGCAACCGTCAGTCGAGATCGAACTCGTTGCCCTCGACGTCCTGCATGACGAGGCAGGACTCGTTGAAGCCATCGGCGCGCAGGAGTCGCACCCGCACCGCGCCGAGGGCCACCAGGCGTTCGCACTCGGCCTCAAGGGCGGCCACGCGTTGGTCGCCGACGAGGCCGGTGCCGACCCGCACGTCAAGATGCACTCGATTCTTGACGACCTTGCCTTCGGGAACCCTTTGGAAGAACAGCCGCGGGCCCACCCCCGAGGGGTCGACGCAGGCGAACGCGGAACCCTGTCTCTCAGGTGGCAGCGTGCGATCGAAATCTCCCCACGTGGCAAACCCCGGTGGGGGCGGCGGCACGACGTACCCCAACACCTCACACCAGAAGCGAGCGACCCGCTCAGGTTCCGCGCAGTCGAAGGTGACCTGGACCTGCTTGACCGACGTCATGATTCCACCTTAGGGGCGCGCCCTTGGATGGCTCCGAGCTCGGCCGCGATCCGTTGACGAAGGGTGTCGTGCCGGGGTGCCAGGGCCGCGTCGGGCCCGTAGAAGTCGTTCGGGTCGTAGAGCCAGACCGGCCGACCGACGTGATCCGCCGGTTCCCAGTCGTAGCGGGCAAAGACGTGGGCGTGCAGGTAGGCGTCGGTGTTGCCCAGGATCTCGTAGTTCAAGCGCCGAAACTGCGGGTCGAGCGAGCGGCACGCGGTCTCGACCGCCTGGCCCAGCACCTCCATGCTCTCCAGAAACTCCCGTCGCGCCGCCTTGGGCAGGTCGCTCAGCTGGTCGACGCTCGGATCGTCGACCAACAGGACGCAGTAGCCAGGGAGGAACTGGGCGTCACCAATGACCGCGTAGGACCGTGGCATTCGGGCGAGCACCGTGGGGTTGGTGCCTGCTCTGGCGGCCCCGATGCGATCCCGCTTCCATGCCTCAGGGTCGGTCACGGTGGCCATCCAACACGATCGCGATGGGATGCGTGCGCGCTCGGGCCCAGGAATGTGCGGCCGCGGTACCCGTCGTCGCGGTGAACCACGTAGGCTTGTCTCGTGTCCCGGCGTTTGGTGGGGACACTCAGCGACAAATGGGGCCAGGGGTTGGTCCCCGGTCCGCGTCCGCTCAGTCGGGTATGCCGTCTCTGCCGGCGCCGCGGTCGTGTCGCCTCAAGCACGGTGCACCCAGCGCCGACTTCGGCTCTACGCCGTGTCCGACAGGAGAAGGAACCGCTTGGCACAGCCAGCACCGCGCCGTTCCGGCGCGCCGCACACCCCGCAGCGCGACCGGCGTCGTCCGCGCGCCCGTGACGATGAAGGCATCATCCCGGTCCTGGCCAAGACCGTCCGGCAGGTCGAGGCCGCCGCGCAGCGCGGCCATGTCGGGCCGAGTGGGCGCACGGCATACCAGGTTGTCGCCTTCCTCCTGCGTGAGGAGCGCGCCCGGGTCAAGGGGGACACCTCCATGCCTGAGCACCAACGGGCCGCGATGCTGACCCGCCTCGACGGCATCGCCACGATCCTGGCCAAGACAGCCGCCCGTGACACTTCGTTGCTCGCGTTGCTCGCCGAAGACGCCGTCCTGACGTCCTCCGCGGTGACCCTCAAGAACGACATGCTTCGAGCGGGCGGGTACGAGCCTGCGACAGAACCGGAGCCGGAGACCGTCCCCGAAGCTGCCCCCGCGAGTCGGCAGGTGGTCCCGCAGACCGTCATCGCCAGGCAGCTGGCCAATCCCTTCCTGGCGCCGGACTTCTCGGCGGTACCGGCACGCCGCCCGACCACCAACCGGCTCGGGGGGTGGGAGCTGCTGACTCCCTTGTTCCGCGCGTTCGAGTACGGCGGCGACGCCACCAGCATGCCGCTGCCGGAGCCGGGAGAGCTCCCGCACGGCATCCGAGGGCTGGAGCTCATGAACCACCAGGCCCAGGTCGTCGCGGCAGCCGCAGCCGGGCATCGCACCTTCCTCCTCGCAGACGAGCCGGGCCTCGGCAAGACCGCCCAGGCTCTGCTCGCTGCGGAGGCAGCGGACGCCTTCCCGCTGCTCGTGGCCGTCCCGAACGTCGTCAAGGCGAACTGGGCCCACGAGGCTGAGCTGTGGACACCTCGCCGTGTCCCGACCGTCATCCACGGCGACGGCAAGACCATCGACGGCTTCGCCGACATCGTCATCGTCAACTACGAGATCCTCGACCGGCACGTTGGTTGGTTGGGCGACCACGGGTTCCGCGGGATGGTCGTCGACGAGGCGCATTTCATCAAGAACAAGTCCTCGCAACGCTCGCAGCACGTCCTGGAGCTGTCCGAACGCATCCGGGCCCGACGCGCCAACCCTCTGCTCATGGCTCTGACCGGCACGCCGCTCATCAACGACATCGAGGACTTCAGGGCCATCTGGCAGTTCCTCGGCTGGATCGACGACACCAAGCCCCGGCACGCGCTCATGGCCGCACTCGAGGAGAACGGTCTGTCGCCCGCCGACTCCGGGTTCTACCGGGCGGCGCGCACCAGCGTCATCGACCTCGGCATCGTCCGACGGCGCAAGGTCGACGTCGCCTCGGACATCCCGGCCCGACGTGTTGCCGACCTCCCGGTCGAGCTCGACAACGAAGCCGGTCGCTCGATCCGGGCCGCGGAGCAGGAACTGGCCCGCCGCCTGGTCGCCCGCTACGAGTCAGCCTTGGCCGCTCGCAAGGTGAGCACTGTGGTGGACGGCATCGACCACGAGCTCGTGCGCCGGGTGGCAGCGTGGGAGCGGGAGGACTCCGGCTCGGGCAAGACTGGCGACAACGTGTTCACCGTGATGCGCAAGATCGGTCAGGCCAAAGCCGGCCTCGCGGCCGACTATGCCGCCCAGCTCGCCCGCAACGTCGGCAAGGTGGTCTTCTTCGCCAAGCACATCGACGTCATGGATGCCGCCGAGGAGCTCTTTGCCAAGCGGGGGATCGGGTACGCCTCCATCCGTGGCGACCAGACCCCGAAGGTGCGCAAGGCCAACATCGAGGCGTTCCTCACCGACCCGGACATCGCCGTCGTGGTCTGCTCGTTGAGTGCCGCCGGCGTCGGCCTCAACCTCCAGGTCGCCTCGAACGTCGTGTTGGCGGAGCTGTCGTGGACTGCAGCGGAACAGACGCAGGCCATCGACCGCGTGCACCGCATCGGTCAGACCGAGCCGGTGACCGCCTGGCGGATCATCGCCGCGCAGACCATCGACCCCAGGATCGCCCAGCTCATCGATGACAAGGCCGGGCTCTCGGCCCGCGCCCTGGACGGCTCAGACGAAGAGGTCGGATCCTCTGCCGACCTGCAGCTCGAGGCCCTCGTCTCCCTGCTCACCGATGCGTTGGCCTGAGGTCAGCGACTCTCCGCCCTGCGCAACACCGACTGGAACTGCTTGCCCAGTGCGCGCGGCCCTACGATGGGGATCAGGGCGGCGATGAGCTTTCCGGTGAACGAGTTCGGCATCCGGGTCAGCGAGACGTGCAGGTCAGTGCCCTCCCCCTGAGGCGCGAGCTCATACCGCCAGCCGCTGCCCGGTCCCCACAGGTTTGACTCGAGGGTGTCGATCGTGACAGTGCCTGAGGCGACGTCCCATGAGTACCGTTCCCGCTCCCAGCCCATGCCAGTGCCCTCAGTGACTTCCGCCCAGTCCGGGCCCTGGGCGTGGACTCTGAAGTGCGCATCGTCGACATTCGGCCACCACCGGGAGCGGTCGGGGCCGAAGTCGGTGATCACGGCCATCACGTCGCGCGGCGACAAGCTCGTGTGGACGGTGAAGCTCGTGGTCGCCATGGGCATGCCCCTCTTCACGTGACCTCGGCCCCAGTTGACCTAGGCCCTCACTTGACCTCGGCGCGGCGGACGACCACCAGGCCGAGGGCCATGGGTACAAGGAACCACAGTCCGCCGGAGACGGCGAGGTGTTGCCACTGCTGGCTCGACAGGCTGCCGTCAAACAGGGGCCTCTGCGCGTAGTTGTAGTCGACCCAGGGCTGTAGGTCCGAGAACCACTTCACGTTGGCGGCCAACAGGCCGAGCACCGGTGGCAGGACGAGGGTGTAGACGAAGTACGTGACGATGGCGCCCGCCGAGTTGCGGATCACGAGCCCCAGCATGAAGCCGAACAGCATGCCCAGAACGCTACCCAGGACGATCAGCAGGAAATGACTGGCTGAGACGTTCCAGACCGGGTCCACCCCGGCGATGGCGCTTCCCACGAGGGTGCCCAGCGCGCCCACGAGACCGGCGATGACCATGGCGACGACACCAACCGTGATGGCTGCCAGGAACTTGGCCCCCAGCACCCGACCGCGATGCGGCACGAGGGTGAACGTGGTCAGACCGCTTCGCTGGCTCCACTCGCTCGTCACCGCGAGGATGCCGATCATCGGCAGGATCACCGTCATCGGGACCCCGATAGCGGCCGCGAAGTTGTCAAAGGTGAGCTTGTCGTGGGGAGCGAACACGATGATCGCGGTGGTGGCGAGAACGCTCGAGATGACGATGCTCGCCATGAGCCAGAAGCCGGACCGCGTGTCGAACATCTTGCGGAGCTCGACCCCGATGATGCGGGTGAGCGGGATCCCTGCGGGTGCGGTGCGAGTTCGGTCGAGGACGGTGTCCGGCCGTGCCGACGGGGTGGTGGGGGCGGTGGTGGTCATGCTGCTGCTCCTTCGCGTCGGTGGTCTGCGGTGAGCTCGAGGAACATCTCCTCGAGCCCGGCCCCGTCGGCGGTGCGGAGCTCTGTCAGGGCCAGGTGTGCGGCGAGTGCGATCTCGCCGACCTGGTCGGGAGAGGCGTCGGTGTGGACGCTGCCGTCGGGGTGAGCCGTGATGGTGAGACCGGCCCGCTCCATGGCCCGAGCCAGCCCGACGCCGTCGCGGGCCCGGGCGACAGTGCCTGCCGCCGCGAGGAGGTCGGCCTTGGTCCCTTGGGCCACGATTCGTCCGTTACCGATGACCACGAGGTCGTCGGCGATCACTTCGATCTCGTGGAGGAGGTGGGAGGAGAGCAGGACGGTGCCGCCGCGATCGGCGTAACCGCGAAGGAGGTCACGCATCCAGCGGATACCGGCGGGGTCCAGTCCGTTCGCCGGCTCGTCGAGGATGAGCACGTGCGGGTCCCCCAGGAGTGCGCCACCAATGCCGAGGCGCTGGCGCATCCCCAAGGAGTAGTCCCGAACTCGCCGGTCTGCCTCGTCAGCGGTGAGGCTGACCAGGTCGAGCATGTCCTGGATCCGGGTCCGCGGGAGTCCCATGGTGCGCTGGGCCAGGGTGAGGATCTCCCGACCGGTGCGCCCAGCATGCTGGGCGGAGGCGTCCAGGAGGACACCCACTTCGGTGCCTGGGTTGGGCAGGTCGGTGAACTTGCGCCCGTCGATGGTGACGGTCCCCGAGGTAGCCGGCGTGAGGCCGACCATGATGCGCATGGTGGTCGACTTGCCCGCGCCGTTGGGGCCGAGGAAGCCGGTCACCCGACCGGTGGCCGCGGTGAACGACACGTCGTCAACGGCGGTCAGCCCGCGTCCGTAGGTCTTGGTGAGTGATTCGACAGTGATCATGCCGAGCATCGTGACGGCGATGGACAGGTGGCCACATCAGGGAGACACCCGATCCTCACCCTGAGGTGACCCTGAGACAGCCTGGCCCCTGACAGTGGTCGGCGGGCCTCCTTAGGGCAGCCCAGGTAGGTTCGGGAGATGACCTCCAGGCCGACCGCTCAGGCCGTCCTCGCGCGGCTCTGCGACACCCCGGGCGACGTCGTCTTCGGGCCCGCCCAAGCCGGCGAGGGGAACTGGGTGGGGGCGCCGTCGGCGTGCCTCGTCGATGGGGCCTGGTGGCTCGCCCACCGGGAACGGGTTCCCGAGGCGCAGGGACGCGGCCGCGCGAACGTCTTGAGCCGGTCCACGGACGGAGCGACCTTTGACCAGGTTGGCGAGGTGAGTAGTGCCGACTTCGGGGCAGCCTCGCTCGAGAGGCCGCGACTGGTGTCGTTGCCGGACGGTGGGTGGCGCTTGTATGTCTCCTGCTCGACGCCCGGCTCCAAGCACTGGTGGGTCGAGTCCCTGGATGCCCCGACCGTCGAGGGGCTGGCGCAAGGTGCGCGGACGGTGGTGCTCGCGGGCGATGAGTCGCAGGCGTGGAAGGACCCCGTCATCTGGCGCGCGGGTGCGCAGTGGCAGATGTGGGTATGCCGTCACCCCCTGGACGGCGGTCCCGCCGAGGCCGATCGGATGACTAGCCACCACGCCGTGAGCGATGACGGGCTCCGGTGGACCTTCACCGGTGGGGCTCTGGTGCCCACCTCCGGAACGTGGGATTCGCGCGGGACCCGCGTCACCGCGGCATACGACGGCGGGCTGTTCTATGACGGTCGAGCCACCGCGGCAGAGAACTTTCACGAACGGACCGGACTCGCCGCCGGCCGCCCGCCTACTGCGATCGCTGGACCCACTCCGGCCGGGCGGACAGTGCGCTATCTCGACCTGGTGAGGACGAGCCGCGGGGTGCGGCTGTTCTGGGAGTCGTCGCGTCCGGATGGTTCGCACGATCTGCGCACGACGGAGTTGGAAGCACGCTAGGTGCCAAAAATATTGAAAGGATTTCGGCGAATTGCTGCAAAATCGGTCGTGAACGGTTGATACTGCACCCGGAACCGGCGGGGGTCGGTGGACAAGATCGCTGGTGGCGCCGTGCTGAACGGCCTCACCGACACTGACTCGCGCCGGGGCTGCCTCCGCGAAATGGGAACGGGGGAGTGCGACGTGCGAGGACCCAGCCTGCCGAGCCGCCATCGGGACGTCAGGATCATGCTGACCGCGCGCGTTGCGGCGGCATCGGCGACGGCCCTGACCTTGTTCGCGTTGACCGTCCACGCACATGACAGTGGTGGGGGCACCGCCCGCGTCGCCGCCATCATGGTCGCGTTCGCGCTGCCCAGCGTCATCGGGATGGGCGCCGCCGGGCACATTGCCGACCAGCACGACTCACGAACCGTCCTTGTTCTGTGCGGGGCCGCGCAGGTCTGCGCGGTTGGCGCCCTGACCTTGGGCGGGGCCCCCTGGGTGACCTACGCGCTGGTCCTGGTTGCCCAGCTGGCGCAGACCATCGCCTACCCGACGTGGTCGGCGTTGCTGCCCATGGTGACCGGTGACGACGACTACGGGCGGGTTGTCGCCACCCAGCAGGGTGCCGTGGCCCTGGCCGGCATCGTCGCCGCAGGCGCAGGTGGGCTCGTTGCCGCCACCTGGGGGACTGTCGCGGTGATCTGGACCGCCACGGCCTGCTGCGCAGTGCTGACCGCCTCCGGCGCCCTGGTGCGCGCGCGTCGGGGTGGGTCGGGGTCCTCTGCTGGCTCTGTGTGGTCGGGACTCGGGCGAAGCATGTTCGCCCCTGCCGGCCTGCGCCGGCTGCGCGAGGACACCCTGGTCTGGCCGCTGCTCACCTCGCTGTTGGTCGCGTTGTTGTTGCTCGAGTCGGTCAACGTCGCGGAGGTGTTCCTCATCCGCGACACCCTGCACGGTTCTGCTGGCGTCTTCGGCGTGGTGCAGGCGTTGAGCGGCGCAGGGGCCGTGGTCGGTGCCTGGGCCGCCGGCCGGGTCCGTACGCAACGGGCCCGGTTGAGAACGGTGGGCGCTGCCATGGCTGCATCCGGGACGTTCATGGCCGGGGCTGGAGCCGCGCCCAACGCTGCGCTGGCCGGGGTCGCCTTCGCGTTGATCGGATTCGCGATCGCCTTGGCGAACGGCACGTTCTTTCCCGCCCTCATGCTGCGCACCCCCGACGCGCGCCGCGGCGCGGTGAACGCGGCCGCCATGGGGATGGGGCGCGCAGCCACCATGGGCGGCCTGGCAGTCGGGGCCGGCGCCGGGGCTCTGGTGGGACCGCGGGCCATGTTCGCCGGAGCCGGTGCGCT
>DASYGI010000332.1:0-3951 GCA_035999925.1 Pedococcus sp.
CGTCCCCCGGCGGCTTGGGCCAAGGCATGCGCGGCATCGTTGCCCGATGCCATCAGCATCGCCTGGAACAGCTGATGGACCGTGTAGGGCAGACCCGGAACGAGGCCGACCCGTGTGCCGTCCATGCGCGCATCGGCCGCCGTGGCCGTCACCGTCGTCGTGGCGGTCAGCTTGGGGATCAAGGTCAACGCCGTCAACGTCTTCAGCGTGCTGGCCGGCAGCAGTCGTGCATGAGGGGCCTTGCCCGCCAGGACGGCGCCGGTGTCCAGATCGGCAAGCAGCCACGACTCGTCGCGCAGCGGTGGGGGAGCTGGCACCCCGGCGGGGAGGTCGGTGACCACCCCCATCGAGGCGAGCCGCTGACCGCCGATCGTGACCTTCGGGTTGACCGAGTCGGTGGGCACGGGTTGAGCCGTCGTGCTGGGAGTCGGGGTGGTGACCGCCCCGGCGGCACCCGCCATCAGGACGGAGGCCAGCAGTACCGCGAGAGGGGCCGTGGCCACTCTCGTCGTGCGCCGGATGAGCCCCAGGATCAGAACCTACTCGTGAGCAGCGCGCGCTTGACTTCCTGGATCGCCTGCGTCACCTGGATGCCGCGGGGGCAGGCGTCGGTGCAGTTGAAGGTGGTGCGGCAGCGCCACACGCCCTCCTTGTCGTTGAGGATCTCCAGGCGCTGGGCGCCGCCTTCGTCACGGCTGTCGAAGATGAAGCGATGGGCGTTGACGATGGCCGCCGGGCCGAAGTACTGCCCGTCGTTCCAAAACACCGGGCAGCTGGTCGTGCAGGCCGCACACAGGATGCACTTGGTGGTGTCGTCGAAGCGCTCCCGGTCCTGCTGGCTCTGGATCCGCTCGCGGGTGGGCTCGTTCCCCGTCGTGATGAGGAACGGCATGACCTCACGGTAGGCGGCGAAGAACGGCTCCATGTCGACGATGAGGTCCTTCTCGACCGGAAGTCCCTTGATCGGCTCGACGGTGATCGGCTTGTCCGGGTTGATGTCCTTGATCAGCGTCTTGCACGCGAGCCGGTTCTTGCCGTTGATCCGCATGGCGTCCGACCCGCACACGCCATGGGCGCACGAGCGCCGGAAGGACAGCGAACCGTCCTGCTCCCACTTGATCTGGTGGAGTGCGTCGAGCACGCGGTCGGTCGCGTGCGAGGTGACCTGGTAGGTCTCCCAGTGCTGTTCGGAGTCGACCTCGGGGTTGTAACGCGAGATCTTCAGCGTGACCGTGAAGGTGGGGACAACGCCCACCTTGGGCTTGTCGTCGATCGTGGCAGTCATCAGTACTTGCGCTCCATCGGCTGGTAGCGGGTCACGGTCACCGGCTTGTAGTCCAGGCGCACCTCGTTCGCGAACGCCGGTCCGTTCGCGACGTCGGTCACCGGCGCGCGGTAGGCCATGGTGTGACGCATGAAGTTCACGTCGTCGCGAGCCTCGTAGTCCTCACGGAAGTGGCCGCCGCGGGACTCCTTGCGAGCGAGCGCCCCCAGCGTGATCACCTCGGCCAGCTCGATGAGGAAGCCGAGCTCGACCGCCTCGAGCAGGTCGGTGTTGTACCGCTTGCCCTTGTCCTGCACCACGACCCGGGAGTACCGCTCCTTGAGCTCGTCGATGACGCCCAGGGCCTCCTTCATGGATGCCTCGGTGCGGAACACCTGGACGTTGCGGTCCATGGTCTCCTGCAGAGCCTTGCGCAGGTCAGCCACGCGCTCGCCGCTCTCGCGGGTCCGGATGGTCTCGACCATGCCGACCACCAGGTCGGAGGGGTTCTCCGGCAGGTCCACGAACGGCACGTTCGCGGCATACTCCGCGGCGGCGATGCCGGCGCGGCGACCGAAGACGTTGATGTCCAGGAGGCTGTTCGTGCCAAGCCGGTTCGAGCCGTGCACGGACACGCAGGCCACCTCGCCCGCGGCGTAGAGCCCGGGGACCACGTCGGTGTTGTTGCGCAGCACCTCGGTCTCGACGTTGGTCGGCACGCCGCCCATGGCGTAGTGCGCCGTCGGGTAGACCGGGACGGGCTCGGTGTACGGCTCGACGCCGAGGTAGGTACGAGCGAACTCGGTGATGTCAGGCAGCTTGGCGTCGATGTGAGCCGGCTCGAGGTGGGTCAGGTCGAGCAGGACGTAGTCCTTGTTGGGGCCGGCGCCGCGGCCCTCGCGCACCTCGTTGGCCATCGAGCGGGCCACGATGTCGCGAGGCGCGAGGTCCTTGATGGTGGGGGCGTAGCGCTCCATGAACCGCTCGCCGTCGGCGTTGCGCAGGATGCCGCCTTCGCCACGAGCGGCTTCGGACAACAGGATGCCGAGACCCGCGAGGCCGGTCGGGTGGAACTGGAAGAACTCCATGTCCTCCAATGGGATTCCCCGCCGGAAGGCCACGCCCATGCCGTCGCCGGTCAGGGTGTGGGCGTTGGACGTGGTCTTGAAGACCTTGCCCGTGCCACCGGTCGCGAAGATGACAGACTTGGCCTGGAAGATGTGGATCTCGCCGGTGGCCAGCTCGTAGGCGACGACACCGGCTGCGTGCTCGACACCATCGGCGCCGGTGTTCATCAGCAGGTCCAGGACGTAGAACTCGTTGTAGAACTCGACGCCCTGCTTGACGCAGTTCTGGTACAGCGTCTGCAGGATCATGTGGCCGGTGCGGTCCGCGGCGAAGCACGACCGACGGACGGCGGCCTCACCGTGGTTGCGGGTGTGCCCGCCGAACCGACGCTGGTCGATCTTGCCCTCGGGGGTGCGGTTGAAGGGCAGCCCCATCTTCTCCAGGTCGATGACCGCGTCGATGGCCTCGCGGCACATGATCTCGGCAGCGTCCTGGTCGACGAGGTAGTCGCCACCCTTGACCGTGTCGAAGGTGTGCCACTCCCAGTTGTCCTCTTCGACGTTGGCCAGGGCGGCGCACATGCCGCCCTGGGCCGCGCCGGTGTGGGACCGGGTCGGGTAGAGCTTGGTCAGCACCGCCGTGCGGGTCCGCTTGCTCGACTCCAGCGCCGCGCGCATGCCGGCACCACCGGCACCCACGATCACGACGTCGTACTTGTGCATCTGCATGTTCGGCGGATTCCTTACTGCCAGCTCACTTGTGGCACACGGACAGGGTCGAGGAGGGGTCGATGCACGGGTTGAAGGTGAAGATGACCAACGTGCCCAGCACCATCACCAGCAGGGCGCTGGCGACCAGCAGCCCCTTGAGGATCCAGCGGGTGCTGTCCTTCTCGGTGTAGTCGTTGATGATCGTGCGCACGCCGTTGAAGCCGTGCAGCTCGGCGAGCCAGAGCATCAACATGTCCCAGACCTGCCAGAACGGGTTGCTCCACTTCTGGCCGACGAATGCGAAGTCGATGGCGTGGATGCCTTGGCCGAGCATGAGGTTGACGAACAGGTGGCCGAAGACGAGGACGAGCAGCAGGATGCCGCTGCCCCGCATGAAGACCCAGGACCAGAGCTCGAAGTTGCCGCGGCTCGCGCTGACCCTGCGGTAACGGGAGTGCTTGACCGGCACGGCGTCGACGCGGGTGGGCTCGCTGGTGGTGGTCATGTCAGCCGGCCCTTCAGTGGGAGAAGACGTTGGTCAGGTGCCGGACCGCGAACGGTGCGAACAGCACGATGAACCCGACGATGACGGCCCAGAAGAGCTGCCGCTGGTACTTGGGGCCCTTGGCCCAGAAGTCGACGGCGATGATGCGCAGCCCGTTGAGCGCGTGGAAGATGACGGCGGCGACCAGCCCGGTCTCACCCAGGCCGACGACGGGGTTCTTGTAGGCGCCCATGACCGTGTCGTACGCGCTGGGGGATACGCGGACCAGCGCGGTGTCGAGCACGTGGGCGAAGAGGAAGAGGAAGAGGAGTACGCCGCTGATGCGGTGGGCCACCCACGACCACATGCCTTCACGGCCGCGGTAGAGAGTCCCGTTGGCTGCCTGCGCCACTGCGCGTCCCTTT
>DASYGI010000333.1:0-10474 GCA_035999925.1 Pedococcus sp.
CATCGACGTCGCCCACCGTTGGTAACGCTGAACTCCTGACACGGACTCCGACCGCGCCAAGCCCGCCCAGCCCTGTGATGTGGTGTCGGGTTGCAAGGCTCTGCAGGTCGCGTGCGGTCAGTCCTCTTATCCCGTGGAATCACCGTCCTAGCCTGAACCTTCACTCGCCTCCAACACGCGGTGAGCCCCGCCGCCGCTCGGATGACGACCGGGCCCGGCCCGGGCCGGAAGGCGTGCTCCCGGGAGCTTCTTTCGGCCAGAGCCGAAACCTCAACGGTAACGTCGCCCCTGCGTACCCCGACCAGAACGAACGCGACTACCAAGCCTTGGTCGACCCTGTCGAATCGGGCGGCCTGGAGGCACAGACCGGGCTGTAGCCGCACCGCGCCCGCCCGCGGAACGGGCTAGATTCCGGGCACAGTCCCCGGCGGCCGCCCGGCCGAAACGAGAAGGTCGGGTCGGCCATGCACAGGTGTCACGACTGCGCCCCGGCGGGGTAGCCGGGCATCTGGCGCCGCTGTGTCCAGCTGCCGGCCCAATGCCCAACGTCGAGCACCGCGGCCAGGCCCACCCAGAACCAGTCCCACCCGCTGAGTCCTCCAGCCTGCCAGAGGATCACGTACATCAACGTGGCAAACGGAAGGAAGATGAGACCGAGCAGGGGCCAGATCCAGGTGCTGAAGGCGGCATCCACCATTAACGGCCGAGCGATCCAGATGATGAAAAGGCCAAGACGCGGGAAGATACCGGCGAACATCGCAAACAGGCACCCCATCGTTGTTCCCTTCACTCGGCGCGAGTCATGCTGGACGGCGGCGAACGCCCCATTCCTCAGCGGCCAACAGCGCTCCACGTCGCCGGCCCGGGCCCTGACGCTACGCGCCGTACTACGGTCGTGTCCTCATCCTGGACAGGTGAACTTCGGATGAGTGACCCACGACCTTCAGGTGTGCGCGGCCTCGCACAAGAAACCCTATCAAAGGAAATGCGCCTCGGCCTTGGAGGTGAGGCTGCGGCATGCCCTCGGGTGACAAGACGACTGCTGCAGCCCTCCTGGACATCGGTAGGACCGCGGCGTACGAGCTGAGCCCGAAGGGTGCAATGGCCGAGCCCGGTAGTGCGTCTTGGCAGTTCGTCCGAATCCCCACGGGTCCGCTGCTGGAACTGCTTCAGCTCCGCAGGAACAGGCAAATAGCTCCGCCCGGGGCGCCCAGACGTCCGACTACCGGCCCCTGTGGGGCTGCGCACGAGCCATGTGACCCACATCGCCCACTGCGACGCACGTGTGCCAGGGACGGCGAGCCAGCCGGACATCCGCACATTGGCGGGCCGGGTATGGCCTCAGGGGTTGCGTGGATAGCAGTCGGCACTATCTGGTGTTTCATTGAGCCGGGCGGACAGTTTGCCTATGGGGCCGGCGGAAACGACACGTCGTTGACGGGGTGGACTTGTGTGCCGTTGGCGAGCCAATACGATTCGCCGCCTCCGGGGCCGCCGTTGATGGCGTAGTCGCCGCTGATCCTGATTGTCTCCCCGTTGAGGTTCTTGAAGCCTCGGTCAAACCTGCTGCCCGGCGTTGGGGCCAGGCTGCCCCGTGGGACGTATGCGCCGACCGTGTGGGATCGCAGCATGGCCGCGAGCGCGGCGGGATCGGCGAGGAGCGCGTCACGTTGTGCTTGCGGCAGAACGGCGAATGCGTGATCGGTGGGCGGGAGGAAGAGCAGAGTGGGCCCGCCGGCGTACAAGTCGGTCAGCCCGGCGGCCTTGATCGCGGCCAACACGGTATTGAAGCCGTTACCTGGAGAGCCGCTTCCAGGTAGGAGGTTCTTAGTGTCGTAGGCCTGCAACGAGTCGAAGAGGTTCTGCTCGGTGGTCGGTGCGGCGTCGACCACCTCCCAGCCGCTCTTCGTCGTTGCGTCGGATCCGAAGATGCCGAACACCGAGTCGCCGGGGACGACATAGTTGTCCTCGTCCAGGAGAATCGTGTCGGTCGTGCCTGTGGCGGTCACCGTGATGTGAGCGTCGCCGGCCGGCGCGATGCCGGTTCCGAAGCCGCCGAACTTGATGCCGGCGTTGATGACCTTGCCGGCCCACTTGTAGTCCAGGCCGGTGGTCCCGGCCAGGCCGTTCAGGGTGATGGTGACCGAGTCGGTCGGGGTTGCTCCGATGTGGGCGGCCGCGTCGGTCTCGTCGATGACGAGGGGCTTGGCGCTTCCGCCGCTGATGGGTCCTGGGAAGGCCACCAGGTAGCGGTGGCCGGCGGTAACGGGCACATCGACTCCGGCCTGCCCCGCCTGGGCGGGCGCCGTTCCGGTAGGGGCGACGGCAACGCGGTGAGTCCCGGGCGCCGCATACAGGTAGGCGGTGACGTATCCGGTAGGCACATTGACTTGGGCCTGGCCACCGTTGTTGGCGGTAGCGCCGTCAACGAAGACGTCCACGTTCGCGCCCCCGTGGTCGAGGGCGACCATGTGAAGACGTGCGTGCGTCGTGGCGTCCAGGTTCGGGTCGGGCGTCGGCGTTGCGACACCGGCAGCCATCGTCGGCGTGGTCGCGGCCGATGGCGAAACGGCGACGCCGGCCGTGGAAGAGGCGTTGGGCGAACTTGAACCGGTACAGGCCCCCAGCAGCACCAACACCGACACGGCTGAAAGCGGAACGACTCGGCTCTTCATTAGGTCTCCCTTTTCCATGAGGTTGGGTTTGACCGGAGATTCGAGCCCAACGAGGAGAACGGCCTCGCGACCAGACGGCTAGCGACGCTGGAGTCGTGTTCTTCTAAACATCCGCCTCACACAGCTCCCCGTCAATCCCTGAGAAGCGGGTAGCAGCGAAAGGCTGCGCCCGCACGCGGGGCGGTGTCTCGTTGCTGGCGTGTCCCCGTCACAATGTGCGTCATACCGGCCGCGTGTCGGGTCCTGGAGGTGGCCGTCGTGCAGCGTTTCGTTGAGTCGACTCATGCAGGGGTCGGCCCTGCGGCTGTGAGAGGGCCACGCGGTCAGGCCGCCCTAGGCCTCCTTCTTCATCGGGGGTAACGCGCTCGCTATACGGAGCAGGCCTGCGAGGTGAGCGTCGCGGTCCAGCCCCCTTTTATGCGCCAGCCAGGGAACTGGATTTTGACCGGATCTGTGGGTAGAACGGCCAAGGCGGCGAAGTCCGCGACGGGGGTTTGGCTGAGATCGAACCACACCGTGTTTGGGGTCACGGAGGCGAGGTTCGCGTAGCACAGATGCAGCAGCGTATCGCCGGATTGGTGAACGAGCTCGAACGTGGATGACTCCACCGGGTTGAGGGTCGATGGGACTGAACTTTCTACGAGGCCATCCCAGCCTGGTCCTTTAAGGGACCACGCGGCCTGCTGCGGTGCGTCCGCTGGGTCGACCAGGCTCAAGTTCGTCCTAGGGCTGAGCAACTGCACGGGCCACCCGAGTTGGCGGTACCGGGCGGCTAGCACGGGGTTGTCGGTGGCGTAGAGAAGGGCGTAGCCGGTGCCATCAAGCAGGCTTGCGCTGTAGATGAACGTCGTCATCGTAGGGTGCTGTGCGAAATAGGCGGCGGCGGGGCCACTGACGGTGACCTGGGTGCACGTCACCACGTTTATCAGTCCAGCCACCCGAGCCGGCGATCCCACCGGGGTAAACGTGGGCGTCAATTCGAACTCGTCGGGGACGAGCGGATCCACAGCGTCACGGATGAGGCTGCGGGTGAACGCCTGTTCGGTGCAGCCACTCTCGGACGTGCTGACGGTCGGCTCCGGCGCCGAGTGGGCGGTCAATGATGGCACCGCAACGAGACCTATGGCGGTGACAAACACGCCGACAATTGGACGCAAGATTCGAGAGATCATCGTTTCCCCCTGCGCTGAACGGGATCAGTATCACCAGGTATACCCCCGTTCGCCGTATAAGGAGAACCCCTTGGCTCCGGCCCAATTGCATTAAAGGGAGGAAGGTGTGGTCTAGTCCAGGGCGCTGCATGCAGCACCGATTCTGCAACCCCTCATGACCCATATTCCCTCCAACAAAGAGTCAGCAGAGGGCGAAGGGCGATGACCGGTTCGAGTGGACGGGGGTGGCGGAGCATCGGGAGGGTTCCGAGCTGAACCGCAGGCACGGCGAGCAGACCCGCTGCGGGCAACGCGGTCGTCGTGACCCAGGCCGAGGCCCTGGGTCACGGAAAGCAGGGGGACGTACCCGAGGAGACCAAGCGTTGTGGGAGCCAGGTGCAGCAGAAGCGTCGTCGCCGGCCGGTGGGGGGCGATGGGCCCCACCACCGGTCCGGCAACGACGGCGGTCACCGGGACACTCCGAGGGCGGTGTGCTGGCCGGCTTCGGACGCTGGGGTCAGGGCCGGGGCGTACCCGTCGGTGGCCGAGCGCCCGCGCCAGCGGCGGTAGGCGACGACTGCGAGGGTGAGCAGGATCAGGGCGGGAACGAGCTGCCAGCCGCCGGGAACGACGACCATCGCGCCGGCCGCGTTGATCGAGGCGTGCATCAGGCCCGCGGCCAGGGTGCTGCCACCGGTGTCGATGAGCAACGTTCCGATCAGATAGCGCTGGAACGGCGCCGCGACGAGGAGCACACCCCAGGTGACGAGGGCGTCCGGCCAGGTGGTTCCCGGCCATCCGTCGGTCTCGAACGCCAACGGGAGGTGGATCAGGAAGAAGGGCACGGCGGTCAGCAGCGAGCCCACGAGGAGTCCGTGCCGGGCCATCAACCGACCCTGGACGAACCCGCCCCAGACGGTCTCCTCCCACAGGTTGGCCGTGACCGCGCCGATGGCGAGGAACATCAGATACGTCAGCGCCACGGAGATCCAGCCGTCGGACGGGGAGTCGAGGGTTCCGGTCGCCAATGCGACGGCGACCGTCAGGAGCGGCATCGCGGCAACCAGCAGGACATAGCGCCAGCCCAGCCGCCAGCGCAGCAGGCCGGCGAACAGCTGTCGGACGCCCCGGCGCTGGTCGGCGGCTCGGGAGATGGCGGTCGCCAGACCGACGAGGAGCAGGAGCTCGGCCAGCTTGGCCGGCATCAGGTCGAGGCCGGCGACGGCCGAGCCCATCTGTGTGATCCACACGAAGGGCGTGGCCACGGCGAGCAGGAGGAGGATCGGATGCGAGATTGCCGCCCGCTGGAACCAGCCGCGAGGGACGGCATCCGGCCCGTGCTCTGGGCTCTCCGGGATGACAGGTTGAGTGTTCATGGCGTTACCGTCGCGCCGACGTCCTGTCGCTGTCGTCGGCCGGGGAGCCGATCCCTCAGGCGCCGCGTCACCCTTCCGGCGTACGCCCTCCGGCCGATGCAGACCGACGACTCTCGCGGCTACGTTGTGCGCTGTGCACCGTCCGCAGCTGACCACTGGTTCCCCGGTCGGCCGCCGGTGGGCGGCCGTGCGTGAGCCGGTGCTTGACACGACCGTGGCGGGCCTGCTGTGGGCCGGCATGGCTGTCGACCTGGCGACCCGGCCGCTGACCGAGGGCCAGGCCCCGGCGTCGCCGGCGGCCTACGTTCTGGCGGGGCTCATCGCGGCCCCGGTGGCGATCCACCGCCGGTTACCCGTCGTCGCGATGCTGTCCTCGACGGCGGCCTTGCTCGCCTACTCGTTGGGCCGCTTCACCGCGTTCCCCGGGTACACGACGTTCGTCCTGGTGTTCCTGGTCGCGCTGCACGCGGGTCGCCGCCGGGCACTGGTCGTGTACCTCGGCGGCGTCGCCGGTCTGAGTGTCTCGCTCGTGCTGCAGCCGCCGGCCGTGGCGACGGCGTCCTCGTGGATCAGCACGGTTCTCACGGTGACCGTGGCCTGGCTGGCCGGGGAGAACCTGCGGTCCCGGCGAGCTCGGCGGCGGGACGAGCTCGACGAGGCCCACCGCCAGGTGGCACAGAAGGCCGATGAGGCGCGCCGGGCGATCACGGCGGAGCGGCTGCGGATCGCCCGCGACCTGCACGACGTCGTGGCCCACTCGATGAGCGTCATCGCCGTCCAGGCCGGCGTCGCGCACCACGTCATCGAGGAGCGGCCCGAGATCGCTCGGGACACCCTCGGCAGCATCGAGGTCACCGCGCGGGAGGGACTCGTCGAGATGCGCCGTTTGCTCGGGCTGCTCCGCTCCGAAGGTGACGCGACCGACGACTCCGGCATGGCACCGGCCGAGGGCCTGCGCGACGTCGACCGGCTCCTGGCCCACTTCCGCGACGCCGGAGTGCGGGTCGAGGTGGCCGGTCTCGGCCGCGTCGGCGACCTGCCGCCGGCCCTGGACATCACCGCGTACCGAATCGTGCAGGAAGGCCTCACCAACGTGCTACGCCACGGCGGCCCGGTGGCATACCTCGGGATGGAGCGGTCTCCCACCGAGCTGCGCCTCGAGATCCGTGACGACGGGCGAGCCTCCGCAGCGGCGACGCCCGGCTCGGGGCACGGCCTGACCGGAATCCACGAGCGGGCTGCCCTGTTCGGCGGCACGGTCCACGCCGAACAGCAGGCCGCGGGCGGGTTCCGGCTCACGGTCGAGCTGCCGATCGACGCGTCGGTGGCGATACCGTGATCCGCGTCGCCGTCGTCGACGACCAGGCCCTGGTCCGCGCCGGCTTCGTGGTCCTGCTCGAGTCCGCGCCCGATCTGGAGGTCGTCGGCAGTGCAGCCGACGGGGCGCAAGCCGTCGACCTGGTCCTCGACGCGCAGCCCGACGTCGTGCTGATGGACATCCGGATGCCCGTGATGGACGGGCTGGAGGCGACCCGTCGGATCCTCGGCGACCCGCGGTGTGGCGAGGTCCGGATCATCATCCTGACCACGTTTGACCTGGACGAGTACGTGTACGCGGCGCTCCAGGCCGGCGCGAGCGGGTTCCTCCTGAAGGACACGCCACCCGCGGACCTGCTCGCCGGCGTTCGGCTGGTGGCCGGCGGGGACGCGCTGCTCTCGCCCGGGATCACCCGGCACCTCATCGAGGCGTTCGTCCAGCGGCCGCCCGAAGGTCTAAGTCTCGACGTCCGGAGCCTCGACGTCCTGACCGAGCGGGAGCGTGACGTCCTCGCCCTGGTGGCCAAGGGTCTGTCCAATGCCGAAATCGCGGCTCGGCTCTATATCAGCCCCGCCACCGTCAAGACCCACATCGCGCGCACCCTGACCAAGCTCGACGCGCGAGACCGCGCCCAGCTGATCGTCATCGCCTACGAGACCCGGCTGGTCCGGCCCGGCGAGACCTGAACCGAGCTGGAGGCCGGCGACCCACTTCGCCCACAAGTGGGTCAGGCTGGCGACGCGCCTTGGAGATGGAGAGCGCCGCACGCCTGCGCATGCGCACGCCCGCGGATGCCACAATGCCGCCGAAGCGCTGGAAGCGGTCGGAAGCGCGAGACGACGCTCCGACGAGTTCAGGGCGAGTACCCGAGCTCATCTCAGCGCGGCGGGTCAGCCCCAGGAGACAGCTGCGGTGCTGGACGCGGCCGGCCGGTCGAGCGAGCGGCCGAGCATCGTCAGGGCGCAGTCGAAGAGCTAGAACCGAGGAGGAGGTCGACGCAGGTCTTAGCCGTCCTCGGCGACCGATCGCGACGTGCCCTTCCCGACAACACGGTCCGCCTGAGCCCGGATATGCCAGCCGGGCAGGCCCAGAGGGGTAACTCCGGCACGGGCTGATTGCATCGTATGACCCCTGTGATGTGGGTGCCGGGGCTCCTATCCTGATCGCTAGGAGGTGTGGTGATGAAGGCTCAGATCGGCGAGCGGCTTCTCTTCCACGGCAAGAAGGTGGGTTCTGCGGACCACACCGCAGAGGTTCTCCAGGTCCGGGGCGACAACGGCGCCCCTCCCTACCTCGTCCGGTTCGGCGACGGCCACGAACGGCTCGTCTTCCCCGGGACGGACTGCCAAGTCCTGCACGGCGACCACCCAGAGACCAGCGCCAGCTCGACCTAGGCCTAGACCGCCCGCGTCCGCACCGCGCTGCAACGGTTTCGACGCGCCCCTGACGCACGAGGACTCGGTTAACTTCGCCGATGCTTTAACTGAGCCTGGGCTACCGGGTGCTCCACCTCGTCGGCAAGGGCAACAAGCCCGCGACCATGCCGGTGACCGTGCCAGTGCTGCGGGTCTTGGAGGCTTGCCGCGGCAATCGCGCCGCAGGCCCGCTGATCCTGCGCCCAAGCTCCGGGCGGCCGGCGCGACGTCTACCGGATGGTCGCCCGGATCGCGAGGACCGCGGCCATCCCCCGGCACATCAGCCCACACTCACTGCGGCACGCGGCGATCACCAACGCCCTCGACGCCGGCGTCCCCCTCCGCGACGCGCATCCTCGCGCGCCACGCCGACCCGAGAACCACCGAACACTACGACCGCGCCCGCGGCAACCTCGACCGCCATGGCGTCCACTTCCTCACCGCCTACGTCGCAGGCGTCTGACGCCCGACCTGCGCAACTCCACCCAATGGCGCGTGGCGCCGGTGCCGCCCCCGCCGCAGACAAAGGAAGGACTACGCCGACGCCGCCCACGCCGCAAGAGGCGACGAGCAAGATTGACCCCGGCCTCGGGTCAAGAGGACGCTGGAGAAGCTCACACTCCCCCAATAACCCGCAGGAGGATCCAAGCCGACGCATCAGGGCGACCTCGCCTTCCTCCAGGATCCAGTGGCCCAGCGCCTCTTGGCATCACCACTTCCTGCCCGGCTGGCCTACGCCTGGTCGGACGGAACGCCGCGACTCGTGCTGATCGGATTTCACTGGAATGGCACGGAAATCGTGCTCGGGACCCCGCCGGACAAACCCAAGATGAAGGTGCTCAGAGACGGAATGAAGGTCGCGGTATCGATCGACACCGACACAATGCCCTTCAACGTGCTCCAGATCCGCGGCACGGCACGCACAGACGTAGTTGACGGCATCGCGCCAGAGTACGAAGCCATGACCATCCGGTCTCTGGGAAACGAGATGGGTCGAACCTGGCTGGAGAACCTACGGCCGATCTGCCCCCAAATGGCCCGAGTTTTCATCACCCCTGAATGGGTCGCCATCTTGGACTTCCAACAGCGATTCCCCAGCGCCATTGAGCGCCCGATGGAACGAGCCGGCTCCGCCTCATAACGACGCGACCCAGTCGGCAGCGCCATAAAGAATCGGGCGCCGGCGCTTGCAAACACCAGCGCCCTTCCCCTCCAGGCAGTCCGGAACGCCACAGCTTCTTGCCGGACGTGCGGTCCGGGAAGGCGGGTCAGGCTCCTTCTCGCCATGCTCACCGACACACCGACACCGGCACCGTCAACCTCACGGCCACCAACGCCGCCGCTTTGACAGTGGAGAGGGGACGTCACCGACGCGATCGGGATGCTGAGCGGGGGGCAGCGGGTCCTGTTGAGGTTCCGCATGCCGAGCCTCTGCCGGTGGGCACGGATAGATTCATGTTCGGTCTGCGGTTCTTGGCTCTCCTCGCGACGAGAGTGCAGCGAGCGTGCTCTGGGCGCATGCCCCCCGGGACCGGTGGTGATGGGCTTGGTCCGGGCACTGCGGGAAGGCTCCGAGTTTGGTATCGCTCCGTGTCGAAAGGCCGCCGGTGTCTCGGCATCACGGGGGCCCGCGTCTCAGGGCGCTCACAACTGGGGGTCGTACCTTTCGGGGATGCGGCACGCGGTCCTTGGTGCTGGAGCCGTCGGCGCGCTGATGGCGGGAGCGTTGGCACGGGCGGGTGCCGAGGTTGTCATGCTGATGCGCTCGGACTCCCTGTCGCGTTACAACGGAGAGGTCTCGGTCCGCAGTCAGGTGCTGGGGGACTTCACGGTGGGGGTACCCGCCGCCGCGATGCTCGACCGGGAGGTCGACGTGCTCTGGGTGACGCCGAAGGCGACTCAGCTGGCGGATGCCCTTGCCCTGGCGGATCGGGTGGGTGATGCGCGGGTTATCCCCCTGATGAACGGCGTCGATCACATGGCTGTTCTGCGGGCAAGGTATCCGCTGGTGACCGCGGGCACGCTGCGGGTGGCGTCGGAGCGTGACGAGGGCTGGCGGATCACCCAGTCGTCGACCTTCTTCCGGGTCGACCTGTGCGGGGCCGAGCTCGTGGCCACGGAGCTGCGTGCTGCGGGGATCGAATGTCACGTCACCGACGACGAGGTGACGATGCTGTGGCAGAAGCTGGCGTTTCTGGCGCCGCTCGCCCTGGCGACCACGGTCGCCGCCGCACCGTTAGGCGCGGTCCGGCAGGATCCGACATATCTGCGGATGCAGCGTGAGGTCGAGGCGGTGGCCGCAGCGCAGGGCGCCCACCTCGACCTGGCGGCTCTCGCGGCCCTCCGGTCGGCTGCTCCCGACACAATGCGCAGCTCGATGCAACGCGACGTCGAGCTGGAACGAGCGCCCGAGATCGATGCGATCGCGGGCCCGATACTGCGCGGCGGCGCTCAGCACGGCATCGACACCTCCGCGACCCAAGAGTTGGCCGAACGGATCAGAACCCTGCCCGTGACAGCGAAATCCCCGGCGACGGCT
>DASYGI010000334.1:0-3628 GCA_035999925.1 Pedococcus sp.
CATGGACTACCGATACCTCGGCAATAGCGGACTGAAGATCTCCGAGATCACCTACGGCAACTGGCTCACCCACGGCTCGCAGGTCGAGAACGACGTCGCGGCGCAGTGCGTGGCCGCCGCGCTCGACGCGGGAATCAGCACCTTCGACACGGCTGACGTCTACGCCAACACGGCAGCGGAGACGGTGCTCGGCGATGCCCTCCAGGGCGAGCGGCGCGAGAGCCTCGAGATCTTCACCAAGGTCTACTGGCCCACCGGCCCGCGTGGGAAGAACGACACCGGCCTGTCCCGCAAACACATCATGGAGTCGATCAACGGCTCGCTTCAGCGACTCCAGACCGACTACGTCGACCTGTACCAGGCGCACCGGTACGACACCGAGACTCCCCTCGAGGAGACCATGCAGGCCTTCGCCGACGTCGTGCGCCAGGGCAAGGCCCTCTACATCGGTGTCAGCGAGTGGACTGCCGAGCAGATCCGTGAGGGCGTCAAGCTCTCCAAGGAGCTCGGCTTCCAGCTCATCTCCAGCCAGCCTCAGTACTCCATGCTGTGGCGCGTCATCGAGGGCGAGGTCGTGCCTACCTGTGAGGAGCTCGGCGTGAGCCAGATCGTGTGGAGCCCCATCGCGCAGGGCGTTCTCACCGGGAAGTATCTGCCGGGTCAGCAGCCTCCGCAGGGGTCCCGCGCCGCCGACGAGAAGGGCGGCGCCGACATGATCAAGCGCTTCATGAACGACGACGTGCTGAACCGGGTCCAGGGCCTCAAGCCGATCGCCGACGAGGCCGGTCTGTCGATGGCGCAGCTGGCCGTCGCCTGGGTCTTGCAGAACCCGAACGTGGCCGCTGCGCTGGTCGGCGCCTCGCGCCCCGAGCAGGTGCACGAGAACGTCAAAGCCGCCGGGGTCAAGCTCGAGCCCGAGCTGCTCACGAAGATCGACGACGTCCTCGGCGACATCGTCGTGCGGGACCCGGCGATGACCGCGCAGACTGCACCGCAGGGCCGCGTGGCCTGACGCTGGTTCGTGAACGCGCTGTGCCCTAGCTCAACCCAGGGATACCTCACCTCCCGGTATGCCGCGTGGTCCTCACGCGGCATACCGGGGCAGGGTTGACTGCTTGGAAGCTGCTAGAAGTCGACGCCAGGGACGGGGACCCTCAGAGGCGCGATGCGGGTCTGCCGCGACGCGTCCTCGATCAAGGCGGCCGGGTCACCGTTGAAGCGGTCGACCCCGACGGCAATGCTCACGAGCAGGGCCTGGATGGACCGAACTGGTTGGGTCCACTTCAGTAGAACGTTGCGCGGCATGGCCGACCGCATGACCTCGACTTGTGAGAGAGCCGTCCGGTCCCCGCGGATCGAGCCTCCCTGGATCAGCTGCACGCCGGCATCGACCATGGCCCGGCACGAGGCCCTGATCTCGTCATCGGTCATCGATGTGGTGTCCAGCAGGGTTCGAACCCTTGTCGCACCTGGAGCCGCGGCCTGGTTCACGGCGCCGATCTGCTCGACCAGCAGGGCAGTTCCAGCGTCCGGCATCGACCCCGGCGTGGCGACCAAAGCAAGTTCGGTGGCCCCCTGAGCGCTGAGCTCGTCAGCTTCCTGGGCCAGCTCCTGAGGTGAACGCCGCGCGGAACGGGGGTCGTGGAACCCCAGTATGGTGACGACGTCCACCTCCGAACCGGCCAGTCGCTGCGCGGCATGCGGCACGTGTTCCGGGCGGCACAGCACCGCTGCGAGACCCAGCTCGCCGGCAAGGGTGCAACCGCGTTCGAGTTCCGCAGGTCCCACATGCGCGTGGTGGAGTCTGTGCTCGAGCCGGGCTGCCACCCCCCGCACAGTGAGAATCTGCCGCCCCCAGCTGTCGTTGTCGCGTGGGGGATGCCGATCCCCGTGAGGTCCCATGCCTGCCCTCCCGCCAGTGCGATCGGTCCCCGGTCGTGGCAGCGTCGCACGGTTGCGCAGGAAGCGCCACCGTTGCCGATCCCCCTTGGTGCCGCTCGCGCGCGGTTGATGCTGTTGGCCTACGTCCTTTTGCGGATCCGTGTGGGCGCTGGCTCGACGATGATGGGAGCCCACGCGTCATCCAACCCACACGCGCTCCCTTGCAACCCCTCAGGGGCTAGCCGGGTTGCAAGGGAGTTGCAAGCGACTTCGCACGCCTGCAGTCGGGCGCTACTCCCGGTTGAAGCAGGACGTCAGGTCGCCGAGATGCGCGAACCGGTCCCGCGGTGGCGCGGGGGGCCCGACGGGCTTACCCGCGGCGGCATCGTTGTTCGCGCCCGGGGTGGTGCGGTCGAACCGGTGGTTGATCGAGGCCAGGGTCGGCAGGTCGAACTGGGTCTGGATGAACTTCAGGATCGACGTGTGTTCGAACAGCTCCCCGTTGAGGTGGCCGGCCTTGGCATGCGGGGAGATGACCCACATGGGCACCCGCGGGCCAAGTCCGTACGCGTCCAGCTGTGGCGGGGCTACGTGGTCGAAGAAGCCACCGCTCTCGTCATAGCTGAGCAGATAGGCGCTGCGATCCCAGAGCGGAGACTTCTGCAGGGCCGTGATGAGATCTCTCATGAGTCTGATGCCGACATTGATGTCTGTGGGAGGGTGTTCGTCCCAGCCAAGCCGGTCGTCGGGAATGATCCACGAGACGCTGGGCAGCGTGCCGTTGCGACAGTCGTCGAGGTAGTCCTGATGTGTGGCGAGGACGCGCGGGTCGTCCTGCCAGCGGGCAAAGAACTGGGCGACGTTGTCGCTCCACCCGGAGTCGATCGACTCGTAGTCGACGTTGTAGATCTTCCACGAGATCCCATAGCTATCAAGGAGATCCAGGATCATCGGGAAGTCGAGCTCGCCCTTGGTCGACAGGTTGTTGTTGGTGATTCCGCCGGACGTCCCGGCCATGGCATACAGCCGGTTCGGGTAGGTGGGTCCCAACTGTGAGCAGAAGTAGTTCCCGCACAGGGCGTAGTCGTCGAAGAGCGAGTAGTAGTAGGGCAGATCCGCCTCGGTGTAGTAGCCGATGGCCGTGGCGCCGCCGGTGACCAGAAACCCGTCCATCGCGCCTTGGTTCCACTCCGCGTGCATCGCCTGCCAGTAGTGCGGCACATCGTCGGTGGCCGGCGAGCCAAGGTGGTAGGGCCGAGCCCGGCCACCCTTGCCGTCCTGGACCGTGTAGCTCGCGGGGATGCCGAACCGGCCGGCCCAGGATGCGGTCCCGAAGTAGTGGTCGAACGAACGGTTCTCCTGCAGGCACACCACGATGTGGTCGACTGGGACCCGCCGGCGAGTGGCTGTCCCGGCCGGGCGTTGCTGACCAGCGAAGGCAGGGGGACCGGCCAGGGCTGCACTCCCGGCCAATGCTGCTCC
The DNA here is from genome assembly GCA_035999925.1 of Pedococcus sp. Lineage (GTDB taxonomy): Bacteria > Actinomycetota > Actinomycetes > Actinomycetales > Dermatophilaceae > Pedococcus. The sequence continues at coordinate 3,364 of DASYGI010000334.1, forward strand.
GGCACCGATCCCGCCGAGCAGCCCTCTGCGCGAGAGCGGTTGGTACTGGGTGTTCCCGGCCATGTCAGTCCTCTTGTCCGTGTCGGGGCGGGTTGCATTGCCTGCCACGAACGCTAGGAGCCGAGCGTGAACCACAGATGAAGTCCAGTGGAGCAGCCGTGTGCCGCAAGGTGGCCAGCCCGGCCAGGACCCCGAGGTATGCCGCTTAGCTCAGCACCTTGTACACCACGACGAGCCGGACTGAACCGAGGTCGAAGTCGTTGTC
>DASYGI010000335.1:0-12074 GCA_035999925.1 Pedococcus sp.
GGACCGCCGCCCGGAGGCTCCTCACGACACCAGGTGACCCCGCGCGCGGTGGGTCGTTGTGGGCCGACGCACACCACCGGCCACGGGGTCGCAAGCGCGAGGAGGACATGGTCGAGCAGCGGGAGGCCGGCGATGAGAGCCTGCGTCTTGTCGCCCCCGAACCTGCGGCCGGCCCCACCGCAGAGCACCACCGCGGTGACCGTTGGGCTCTCCCTGGCGGTCACGAGGTGGGCCGCGTCGGAGGCCGACCGCCGAGGCGTGCGGTGAGCGCCAGCGAGGTTCGTGTGACCGCTTGGACGATGCGAGCCCGCTCCGACTCCTCGACCTCCTCGCTGGGGAAGGTCACCGCGACGCCCGCCACGGGGTGGCCGGTGTGGTCGAAGACCGCATGGGCGACGGAGGCCAGCCCGGGGGTGATGCTGCTGTCCTCGACGGCATGCCCGCGGTGTCGCACCGCGGTGAGCTGGCTCCGCAGCTCGCTCACCGAGGTGGGACCGACCCCGTCCCGCTGCACCAGGGTGTCGCGGTGGGGGAACAGCGCGCGCAGCTGCGCCGGGGAGAGCTCGGCGAGCATCGCCAGGCCGCTCGCGGTCAGGGACGCCGGCAGGCGGACACCGACGTCGGTCACGAGCAAGGGTCGCCCAGGGGCTCGCTCCTCGATCACGTACAGGACGTCCCGACCATGAAGGACGGCAAGGTGCGCGTTGTGGGTGGTCAGGTCGACCAGCCGCCCCAGCAGCGGCCGCGCGATCCGCTGCAGCGGGGCTTGGCGCTGGTAGGCCGAGCCGAGCTCGAACGCCGCCACGCCCAGGCCGTAACGCCGTTCCTCTGCCAGGTGCGTGACGAACCCGTGGTCGCGAAGGACCCCGAGCAGGTGGTAGGTGGTCGAGCGGGGAAGCCCCAGGTCGCGCGCGATGGCGCCCGCGGGGAGTGGCTCGGTATGCCGCGCCAGCAGGCTGAGCAGCGAAAGGGCCTGAGCGGCAGCCGGGGCGTTGGCCATGAACGCATCGTCTCAGACCTGAGACGGCAGTGCGGGTGGGTGTGACGCTGCCGCTGGTCTGGTCAGGCCGCGCAGTCCTCGTCGGCGAGCGTCGCGAGAGCCTGGCGTGCCCCGCCTCGCGCGCGCCGGGACAGCTGCCGGGTCGCTTCCACCGTCAGCCCAAGCTGGGCGGCGACGTCGCGGTAGGGCCGATCTTCGACGTAGATCATGACCAGGACCTGCTGCCAACGGTGCGGAAGGGTGGACAGGGCGTGCTGCAGTCGCGTGTGGAGCAGCTGTTCGAGCACGAGGTGTTCCGGGGACAGGTCGGCGATCCGCGCGGCGAGCTGTGGGTTGCCCACGCTGGCATCGTCGAGGTCCGCGACCCAGATGAGGCGCTGGTCCCGTCGCAGCTGGCCCAGGTGCTCGTTGAGCACGACCGCCCGCAGGTAGCCCATGAACGCCACCGTGGGGCCGCCGCCGGCACGCAGCTGCTCCCACGTGCGGGCAAAGGCCTCAGCGACGAGGTCCTCCGCGGCGGGGTCCCGCACGCCCAGGCGACGGGCGTAGCTGCGCAGCGGGCCGACGTGCGCGGCATACAGCTGAGCGAAGGCGTCCGCGTCGCCGGCTCGTGAGCCATGGATCAGCGCAGGGACGGGGGTGGACACGGGTGGCTCCCCAACTCGTTAGGAGTCGAATCCAAGGCCAACCGAGTCCAGGCTTCGCAGCAGCAGGTTTCGCCGTCCCCGGTTGTGGTCAGCGCGGTCGAGCGCCCACCGGGTCATCGCGATACCAGCACTGGTGAGGGGCTCGGGCGGGAAGGGGAGCGGCAGGGTGCGGACCACCTCGGGTCGGGTCCGGGGCGTCTCGGTCCCCGACAGACGGTCCAGCATGACCTCGGCCGCGAACCTCGTGGCGGCCACCCCCAGGCCGGTGAAGCCCGAGGCGTAGGCGACCCGCCCGGACTTGGTCAGCCCGTGGAAGGCGCAGAACTGAGTGCTCGTGTCGATGACCCCTGCCCAGCGATGACTGAACCGAACCGCCTCGAGCTGGGGGAAGGTGGTGAGGAAATGGGCGGCGAGCCGGCGGTAGCTCTCGGGTCGGTCCTCGTACTCCTCGCGGATCCTGCGTCCCGGGTGATAGATGGCGTCGTAGCCGCCGTACAGAATCCGGTTGTCCGCCGTGAGGCGCGAATAGTGGAACTGGTTGGCGAGGTCGGTGAGCCCTTGGCGGTTCGACCAGCCGATCGAGCTGAGCTGTGCCGAGGTCAGGGGCTCGGTCATCAGGACGTAGTCGTACACCGGGACGGTGCGTCGCCGGCTGCGTCGCACCAGAGCGGGAAAGGCGTTCGTTGCCAGCGCCACCTGGGCGCTGCGTACGACGCCGCGGGTGGACCGAACCAGCACGGGGCCCCCGTGGTCGGCCTCCAAGCCGGTGGCCGGCGACTCCTCGAAGATCTCCACGCCGAGGTCCACGGCGGCCCGGGCGAGTCCGAGAGCCAGCCGGGCCGGGTGGACCAGGAGGCTTTCCTCGCGGGACCAGCGGCCCGCGAGGAAGATCGGGCTCGCGATCTCACGGTGCACCGCTGCGGTGTCGAGGTACTCGCCAGGTCCGGGCTTCTTCAGCCAGGGCACCTGATGGCGCTCGACGGCGACCGCCAGAGTACCGGTGCGCTCGACCTGGGCATCGATCGACAGTGTGACGAGGTCGTCCTCGAGCGCGGCCAGGTTGGCCTGGCCCAGCTGCTCGAGTGCGACCTGGTCCCGCGGCCACCGAGCGCGCCCGTTCTCGTCCCCATGGGTCAGGCTGGGCTCGCAGAACCCACCGTTGCGCCCTGAGGCTGCCCAGCCGACCCGTCGAGACTCCAGCAGGACGACCCGAAGCCCGGGGTTGCGCCGTTTGGCCAGTACCGCGGTCCAGAGGCCGCAGTAGCCTCCGCCCACCACCGTCAGGTCAGCATCCAGCTCCCCCTGCAAGGGCGGATAGGACGGCCGCACCACGTCGTCCAGCCAGAAGACCTCCCGAGCAGAGCCCGCCAATGCCTCGTCGACGAGCCGCGGGTCCGGGGCTCGTCGCTCGTAGACGGTGCTAGCCATCGCTCGCGTGGTCCTCGGGCGCACCGCCGGGCTGGCGGGTGGCGGCGGCCTGGGCCGCGTCCAGGATCACCTCGACACCGATCAGGTAGATCTCGGTGTCGCGCAGGGAGGCGATGTTCTCCAGGGACGCCGCAACCGCCGGGTAGCGCTCCATGTCGACGGCGTGGAGCTCGAACCACTGCACGGCCTCGGCTTCGGGGATCCCGCCGAGCTGAAGTCGCGACATCGCCTGGGCCGAGGCCCCGGTCAGGGCGTGGTTCGACAGCACCGCATAGAAGCGAACGGCGTCCTCGCGACCAAGGCCTGCGGACGAGAGCAGAGTCAGCAGCGTCTCGACCATCGCGAGCTCACCTGGGCCCCCCGTGGTGAGGCGGCGCAGCTCCACGCCGATGGCGGGGTGTTCCATCGCCATCTGCAACGTCTGGCGCGCCAGCTCGGTGAGCTGCTCGCGCCAGGAGCCGCTGCGGTCGAGGCGACCCAGCACCTCGACGTGGTGCTGGTCGATGATCGCCCGGAGCAGCTCGTCCTTGTCACGGAAGTGCCGGTAGACCGCGGTCGGGTCGGAGCCCAGCTCGCGGCCCAACGCTCGGAAGGTGACCTGTTCGCCCCGCGCCGCCAGCTGGATGGCGGCATCGATGATCGCCCCGCGCTCCAAGCGAGCGCGAGCACGGGGAGCGGGGTTTGAACGAGCCTTCGCCACGGGTCCTCCTGAGGGTTGGGGTCTGATCAAACCACATTTCGGGCCTAAGTCAACGCCGTAGTCAACGATGAAGTCAACACCGTTGACAAAGCCGTTGACCCAAGCCTAGTCTCGCCCTCAATTCGTGAACGGCAGCCCTGTCGCCACTGCTCACGACCCGGCAGGAAGCCCTTGCGATTCGGAGGAAACGAGATGACGAGACCGGTGTCCAAACGGACCCGCAGCGCCGCACTCCTGGCTGCTGTGGCGACGGTTCTGACGGCCTGTTCGGGCGTGGCCAGCGGCCCCTCCGGCGTGGCGGGTGCGGCATACCGCATCACGACCGATACGCCGAAGCCCACCAGAGGCATCGACTCGTTCAGCTGGGCGCTCTACGCCGAGCCACTCAGCCTCGACTACGCGTTGGCCTTCGACTACCCGCCGAACCAGGTCCTAGCCAACGTCTGCGAGAGCCTGCTGCGCTGGAACCCCGACCTCACCGTCAGCCCAGGCCTTGCGGAGAAGTTCGCCAACCCGACCCCGACGACCTGGGTGTACACGATCCGGCAGGGGGTGACCTTCCACGACGGTTCTCCGCTCACCGCCGCCGACGTGGTGGCATCGCTGCGACGGCACCTGGACCCCCGTGTCGGGTCGTACTGGGCTAGCGCGTTCATCAACGTGGCGTCGATCGTCCAGACGGGTCAGCACCAGGTCACCGTCACGCTGAAGCGGCCCGACTCGCTGTTCAACCAGTTCATGGCCGTGACTCCCGGAACGATCGAGTCCGCCAAGACGCTGGCACGGGACGGCAAGGCCTATGGATCTGCGTCGGCCGGCGTCAACTGCACCGGCCCGTTCAGCCTCGCCTCGTGGAAGCAGGGGGACAGCCTGACCCTCAAGAGGTATGCCGGCTACTGGGACGCGTCGCGCCTCGCGAAAGCGGGTTCCGTCAAGTTCGTCTTCCTCGCCGACCCCATCACCCGCGTCAACGCCTGGACCGCAGGCGAGGTCGACGGCGGTTGGCTGGTTCCGGCGAACGCCTACGCCAAGCTCACCTCGAGCGGCGCCGGAACGCTGTACCACGGCGTCAACACCACCGTCGTCAGCGAGGTGGTGACCCGCTCCTCGGGCGTCCTCGCGGACAAGCGGGTCCGGCAGGCCCTGCTGATGGCCACCGACCGAGCCGGGCTGGTGAAGACCGGCGAGCAGGGAGTGGGCGACGTCGCCACCTCGATGGTCAGCCGCAGCAGCTGGGGCGGCGTCTCGGCCGGCCAGCTCGGGCAGATCATCGCCAAGCTCCCGAGCTACCGCCGCGACGTCACAGCCGCCAAGGCTCTCGCCAAGGCGGCCGGCGTCAACGGGCAGCGCATTGTGATCGCGACCTCGCCGATCATCCAGTCGGCCGACGCCGTCACCGCCGCGGTGGCTCAGGCAGCCAAGGACATCGGCCTCCAGCCAACGATCCAGACCGTCTCCCCGGCGAGCTACACGGCGATGTTCACCGACCCGGCCGCCCGCAAGGGCGTCGACCTCATGCTGACGGCCTGGTATACGTCGCTGGCAGACCCGATGGACTTCTACGGGGCGCTTCACACAGGCCAGTTCTCCAACTACGGCGGGTGGTCCAACAAGGCCTTCGACGCGGCCGCCGACCTTGCCGTGGCGACACCTCTGACCGACCCCAGGCGCCCCGCCATCGTCGCCAAGGCTCAGCAGATCGCGATGGACGAGCTGCCGTGGCTGCCGATGTACACCCTCCCGACCAGCGTCTGGCTAGGCAAGAGGATCACGGGCGTCAAGCCCTCGATCAACTTCCTCTACTACCCGTGGGCCGCTTCGATCGGAGCCAACTGATGGACCTCCACCACCTCACTGCCACCCAGGCGCTCAAGCTCTTCGTCAGTCGAGAGCTGTCCCCAGTGGAGCTCCTCGATGCGTGCGTGCGCCGCACCGAACAGGTGGAGTCCACGGTCAACGCCCTCACCGAAGAGCTCCTGTTCGACGCCTACGTGGCGGCGCGGGAGGCGGAGCGTCGGTATGCCGGCCAAGGCCCGTCGCCCAGGGCCCTCGAGGGTCTTCCCCTGGTGCTCAAGGAGGAGCAGGCCATCGCGGGGAAGACCTTGGAGGAGGGGTCGCTGCTGCTCAGGGGACACCTCGCCGAGGTGACCCATCCAGTGGTGGAGCGGGTCCTGGCCGCGGGGGCGGTCGTGCATGCGCGGTCGGCCACGCCGGAGTTCTCGTGCGCACCCGTGACCCACAGCAGGCTCTGGGGGGTCACCAGGAATCCCTGGAACCCGGCCATGAGTCCCGGTGGGTCCTCGGGCGGCGCCGCGGCCGCCCTCGCGGCGGGCGAGACCCTGCTTGCGACCGGTTCCGACATCGGGGGGTCCATCCGGCTGCCTGCGTCGTTCTGCGGTCTGGTCGGGTTCAAGCCGCCGTTCGGGCGGGTGCCTGGGCTCGCGCCGTTCAACGCTGACACCTACTGCGCGGATGGTCCGCTGGCCCGCAGCGTCGGCGATGCCGCCCTCCTGCAGAACGTGCTGGCCGGACCCCATTGGGCGGACCCCGTCTCGCTACGCCCGGCCTACCGGATCCCCGTCGCGCCGCAGGCAGGTGACTCGGTGCGCGTCGCCCTGTGCGTGTCGCTCGGAGACTACGACGTCGACCCCGTCGTCGAGGCCAACACCCGGGCCGCGGGTGACGCGCTCCGGTCGAAGGGTGTGACCGTCGAGGAGGTGACCTTGCCCTGGACCCGACAGCAGATCTCCGATGCCGCGTGGGCCCATTACGGCGCGGTGCTGGGGGCCGCCATCGGGACCGTGGTCGGCGAGCGTGCCCAGGACCTCATGACGTACACCGTCGACTTCGCCGAGCGCAGCGCCGCTGCGGCGTCGTACGCCGAAGGGCTCCTCGCCGAGGCGACGATCTACGAGCCACTCGGTGCGCTTCTCGACAGCTATGACGCGCTCCTGTGTCCGACGGTCGCGACCACGGGCTTCCCGGCAGACGCCGGGGCGCAGGCGCCCTACGACTGGGGCGACGCGCTGATGACCGTCCCGTTCAACATCGCAGGGCGCCTTCCGGTCCTGGCCCTGCCGTCCGGTGTCGCACCCAACGGCATACCCACAGGGGTCCAGCTCGTGGGCAGGCCATATGACGACGCGACCGTGTTCGGGCTGGGAACGGCCCTTGAACAGGCGCTCGCCATGTGGACCTCGCCAGACTGGTGGCCAACGCCGTGATGCCCAGCATCGGCCGCATCGGCCGCACCCTCGCCGCGATGGCGACGACCCTGGTGGTCAGCTCGTTCGTGGTGTTTGCCTCGCTGCACCTTGCGCCCGGAGGGCCGCTGCAGTTCCTGGCCCAGGGCCGAAGCCCCTCGCCCGAAGCCATCGCGATGACGAAGGCGCAGTACGGCCTCGACCGACCCTTCCTCGCGCAGTACCTCCACTGGGCGAACGGCGTTCTGCACGGCGACCTGGGCACCTCCTTCCAGTTCCGCACCCCGGTGACCTCGCTCCTCGAGGCACGTCTGGCCCCGACGCTCACCTTGATCGCGATGGCGGCCCTGCTGATCAGCCTGGTCGGCGTGGCCGCCGGGGTCCTCAGTGCTCTCAATGCCGGCCGCGTCGCGGACAAGGCGGTCCTGGTCCTGGTGACCGCGCTGGCAGCGGTGCCACCCTTCGTCGCAGCAATCCTGCTCATCTCCGTCTTCTCGGTGGGGCTGAGGTGGTTCCCCACCTTCGGCGCCGGCGACGGGATGGTCGACCGCCTGCACCATCTCGCGCTGCCCTCCGTCGCGCTGGCCCTGACGTTCGTCGCATTGCTCGGGCGCGTGACCCGCTCCGCGATGCTCGACGAGCTCGGCCGGGAGCACGTCGAGGTTGCCCTTAGCCGGGGGATTCCGACCCGAAGGGTCGTCTGGCGCCATGTCCTTCGCAACGCGTGGGGGCCGATCACGACGGTGTCGGGGGTGGTGGTCGCGGGTCTGCTGGTGAGCAGCGCAGTCGTCGAGTCGGCGTTCGGGCTCGACGGGCTCGGCTCGCTACTCGTGCAGTCCGTGGACACCCGTGACTTTCCGGTCGTCCAGGCCATCGTGCTGGCGGTCGTTGTCACCTTCGTGGTGTGCAACGTCCTGGTCGACCTGCTGCACACCGCTCTCGATCCGCGCACCCTGGCCGGGACGGCCGCGCGATGACGCTCTCGACCGTCTCCTGGTCGCCGAGCCGGGTGCGGCTGCGGCTGCGGCCGAGGTCCATCGCCGGCGGCTGGTTGGTCTGGGCTTGCGGACTGGTCCTGCTGCTCTTGGTCGCGGTGGCCGCGTTCGCACCGCTGTTGGCGCCCTACGACCCGAACACCACGGATCTCGGCAACGCCCTCCTCGGGCCGACCTCGGCGCACTGGCTCGGCACGGACCAGGTGGGGCGGGACACGCTCTCCCGGCTGATGCTCGGCGCGCGGACCAGTCTGGTCGGTCCGCTGGCCGTCGTGGTCGTCGCGAGCCTGCTCGGCGTGAGCGTGGGACTCCTCGCGGGCTGGTGCGGGGGCTGGGTCGATGCAGCGATCGGCAGGCTGGTCGACATCGGCTTCGCGTTTCCCGCGCTGTTGCTGGCGATCCTGGCGGTCTCACTGTTCGGCAAAGGGCTGTTCGCTCCCGTCGTCGCCATGTGCGTGGCCTACACGCCCTTCATGGCTCGGCAGGTGCGGGGGCTGGTGAGGACCATCAAGAGTCGCCCGTTCGTGTCTGCCTACTCGGTGCAGGGTTTCGGCCCGGTCAGCATCGCGGTTCGTCGGGTCCTGCCGAACATCGCCCCGCTGATGCTGGCGCAGGCCACCGTGATGTTCGGGTATGCCTTGCTGGATCTCGCGGCCCTGTCCTTCCTCGGTCTCGGCGCTCAACCTCCGACCTCGGACTGGGGCGCCATGATCAACGACGGGCGGGGTGCCGTGCTGCTCGGACAGCCACTGTCCGCGCTGGTCCCCTCGGTCGCTGTGGTCGTGACCGTTGTCGCGTTCAACGTCGTGGGGGAGCAGCTGGGTGACGGGATCTCCAGGAGGGACCCATGAGCGAGCGGCTCCTGTCGATCGACAGCTTGTGGCTACGCCTCCCGCGGGTGGCGCAGCGGGCTGTGCTCAGCGGCGTCGAGCTGGAGGTCGCGCGCGGGGAGATGGTCGGCCTGGTCGGGGAGTCGGGCTCAGGCAAGTCGCTGACCGCCCGAGCGGTCCTTGGGCTCTTGCCCGCGGAAGCCCAGACGACAGGGCGTGTGCTGGTCGGCGGACTCGACGTCCTGACCTGCGACCGGAAGGCCTTACGTGACCTGCGGGCCTCGACGGCATCCATGGTCTTCCAGGACCCCCGCGCCGGCCTGAACCCCGTGCGCCGCATCGGGGACTTCCTGACCGAGGCCGTGCGGGCCAGCGGGCGGCTCTCCGGGGCGGCTGCCACCGCGCGGGCGCTCGAGCTCTTGGGCGCGGTGGGCCTGCCCGATCCTCGGCTTCACCTGACGCAGTACCCCCACCAGCTGTCGGGAGGCATGCTGCAGCGGGTCATGATCGCAGGCGCCTTGATGAGCGAACCGCGACTGCTGCTGTGCGACGAGCCGACCACGGCCCTGGACGTGACCACGCAGGCGGAGATCGTGGCAGTCCTGCGGCGGCTCCAGCGTGAGCGGGGCATGGGGATGCTGTTCATCACCCACGACCTCGACCTTGCGGCCGCCACCTGTGACCGCGTCTACGTCATGTATGCCGGGCACATGGTGGAGGAAGCCCCGGCGGCGGAGCTGTTCTCGGCTCCCCGCCACCCTTACACCGCTGGCCTGTTGGCCTCGAGGCCGCGGCTGGGCGACGAGGATGGCCGGCTCGGCTCCATCCCTGGTTCGCTGCCGAGGTTGCTCGAGGACTCTGGCGGGTGTCCGTTCGCGCCGCGATGTTCCCTGGCTGACGAGGTATGCCGGGTGCTGCCCGCGATGGTGCGTCACGGCTCCAGGTCGTCACGATGTGCCCATCCGGGCGTGGTCGACTTGGCCGCTGCGGCGCACGCCGAGAGCCTCAGGGGGGTCTCGTGAACACCGATCCGCTGCTCGAGGTCGTCGACCTGCGCAAGAGCTACCGCGTACGGGGCGGGACGGTTGAGGCGGTGGGAGGAGTCACCTTCGACCTGCGAGCCGGGCAGGCCCTTGGCATCGTCGGCGAGTCGGGGTCCGGCAAGTCGACCGTGGCACGCATCTTGGTCGGGCTCGAGCAGCCGGACGGCGGGCGGATCGTGGTCTGCGGTCGCGCGCTCGAGGGGCGTCCGCATGGTCGCACCGAGCGGCTCGCGCGGGCCCGGTCGCTGCAGATCGTCTTCCAGGACCCCTACCTGTCCCTTGACCCACGCCAAGCGGTCGGCTCGGCCATCGAGGCGGCGTTGAGTCTGCACGCCGTGCTGTCGCGTTCCGAGAGGCGACAGCGGGTCGTCGACCTGTTGGTCCAGGTGGGTTTGGGCGAACGCACTGCCGCGGCGCTGCCCCGGCGACTGTCCGGCGGTGAGCGGCAGCGGGTGGCCATCGCGCGGGCCCTCGCCGTGCGACCCGCCGTGCTGGTGCTCGACGAGGCAGTCTCAGCGCTCGACGTGTCGGTGCAGGCGCAGGTGCTCGACCTCCTCCAGGAGATCCGCCGTGAGACCGGCATCGCGCTGGTCTTCATCAGCCATGACCTCGCCGTGGTGCGCCACCTCTGCGACCAGACCCTGGTGATGCATCGCGGCCAGGTCGTGGAACGTGGTGCCACCCGGCGACTACTCGACTCGCCCCGCCACCCGTACACCCAGCTCCTGCGGGACGCGGTTCCCCGGCCCGGGTGGTCTCCCGAGGAGGTCGTGCGGGCCAAGCAGGCGCGGACCGACGACTCTCTGTCTCGCATCTGAGACGGTATGCCGCCGCCGCGAGGTTCGTGGACGGCATACCTCGGCTCCAATGGAGGCATGACCCAGACCACCTCCACGCACACCGTCACCGTCAGCACCGGCCCGGTGTCCTTCGACGATGTCGTGGCGGTGGCGCGCCACGACGCCCACTTGGTCATCGCCGAGGAGTCGCTGGCCGAGGTGCGCCGCTCGCGGGCCGTCATCGAGGCCCTGGCCAACGACACGATCCCGCACTACGGCGTCTCGACCGGCTTCGGCGCCCTCGCCACCAGGCATATCCCCGTCGAGCTCCGGGCCCAGCTGCAGCGCTCGCTCGTGCGCTCCCACGCCGCTGGCTCTGGGCCTGAGGTGGAGCGCGAGGTCGTGCGCGCCCTGATGCTGCTACGCATCTCCACCCTCGCCACCGGACGCACCGGGATCCGCGAGGAGACGCTGCGGACCTACGTGGCCATGCTCAACGCCGGCATCACGCCCGTCGTGCACGAGTACGGCTCGCTGGGCTGCTCGGGCGACCTGGCTCCCCTGTCGCACTGTGCCCTGGCGCTCATGGGTGAGGGCGTCGTGCGCGACGCCAGCGGCGAGCGGATGCCGACGGCGCAAGCCTTCGCCGCGTCGGGCGTCACCCCGGTCGAGCTGCACGAGAAGGAGGGCCTGGCCCTCATCAACGGCACCGACGGCATGCTGGCCATGCTCATCCTGGCCATCACCGACCTGCGGCAGCTGCTCACCGTCGCCGACATCACCGCCGCCATGAGTGTCGAAGGGCAGCTGGGCACGGATGACGTGTTCGCGGCCGACCTCCACGCGCTGCGACCGCAGCCGGGTCAGGGGCGCTCGGCCGAGAACCTGCGAAAGATCATGCGGGACAGCGGCATCCGGGAGAGCCACCGCGACCCGCAGGCGTGCACCCGCGTCCAGGACGCGTACTCGCTCCGGTGCTCGCCTCAGGTGGCCGGAGCGGTGCGTGACACGGTCGAGCACGCCGCCACGGTGGCCGGTTTCGAGCTCCGATCCGCCGTCGACAACCCGGTGGTGACCCTTGATGGGCGCCTGGAGTCCAACGGCAACTTCCACGGCGCCCCGGTGGCCTACGTCCTCGACTTCCTCGCGATCGTCGCGGCCGACCTCGCCTCGATCAGCGAGCGCCGTACGGACCGGTTCCTCGACGTCGCGCGGAACCACGGGCTCAATGCCTTCCTCGCCGACGACCCGGGCGTCGACAGCGGGCACATGATCGCCCAGTACACCCAGGCCGCGATCGTCTCCGAGCTCAAGCGCCTGGCGAACCCGGCGTCGGTCGACTCGATCCCCTCCAGCGCCATGCAGGAGGACCACGTGTCGATGGGCTGGTCCGCCGCCCGCAAGCTGCGCAGGTCGGTCGACGGCGTGACCCGGGTCCTCGCAGTCGAG
>DASYGI010000336.1:0-17315 GCA_035999925.1 Pedococcus sp.
GAGCTGTCCGAGCATGGTCGACTGCTCGCTACCCGGGTGATGCGCAAGCACCGGCTGGCCGAGCGGCTGCTCGTCGACGTCATCGGCCTGGAGTGGGAGTACGTCCACGACGAGGCGTGCCGGTGGGAACACGTCATGTCCGAGCGTGTCGAACGCAAGATCCTCGCAATGCTCAAAGACCACCACGACTCTCCCTACGGCAACCCCATCCCAGGCCTCGACGAGCTGGGTGAGGACGAGCCCAGCGAGGACTTCCGCTTCGGCCTGCACACGCTGACCGAGCTGGCCACCGACACGCCCGAGACGGTGCTCGTGCGGCGCATCGGCGAGCCCGTCCAGGTCGACCACGAGGCGCTCAGCCTGCTGACCGTGGCCCGGTTGCTGCCCGGCGAGCGGGTCCGCGTGCACCGGGTGGACGGGCGCGTCGTGGCGGTTCGCGAGAACGCCCCGGAGTCGACCGGGGTGTCTCTGCCCGACGAGGTCGCACAGCACGTATTTGGGGCACTCGTCTGATCTTTTGGCGGGATCGATGTGCCGTTCTCGGCGCGTTCGATAGGCTTTGTCATGCTTTTCTGTGGGTTGCTCTTGGACGCGCCGTGACCTCAATGTGACATGGCGGACCGGGACTGTGTAGTCTCGCGGAGATCTCTCCACCCCCTGGGGAGATTGGCTCGATGTGGATCGCCTAGTCCTGTCACCACGCCCGAGTCCTCAGCAAGACCGCTTGGCAGGAGCGGGGGACCCAATTTTGGGCCTCCTTCGGGAGGTCCTTGGGGTGAAGCCCCCACGCGTGCATCCGCAAGGTCGGATGTCAGGCGTGTGGGCCGGGTGATCTACCTCCACCCGAACCCGACAGCTGACCTCGTAGGCGCCTGGAGGTTCATCAACCGTGGCTTCACACGATCCCGGCCGCCACCGCGCGCCAGGCCGTTTCAACCCTGTCTCCGAGCTGAGTGGCATCGTGGCCAAGTCGGCCCAGCCGGCCGTCAAGACCTCAGCCGTCATCGCCGCATCCGGCGGTCTCGTGGCATCGTTCGCTCTTCCGGCCTCCGCGGCGACGGCGGGCCAGGCCACCGAGAAGGCGCCGTCCAGCGCACCGGCAGCACTCAAGGCTCCCTCCGTGGCGACGCCCAAGGCTGCCGACGCGTTCGGCATCATCGGCTTCCAGGCGACGCCCAAGCCCCAGCCCGTCGCGGCTCCGGCCCCGGCACCCATCGTTCGCACCCAGCCGCAGCAGGCCAGCCGGTCGATGACCCGGGTGCCGTTCGTCGTGGCCGCGCCGGCCACCGGCGGCATCCTCGGCATCGCCGCGCAGTACCAGGGCGTCCCGTACGTCTACGGCGGCACCACGCCGAGCGGCTTCGACTGCTCCGGCTACACGGCATACGTCTTCCGCCAGGTGGGCATCTCCCTGCCGCGCACCGCCTCGGAGCAGCAGGCGGCCTCCACCCCGGTCTCCAACCCGCAGCCCGGCGACCTGGTCTTCTTCGGTTCGCCGGCCTACCACGTGGGGATCTACGCCGGGAACGGCATGATGTGGGACGCCCCGCACAGCGGCTCCTCCGTCGGCCTGCGTCCGGTCTGGTCCTCCTCGGCCACCTACGGTCGCCCCTGACCCTCAGGTTCCGACCGGAACACCACGTTTCAGGCCCCCTCCCGCATCGCGGGTGGGGGCCTGCGTGTGTCCGCCCCCATCGACCCGGCCCGCGCCGAGAGCGGGACCGTGCTTCCATGGAGGCATGAGCGCAGTCGAGATCGATGTCTGGGTGGATGTGGTGTGCCCGTGGTGCTACATCGGGAAACGGCGGCTGGAGCAGGCCATCGCCGAGAGTGCCCATCCGGCTGACGTCACGGTGACCTACCACGCCTACGAGCTGGATGCGGGAGCCCCGCACGGGGACGGCACGACCGTGCTCCAGTGGCTGGCGGAGCGGTATGGCACCGATGCCGAGGGTGCCCGGGAGATCGCGGAACGCCCAGCCACCTTAGGGCGGCCGGATGGCGTGGTGATCGAGGTCGACCGCGAGCTGCGCGCGAACTCCTTCGACGCCCACCGCATGGTGGCGCTCGGGCTGGCGCAGGGCGGACACGCACTGCAGGCCGCCGTTCTCGAGCGGCTGTACAGCGCCTATTTCACTGAGGGCAAGCCGATCGACGACATCGAGACCCTGCAGCGCCTCGGTGCCGAAGCGGGTCTGGATGGGCGGCGCCTGTCGGCGGTCCTGGCCGGCGAGGAGTATGCCGACCATGTCCGCGAAGACGAGCGGGCCGCCACCGAGGTCGGCATCACCGGCGTCCCGTTCTTCATGGCGAACCGCCGGGTCGGCCTGTCCGGTGCGCACAGCGTCGAGGTCATCGGGCAGCTGATCGTCTCAGCAGGTGAGGAGCACGAGCAGCTGAGCCAGGGGGCCTGAGTGGTGTGACCCCCGGCCCTAGCTGGCGAGGGCCGCCTCGAAGTTGGCGAGCGTGTGGCGGCTGAACAGCACGAACCGCACGAGGTCCAGCCCGACATGCTCGGCGAGGTCGCGGGTGACCGCGTCTACTGCGATCCGAGCCACCTCGGCCGAGTCCCAGCCGAAGACGCCGGCGCTGACCGCGGGAAAGGCGATGCTCGTCGCGCCCAGGTCCCGGGCCACCGCCAGGCTCCGGGTGAAGCAGGACGCCAGCAGGGCCGGGTCCGTCTGGCCGCGTCGTCGGTCCGGCCCCACCGTGTGGATCACCCACCTCGCCGGTAGGTCTCCTGCCGCCGTGGCGACGGCATCCCCCACAGCGAGCCCGTCCCGCAGGCGCGTTTCGCGGAGCTGTCGGCACTCCTGGAGCAGGAGCGGCCCGGCTGCCGCGTGAATCGCTCCGTCCACTCCGCCCCCGCCAAGCAAGGCAGAGTTCGCTGCGTTGACGATGGCGTCGGTGCGTTCGGTCGTGATGTCGCCCAGGACTGCCTCGATCGTGGCCACGGACCTACCGTATGCCGCGAGCCAGGGCTGGCTGCCAGCGCCTTAGGATCGAAGAATGGGAACCGGCCACGACCACCACGTCGGGGCCCGGCATAGGTGGCGCCTGGCGGCCGCGGCAGGCCTGTCGGCCGCCTTCTTCATCGTCGAGCTGGTGGTGGCGCTGACCTCGTCGTCCCTGGCGTTGCTGTCCGATGCCGGCCATCTCGCCGCGGACGTCGTGGCGCTGACGGCCGCGCTGCTGGCCACCCGAGTCGCGGCCAGGCCGGACCGCACCGGCCGTCGGACGTATGGGTCCTACCGCGCCGAGGTCTTCGCGAGTGGCCTGGCGGTCCTGCTGATGGCGGGTGTCTCGGTCTATGTCGTGGTCGAAGCCATCCGCCGAGTCGGGGAGCCGGTGACCGTCCACAGCGGCGCCATGCTGGTGGCTGGCTCCGTGGGTCTGGTCGTCAACGTGGCCGCGATGCTGCTGCTGCGCGGGGGCGCGGACGAGAGTCTCAACGTCAAGGGGGCGTACCTCGAGGTTGCCGCGGACGCGGCTGGTTCGGCCGGGGTGGTCCTCGCCGCGGTGCTGGTCACGACCACCGGCAGTGCGGTCTGGGATGCCGTCGTGGCTGTGGCCATCGGCGTGTTCGTGGCGGTGCGGGCCGTCTCGCTTGGTCGTCAGGTTCTGGCCGTGCTGGCCCAGCACGTGCCTGAGGGCGTGGAGCCGGCGTCGGTGACGGCTGACCTGGCCGCGATCCGAGGGGTGGCGGACGTGCATGACCTGCACGTCTGGACGCTCACGTCGGGGATCAACGTGGCGACGGTGCATCTGGTGTCTGACGCCGACGCGGACATCCAGCGGATCCTCGTCGACGGTCAGACCTTGCTCAAAGAGCGGCACGCCATCGTGCACGCCACGCTGCAGGTCGAGCCGGCCACCGGCGACGCCTGTCACGACAGCGACTGGTAGCCCCGAGTACGGTCGGCCCGTGACGTTCTCCATCGTGGGTCAGGTCGGTGACTCCTACGGCGTGGCCGTGGCCAGCAAGTTCCCTTTCGTCGGGGCAGTCGTGCCCGCCGCGCGGCTCGGGGTGGGCGCGGTGGCGACTCAGGCCATGGCGCGCGTGGCCTACCGGGAGGTCGCGCTAGACGCCTTGTCCGGCCACCTGTCAGCTCAGGAGGCGGTGGCGGCCTGTACCGACCCTGATGAGCAGCGCGAACACCGCCAGTTGGGTGTCGTGGGGGTCAGCTCGCAGGCGACCTACACCGGGGAGCACTGCCTGCCGTGGGCCGGAGGCGTGTCGGGCCGTGAAGACACCGGCGGCTACGCCATCCAGGGCAACATCTTGACCGGACCCGAGGTGGTGGCGGAGATGGAGCGGGCGTGGCTGGAGTCGACCGGGTCGTCGCTGAGTGACCGGCTGTGCGCGGCCCTGCTCGCCGGGGATCGCGCCGGTGGCGACTCGCGGGGTCGTCAAGGAGCAGCCTTGTATGCCGTGCAGCCCGGCGCCGGCTACGACGGCTCTGGGGTCCTCGCGGACGTGCGGGTGGACGACCATCCGGCGGCGCCGCAGGAGCTGGCCCGGCTGTTGCGGTTGAACGACCTGATGTTCGGAGCGCCCGAGCAGGTTGAGCCCCTCGTGGGATCGGTCGCCGACGAGGTACGTGCTCGACTCGCGTCCTTGGGACACGAGGGCGAGGTGGCGGCCGCGCTTGCCGCTTGGGCCTCCGAGGAGAACTACGAAACGCGTCTCAGCCCGCAGGGGATCGACGTCAAGGTCCTGGCGGCGCTGCGGGAGTCGACCCAGCTCTGAGCCTCAGGCGGGTGGGTTCGGCTCGTCGTCTCGGTCGTGGGATGACTCGCTCTGCTCAGGCTGTTCTCCAGTCCGGCGCGCCCGAGCCTCGCGTGCCTGGCGGGCCTCGCGTGCCTGGCGTGCCTCGCGCTCTTGCCGTTGGCGCTTGGCCTCCTGACGCTGTGCCTCGGCCCGCTCGCGAACCTGCCGCAGGAACGCCTCGTCGTCGTCAGGGTTGGTGGCGGCGAAACGGCCTGGCCGGTCGTACTCGGGATAGGTGTTGTCCCGCCGCTTGCGAGCAGCGCCCTGCTGCGGTCGGCCGCGTGGCGATGACTGCGGGCGTCCCGCGACGAGCCAGGCCACGGCCCCGACCTCGAAGGTGAACAACACGATCACCACCCAGGTCAGCTTGGGAAGGTTACGGACGCGATGCTCGTCCGTCATGATCACCTCGAGCAGGCAGTAGACCCACAACGCCGTCAGGATCACGCCGAGACCCAAGCCCCCGTCAATCAGCACATGGCGATGGTGCCAGTCCGTCGGCCGCCTCGCTGGAGAAACACGCGGATTTGGGACGGTCAGGCCTGGGCGAACCGCCCGGCGATCGTCAGCGACGCAGGATCCGAGCCTCCCACGCGCGCAGCGGCGCCGTCACCAACGCGGGCGCCTTGAGGTTGCCGAGGACCATCTGGGCGTCGTGCCACTCGCGGATCTCAGGCAATGCCGCATCGAGCGGCAAGTCCTCGGACGAGAAGTTCGCGACGACGAGGAGCTGTGTGCCCTCGTGCGAGCGCGTGTAGGCATACAAGGTGCGGTGCTCCGCGGCCAGCATGTGGAAGTCGCCGTGAGCCACGGCTGGCTCGGTGTGCCGCAGCTCGATCACCCGGCGGTAGTGGTGGAAGACCGAGTCCTGGTCGGCGATCGCGGAGGCAGCGTTGATCTCCGTGTAGTTGGGGTTGACCCGTGCCCATGGTTCACCAGTCGTGAACCCGGCATGCGCCGTGGTGTCCCACTGCATCGGGGAGCGGGCGTTGTCCCTGCTGCCCACTCGGAGCGCGCCGAGGACCGTGTCGGAGTCAAGCCCCGCGGCCAACGCTGCCTCGTAGTAGTTGACCGACTCGATGTCGAGGAAGGCGTTCTCGTCGGGGAAGGGCACGTTCGTCATGCCGAGCTCTTCGCCCTGGTAGACGTACGGCGTGCCCCGGTGCAGGTGGAGCACGGTGCCGAGCAGCTTGGCGGCCGGGACTCGAAACTGCGGGTCGTCGGTGGCGAACCGGGATACGGCTCGCGGCTGGTCGTGGTTGTTCCAGTACAACGAGTTCCAGCCTCGCTCGGCGAGCCCGGTCTGCCAGCGCGACATGCTCGCCTTGAGGTCGCGCAGGTCGAGCGCGACTCGGTCCCACTTGTGAGTGCCGTGGTCGAGGCCGACATGCTCGAACTGGAACACCATGTCGAGCTCGTGGCGGGCGGGGTCGGTGAACAGCACCGCGTCGTCGACCCGGACGCCCGGCATCTCGCCCACGGTCAGCAGTCGCTCGGGGCGACCCTCGAACACCTCACGGTGCATCTCCTGGAGGAACTCGTGGATCCGGGGACCGCACAGGAAATGCGGGTTGCCGTCACCCCATGGCCCGTTGGCCAGGGGCTCACCGTCCGGCAGGGAGGTGACCTTGGAGATCATGTTGATGACGTCCATGCGGAAGCCGTCGATGCCCCGGTCCAGCCACCAGCGCATCATCGCGTAGACGGCTTCGCGGACCTCGGGGTTCTCCCAGTTGAGGTCGGGCTGCTTGCGGCTGAACAGGTGCAGGTAGTACTCGCCGGTCGTCTCGTCGAGCTGCCAGGTCGAGCCACTGAAGAAGGACTCCCAGTTGGTCGGCTCGGCCCCGGGTGATCCGGGCTCCATCCCCTCGCGGGCCGGTCGCCACCAGTACCAGTCGCGCTTCGGATTGTCTTTGCTGGAGCGCGATTCGACGAACCAGGGGTGCTCGTCAGAGGTGTGGTTGACCACGAGATCCATGACGATGCGAATGCCACGCGCGTGGGCCTGGGCGATGAGCTCATCGACGTCGTCGAGGGTGCCGAAGGTCGGGTCGATGTCCTGGTAGTCGCTGATGTCGTAGCCGTTGTCGTCCTGGGGGCTGGCGTAGATCGGTGAGAGCCAGAGGAGGTCGATGCCCAGCTGCTGGAGGTAGTCCAGCCGGCTGATGATGCCGGGCAGATCCCCGATACCGTCGCCGTTGCTGTCCTGGAAGCTGCGGGGATAGATCTGGTAGACCACGGCGTCGCGGAACCACTGCTCGTGGGTGGTGCCCGGCGTCGGGTCTCCTGGCGTTGCGGTGTCGGGCGCCGCCGTCGTCTCCTGGGTCATGGGCGACAGTCTTGCGGGCCGGGGTGACACCAGCAACGGGAGGTCAGTGGGCTGCGTCGATGACCCTGGTCAGGCTGTCGCGCAGCTCCTCGAGCTGGGAGATGTCCATCCCCAGTCGGTCCATGATGGCGGGAGGAACGCGCTCCGCTTGGCGCCGGGCCGACCTGCCCTGGGCGGTCAGGGAGACGGCCAGCGCCCGGTCATCTCGGGGGTCGCGCTCGCGGGTGACCATGCCGTTGGCCTCCAGCCGCTTGAGCAGTGGCGACAACGTGGCGGGCTCCAGGCTGAGCCGTTGCGCGAGGTCCGCAACACGCAGGGGTGACTCCTCCCAGAGGGCGAGCATGACCAGGTACTGCGGGTGCGTCAGGCCCATCGGTTCCAGCAGCGGTCGATACAGCGCGATCACCGTGCGCGATGCAACCGCCAAGGCGAAGCACACCTGGCGGTCGAGCTGGAGCAGGTTCGGGGTTGCGGAGGAGGTCTTGGGCACGATTTCGAGTCTAGAGGCTGCAGGGCTATGGTTAGTAGGCAAACAGTTAGACCACTAACAATAAGCCACAACCTTGAGAGGTATGCCGTGGGCAAGAGTGAGCGCGAGGGACTGTCGCTGGGGTACCGGCTCAGGTATCGACTCCGGCGGATGATCCTGCAGATCTATGGGCCCGCTCAGCTCGGTGAGTCGCAGGACCCGCTCGCGAAGCTCGCGAACGAGCGCGCCGCCAAGGTTGAGGCGGCGCGCTTGGCGGCAGCCCGCCGGTCCAGCACGTAGCTCGGCTGGGGCCACGCGCTGGCAGTCGCTGCCTAGGCCTGTTCGATGAGGCGCTTGGCGGTGTCGAGCGAAGCCATTTCGCCGGCCATCGACTTCTGCACCGGCCCTGACATGAAGAGCTTCTTGAGGCCGCCGAGCTCGACGCTCAGCGAGAAGTGCACCTGAGTGCCGTCCCCGACCGGGGTGAAGACGTACTCGCCGACAGGGCGGGCGGGGCCTGCCACGACCTTGAACCCGTAGCGGGCTCCGGGCTCGTAGGTGGTCACCTCGATGTCGGCCGGTATGCCGCGACCGCCTGGGCCGGCGACCACCTGGTGGATGTGCGAGCCGACGGCGGGCGGTTCGTCCGCCCTGATCTCCTTGACCGCCGGACGCCATGACTGGTCGTTGGCAGGGGTGCTGAAGAAGCGGAAGACCTCATCGACGGGACGGTTGACGGTGATGGTGCGCTGGGCGCTGGGCATGGCGTCTCCTTCTAATGCGGGGGACCCGCACTGGTGATCTTGCCATTACGTGATCGGTGGAGATAGCGGCTCGTGGGTTCGCGCTCTAACGGCGCATCTATCGGGCAGGGACCCGGTTTGGCAAGCGGCCATTCGAGATTCGCATAGCTCCTTTCGCGAGGCGTAGGGCGACGGGCACGCTTGGGACCTCATGATGAGCAGATCGGGGGGAACCGCACGCGCATTGGCTGGACTGAGCCTGGTCGTCTTATCGGCATGCTCGGCATGCTCGGCATGCTCGGCATGCTCGGTCGGCTCGGTGGGCGCCAACGGGTCGGACGCTTCGCCGTCGACTCCGAGGGCGCCGTCGTCGTCGCCCACCGTCTCGATGACCTCCACGCCGCCGAGCACCTCGCCGGAATTCACCCCGGCCTCGATCACCATCACGTCGAAGCTGGCTCGCCCCGATGAGGTGGTGCTGCGGGTGAAGGCTCCGCGGCATACCTCGTTTCGGATCGGTCAGAACTTGACCGCCTCCGTGCCGTGCGGGTCGGCCCCGATCGTTGTGGCGGATCCGGTGACGTATGGAGTGGTGTGCCCTGCGGGCGGAGCCGGCGCGCAGCTGGTCGCGACTATCGCGTACCGGGACTTCGACTACACGTTCATGAAGGTCCTGTAGGTCCGACGTCTGGTCCATCCGCTGGTCGGGCCGATCGTTGCGCCCGTATTCGTCGCGATCATGCGCTGGGCCCGGGGGCCCTGGGGCTTCGGGAAAAGGGCTCGCACTGTAATGCATCAGCCGACCGGCGGGGAAGGGCGTATTCGAGTCTCGAATACGCCCTTCCCCGGTCACCAGACTTGGCGACAGGCTGCCGGCGCGGTCACTTCTTCGGCAGTGCCTTCCGTTCGGAGACGCCAGCGAGATGTGAGCGAGGGAGGGGAAGAACGCGCCGCGTCGCCACGACACGGTGTCGTCCGGATTCGACGAGGGGACATCATCATGCTCAAGAGATCAGCCGCAGTCGCAGCAGTCGCGCTCACCGTGTCACTGGGGGTACCGACGTTGGCTCACGCAAACACGCAGATGTGTGCCGAGCCATTGACCGTCTATTCGTTCACGGGGGTAGCCGTCAACTCGCGACCGACAAACGTCAAGAGCGCCTACATCACAGGGCCAGGAACGCTCACGTACAGCAGAACCATCTCGGCGACTGTTGGCATGACCGCCAGCTCGAGCGTCACAGCGGAAGCGGGCGTCGTCCTCGCCAGTGCGAGCACCCAGATCGGTGTTGCTGTCACGGCATCGCGCTCATGGACTGATGGCTTCTCCTACGCCCTGACGGTCGCGTCGGGGCAACGCAGGGCCATGCAGCTGTTTCAACAGTCACGTTCGTTCTATGTCACCAAGAAGACGCTCAGGTACCCCTGCTACTACGTCACGGCCTACTCCGGTCAGTCCGCGAACGCGCCTCGGGTCGATCGCGAGGACGAGTGGATGTTGGTGCCGTGACGCCAAAGGCCAGGCGAACCGCGACGACTATCCTCGGCCTGGCCGTGGGAATGGCCGCGGTTTCGGCCTGCTCGGTCGCCAAGACCGGACAACCGCAGAGCGGGGGGCCAGTCACTTCCAGCGCGAGACCAGAGTCATCGAGGACAACTTCACCCCCCGCTGACTCGAGTTCGTCGCCGACGTCCGAGCGCTCATTCAGCCCCGCGTCGATTGCGATCGGGAGCAAGGTGAGCCGGGGGAGCGTGATCGAACTGGAGGTCAAGGCTCCACCACGCACCAGGTTCCGGATCGGCCAGGACATGACCTTGTCCGTGGATTGCCGCGCTACGGCGAAGGACAACGCGGACCCTGTCTCCTATCACGTCGTGTGTCCTGTGCAGACCCCCAAGGGCCAGCTCATTGCGACAATCAGCTACGGCGACTTCGACTACACCTTCATGAAGGTTCTCTGATGATCCCGCCCCGGGGGACGGGGTGTAGGAGTCGCTGCCGGCGACGCAGATTCCCACGTGACCTCCTGGCTTCAGTCCAGTGGCAAGCGTGGTGGAAGCGCCACGGAGCCTTGGCTCAACTGGAGACGGCCCCGAGGGTCACAGATCCTGCCCATCGGGGTGTGGGTGGGCCTACATTCGCGAGAGTACGCCGAACTGACGGTCGTGACGCCGGAACCGTGTATGGCTCCGGCTGATGCTTGACGTGGGTGTTCCGGTTGATGCTTGACACTCGTTTTAGGGGGTACGCGCGTTGTCGTTGCGCCTTCTTCTTGCGGACCTCCCGTCGGCTGCTGCGTTGGACGGTCTTCAGTAGCTCGGGGCCATCCCACAGCTGCAGCACCTGGTTGGCGACGTGCACGTCGATGCGGCGGCCGGCGTGGTGGACCCTGACGCTGATCTGTTGCCAGGCGACGCAGACGACGCCGTTGGATGCCACGAGCCGCGATACCCAGGTGTCGCCGGAGCGGTCCTGTGCCAGGGCCCGAGCTCGGGCTCGGCGCGGTCCGACCGCTGCAGGAACCTGCTGGCCGGGGTGGCCATGTCCAGCGACTGGTGCGGCCGGTCGTGGTTGTAGGACTGCGCCCACGCGTCGAGCTCGGCCTGCGCCTGAGCCAAGGTGGAGAACACCCGCCCGGTCAGGAACTCGGCCCGCAGTGAGCGGTGGAATCTCTCGATCTTGCCCGTGGTCGTGGGTGAGCGGGGCGCGGTGAGCAGGTGCTCGATCCCGTTCTCGCGACAGATCCGGTCGAACAACACCTCGACCGGCGGGTGGCCGAAACGGCCGGTGAACACCTTCCCGTTGTCGGTCAGGACCTGCTGGGGTACCCCGTGGGTGCGTAACGCGGCCGCGAACGCGTCACACACCGGCTGGGTGCGTTCCCGTGGCATCAGGGCGGCGCTGACACAGAACCGGGAATGGTCGTCGACCCCGGTCAACGCCTTGGCCCGGGTGCCGTCCGCGAGCAGGAACCCGCCGACCAGGTCCAGCTGCCACAGCTCCATCGGCGAGCCGCGTTCCCAGTGGCGCCGGTGCTCACGCCTCGAGCGCCGCGGCCGACCTCGATCACCCCGGCCCGCACCAGCGCCCGGTACACCCCCGACCTCGACGGCGTCGGGCTCACCGAGCGCCGGTCCAGCTCGTGCAGCAGCCGCCGAGGACCCCAGTGCGGATGCATGCGGCGCATCTCCAGCACCAGCACCTCCACCGCGGGGTCCATCTGGTGCGGACACGACCCAGGACGTCGTGACCGCGGCGCCAGCCCGGCCAAACCCTCGGCCTCGTACCGGGTCAGCCAGGCATGCAGCGTCTGACGTGACACCCCGAACTGACGGGCAACGTCGGTAACCTCACGGCCGTCGCCGATCACCGCCAGCACCGCCTGATACTTCTGCTCCACCACACTCAGCTCCACCAACATGAGGTGAGTGTCAAGAATCAGCCGGAGCCAGTGTCAAGGATGACCCGAAGCCATGTCAGGCATGTCCCGGAGCCAATCCGTCATGCATGAGCCGAACTCATACAAAGTCAGAGAGCCGACGAGGGGACTTGAACCCCTAACCCCCTGTTTACAAGACAGGTGCGCTGCCAATTGCGCCACGCCGGCTGGCGCCTGCCGCAGCAGGCGGGGACGATCGTACCTGCGCGCCGGATCGGCATACGCAGGGATCCGCGCGCGAGGCACCGCGGCGGCTAGGCGCGCAGCCCTGGCCACGCGACACCACGGCTAGCGGCGGCGGACCCGACGCTTCTGCACCACTCCACGGTCGAACGGCGCCGCCAGGAAGTCCCCGAGCACGCTCCCGGCCGCGATCGCTAGCAGGGCCGCCATCGCGCCGAGCAGCGTGGTGAGCCCACCCTGCAGGGTGAACGACGTGGCACGGGCGGACGAGGAGTTCACCATCTCGTACAGCCCGCGGAAGATCGCCAGACCCGGCAGCAGGCCGTACGACGCGGGCACGACCAGCACCATCGCAGGCGCCCCGAGCCGCAGGGCGACGAGTCGACCGGCGAACCCCAGCACCATCGCGGCACATCCAGCAGCCGCCAGCGGACCCAACCCGTCGATGCGCGCGATGGCGAGCGACACCGCGACACCGCAGGCGCAGAGCACTCCGGCCGGCAGGACCAGACGCGCCCTGCTGCGCAGCGACACCGCCCCGGCCACGCCGACGATGCAGGCCCCGGCGATGGCCAGCAGGATGGGCGCGCTCAGGGCGCGGGTGGCGACGATCGACGGAGACGCGAGGGAGAGAGCGAACGTCCGGGTCAGGGCTCGTGCCACCGAGAGCCCGGTGGCCACCCCGAGGATGATTCCGCCGGTCGTGAGGAAGACGGCGAACATGCGACCGGCCCCCGTCACCGAGTACCCCGAGATGGCGTCCTCGAACGCAGACGCCACCGTCCGACCCGGGAGCAACACGGTGATCCCACCGGCGACGATGAACGCGAACTCCTGCGAGGTGATGGGCAGCCACCCTCGTGCCCCCAGGCTGAAGGCCGCCCAGGCGATCACCGTGGCGAGCAGCCCACCCAAGGCGCTTTGGTAGAAGT
This sequence comes from Pedococcus sp., assembly GCA_035999925.1. Taxonomy (GTDB): domain Bacteria; phylum Actinomycetota; class Actinomycetes; order Actinomycetales; family Dermatophilaceae; genus Pedococcus. Next base: position 12,868 of record DASYGI010000336.1, read on the forward strand.
CCGGAAGTCCACGGCTGCCGAGCAACCGGGCGGCATACCCGACGAGCAGTGCGGAGCCACCGGCCACCAGCGCGGCCACGAGGCCGGCCCCGAGCATCGTCGAGATGGCGGCGGCGACGATGCCGAGCGACCCCCGCACGGCCCACCGCGGCCAGTAGCGCGGAGCTCGCCTGATCTCGCGCAGCCGGGCCGCAGCCTTGTCCCGGTCGTAGCCATCCGCCACGAGGGAGTCCACGAACTCGTGAACTGCGGCGAGGCGAGCGAAGTCTCGGCTCGCCGAGCGCACCACCCGCAGCATCGTGATCGGCCCCCCGGACGCGGAGGTGCACTGCACCAGCAGCGACTGAAGCGTGATGTCCACCTCGAGGTTGTCCAGCCCTGCGGCTGCGGCCACCGCGATGACCGAGGACTCCACGTGCGGCGCCCCGGCTCCACAGCGCAACATCAGCTCGCCGACCCGCAGCGCGAGGTCCAGCGATGCTCGCGCCTCGCGCTCCTCGGCCGCGGCCTGCCGCACCCGAACGTTGCGATACGGCGTATGCCGCAACGACTCGACCATCGGCATGGTCTCGGTGATCTCCTCGCCACGCCAGATGCGGCGATGCCGAACGTCCGGGTGGGGTCGGATCGGACCGGAGGGGGGAGGTTTCGGCCCCTCGGTCATGAGCTCAGGCCTGTCATGAGCACGGGCCTGTCATGAGCACGGGCCTGTCATGAGCTCAGACCGAGGGCACGCAGGAACGATGTCGGCGCCTGCACGGGCCACCACTGCGGAACCCCGGAGTGCTGCACCCCCCAGCCAGCCAAGACCAAGGCGCCCACCAGTGCGACTCCGACAACCACCCGCGTACCCACGCGGCTCGGGCTCACGCCCCGCACGATGCTGCGCGTGCCTCGCCGAAGGCCAGACCCGCCCGGGCCCCACCACGCCATGAGCACGGCAATCAGGCCGCCTGCGGCCAGCGCCGTGGAGGTGTTGGGGTGTGGCGTGCCACCGGTGACCGCCACCGTGGCCAGCGCAGCGCTGAACACCGCGCACGCTCCGACGACCAACGGCAGCAGCACGCCGCCGACGGTCCCGATGGCCCCGACCACGACATGCCACGGACTGGCCGCCACGGCGAACGGCATGTCGCTGCGTCGGCGGCCCTTCGCGTGGCGCCGCAGCACCAGCGAGGTCACTGAACGATCGGCCGTCCGGGCCGCCCAGGACAGGACCAGGGCCACCAGCGCCGCCGCCACCGGGAAGACCGCGAAGCCGGCCACCAGAGCAAGAAGGAGAGCCATGAGGGTGCCGCGTCGGGCCGGCCTTCCGATGCGTGGATCGGGCTCGCCAGGGCCGCCTTCCCACGCGGCCTCCCAGTCCGACCCCTCGTCCTGCGACGACTCCCAAGGGAGCAGCTCGTCGTCGGCAGCCTCCGGCCCAGGTACGAGCGCGGGCCGCTCCCAGGCCGCCGTCCCGCCCGACTGGAGAACCTGGGTATGCCGCGGGCTCACCGCGAGAACGTCGGTGACCGGGCGTCCGTCGGCGTAACGCTCGAGAGCGTCGACCACCTCGTCGGCGTGGGGGCGACGGGCCGGGTCGGGCGACAACGCGGCATACAACAGGGGTGAAAGCCGAGGGTCCACGCCGCCGAGGTCGGCATCTCCGCGACTGACTCGGGACAGGACCACGTCCATCGGGCCACGCCCGAAGGGCGGCGCCCCGCTCGCGGCGAAGGCCAACGTGGCCGCCCAGCCCCACCAGTCGGTGGCAACGGTCACCGGCGCGCCCTCGACCACCTCGGGTGAGAGGTATCCGGGCGTGCCCATGACCAGTCCGGTCAGCGTGATCCGCACATCGTCGGCCACATGCGCGATGCCGAAGTCGATCAGGACCGGGTCGCCCTCGAGCATGAGGACGTTGCCGGGCTTGAGATCTCGGTGGATCACGTCCGCCTCGTGGATCGCGTGCAGCGCGTCCGCGAGGCCTCGCCCCAGTCGCAGCAGGTCCTCCCCCGCCACGGGGCCGTGCTCGCCGACCACCTGGTCCAGCGGAGGTCCGGGAACGTAGCGCGTCACCAGATAGGGCCGGTCGCCGTCGAGGTCGGCATCGATCACCGCAGCGACCCGCGGGTCACGGATCCGACCGAGGACCTCCACCTCGCGCCGTAACCGGCTCCGGGCGTCACTGTCGTGCGCCACGTGTGGTCGGAGCAGCTTGAGGGCGACGGCGCGACCGTGCGGGTCCAGCGCCAGGTGGACCACGCCCATGCCACCTTCACCGAGCTGCTCGATGAGGCGATAAGGCCCGATTCGCCGTGCGTTGGGCGCGTCCAAGGAGCCCCCGTCGCTCGTGATGGCCTCGGTCGTCATGCCCCTACGGTAAGCGAGAGGCGTGGGCGAACCGGTGGAGGTTACTGCTGGATGTAGCCCACAAGTTGGTCACGTTCGTCCTGCAGCTCGTCGATCCGGTTCTTCACGACGTCCCCGATGCTGACGATTCCGCGCAGCTTGCCGTCCACGACGACCGGGACGTGGCGGATCCGATGCTCGGTCATCGTCCGTGCCAGCTCGTCGACGGGAACGTCAGGGCCCACGGTCCGCACGTCCGCGGTCATGATCTGCGAGATGGGGGCCTCCAGCACGGCCGCGCCCACGCGATGAAGGTGCCGCACGATGTCTCGCTCGCTCACGATTCCAGCCACAGTCTCACCATCGACACTGACCACCACGGCACCGATGCGATGCTCTTCGAGCAGCTCCAGGAGCCGCTGCACGGTCTCGCCCGGCTGCACTGTCACCACGGCGTCGCCCTTGCGGCGCACCACGTCCGAGATCCTCATGCACCGACCGTAGACCGGCCGGGGGGTCACCGCCAGAGGGAGCCGCATAGGGTGGAGCGTGTCGACCATCCTGTGGAGCTGATTGTTCATGCCCCGACCGTCTGAGACCTTTGATCTGGTCATCGCCGCCAACCGCCTGCCCGTCGATCGTGTCCTAGCGCCGAACGGGGACGTCTCCTGGCGCACCAGCCCGGGCGGTCTGGTGACCGCCATGGAGTCGGTGATGAAGGGGCGCGAGGGCGCCTGGGTGGGGTGGGCCGGTGAGGCCGGCCAGGCCCCCGAGCCCTTCGTCGAGAGCGGCATGTACCTGCGACCGGTGCCGCTGTCCGACGAGGACATCGCGCACTACTATGAGGGCTACAGCAACGACACCCTGTGGCCGATCTATCACGACGTGATCGTGCCGGCGAGCTTCCATCGGTACTGGTTCAACGCCTACGAGCGCGTCAACCGTCGCTTCGCCGAAGCAGTCTGCGAGGTGGCCGCGCCGAATGCCACTGTCTGGGTCCACGACTACCAGCTCCAGCTCGTCCCGGCGATGGTGCGCGAGCTGCGCCCTGACGTGCGGATCGGCTGGTTCAACCACATCCCCTTCCCGCCGGTCGAGCTGTTCGCCCAGCTGCCCTGGCGTCGAGCGCTCCTCGAAGGGCTGCTCGGCGCCGACTACCTGGGGTTCCAGCGGGTCGCCGATGCCCAGAACTTCGTCCGCGCCTGCCGGCAGCTGCTGGGGCTCGCCACGAAGGGCGACACCATCTCGGTCGAGCGGACCGAGAACGCGCGACGGGTCCGCGCGAGCGCGGTCCCCATCTCCATCGACTTCCAAGGCCTGCAAGAAGTGGCCCGTATGCCGGAGACCCAAGCCCGCGCGAAGGAGATTCGGGAGTCACTGGGGAACCCGAAGACCTTGCTGCTCGGCGTGGACCGCCTCGACTACACCAAGGGCATCGGTCACCGGATCAAGGCCTACGGCGAGCTTCTGGAAGAGCAACGCGTCGCCCCGCCCCAGGAGACCTTCGTCCAGGTGGCCACGCCCAGCCGCGAGCGCGTCGCTGCCTATCGGGAGCTGCGCCAGGAGATCGAGGGCGAGGTCGGCCGCCTCAACGGCGACCACAGCCGGATCGGCTCACCGGCAGTCCAGTACCTGCACCACTCCTACCCGCGAGAGGAGATGGCGGCGCTGTACCTGGCGGCCGACGTGCTGCTCGTGACGCCCCTGCGCGACGGCATGAACCTCGTGGCCAAGGAGTACGTGGCCTGCCGCCACGACGAGGGTGGCGCCTTGGTGCTGTCCGAGTTCGCCGGCGCGTTCCACGAGCTGCACCAGGCGTTCGTCTGCAACCCCCACGACATCGAGGGCCTCAAGCAGACGATCATGCGAGCCATCGAGACGCCGGAGAAGGACAAGCGCCGGCTCATGAGGGCCATGCGCCGTCGCGTCGCGGACCACGATGTCCAGCGCTGGGCACAGCGGTTCCTGGAGAACCTCGAGACTGCCCCCGAGCGGCCATCCCGCACGGTCCGGGAGCGCGAGGACGACGAAGCGCACGCGAGCGCGGACCGGGCGGCCCAAGAAGTCCACGAGGCCGTCAGCGCGAAGGAGAGCCGATGACGTCCCCGCCTCGC
>DASYGI010000337.1:0-6394 GCA_035999925.1 Pedococcus sp.
GGTCGCTGCCGCGGTGGTCCTCGACGAGCCGTCGACGCTCGGGTTCCTCGACACCCGGCCGGTGTTCAAGGGCCACGTCCTGCTGGTCCCCAAACTGCACGTCGAGACCCTTCCCGACCTCCCCGGTGAACTGCTTCCGGCCCTGATGGGCGCCGCCCAGCGGATGGCCCAGGCGGTGGTGACCGGTCTGGGCGCGCAGGGGTCGTTCGTCGCGGTCAACAACGTCGTGTCCCAGTCGGTGCCGCACCTGCACGTCCATGTCGTGCCGAGGACCAAGGGCGACGGGCTGCGCGGCTTCTTCTGGCCGCGGACGAAGTATGCCTCCGAGGACGAAGCCGGCGAGTATGCCGCGAAGCTGGCGCAGGCTTTGACCGCACCGCTGGGCTGACCGTCACCGCTCGTTGGGAGGATTCCTGCATGCGAAGGCACTGGGTCATGGGGTCACCGGTCGGCGAGCTGACGCTGGTGGCCGAGGACGGGGTGCTGACCCGGTTGACCATGGACAGCCAGAAGTACGTCAGCGAGGCCCCCGATCTCGGTGTTCGGGACGAGGCGGTCTTCAGGGTGGTCATGGGCCAGCTGGAGGAGTACTTCGCAGGGGAGCGCACCACCTTCGACATCCCCCTGGCCCCTGCCGGCGATGCCTTCAAGCAGCGCGTGTGGGGGCTGCTGCGCCAGATTCCCTGCGGCCAGACGCGCAGCTACCGGGACCTTGCCGTCGCGTTGGGTGACCCCAAACTCAGCCAGGCCGTCGGCTCGGCGAACGCTCGCAACCCCATCGGCATCATCATCCCGTGCCACCGGGTGATCGGTTCGGACGGCAGCCTGGTCGGCTACGCCGGGGGACTGGACCGCAAGCGTTTCCTGTTGGCGCTGGAGGAGCCGGCCGAGGTCAGGGACGCGCGACTGTTCTGAAGACAATGGTGGGGCGTTTGGGTGTCGATGCCGGGATCGTCCTCGTCCTTTTGGCTCCGGGTCGTGGACAGCTCAACAACTGCGCCTCGGTTCGCGGGAGGATCGCGGTCAGAGAAGGGCGCAGGGGCGCCCAGGAGGTGGCAGCGCGCGTCGTTCTTGCTGCTGACGCGGTCGGCGGACCCGACGTCGCAACGTGGGCGTGCTGCCCCTCCTGTCTCTCTCGACCGACCGGTGCACGGGAGGTCCGTCCTGCCCGGACCGCACCCCCTGCGGGAGTCTCACCGCTCAGGCACCGCCGCCCGGCGGCATACCACCGGGGTTAGCCTCGTGGTGACCCGAGCAACAGGAGAGTGTTCGACATGACCTTCGACATGAGCCAGGAAGCCCCTCAGCCGCCCCGTCACCGCGTCGTCGTCATCGGTTCCGGGTTCGGAGGGCTCTTCGGCACCCAGGCCCTGAAGCGTGCCGATGTCGACGTGACCCTGATCGCCAAGACGACTCACCACCTGTTCCAGCCCCTGCTCTACCAGGTCGCCACCGGAATCCTCTCCGAGGGTGAGATCGCCCCGGCTACCCGCGAGGTCCTGGCCCGGCAGGCCAATGCCCGGGTGCTGCTGGGGAACGTCACGTCCATCGACCTCGAAGCCCACACGGTCACCTCCACCGTTCTCGACCGCGACACCGTGACCCCCTACGACAGTCTCATCGTCGCCGCCGGCGCCGGACAGTCGTACTTCGGCAACGACCACTTCGCGCAGTTCGCACCGGGCATGAAGTCCATCGACGATGCCCTGGAGCTGCGCGGTCGCATCTTCAGCGCCTTCGAGTGGGCCGAGCTCGCGAGCACGCCCAAGGAGATCGAGCGACTGATGACCTTCGTCGTCGTCGGAGCCGGGCCGACCGGCGTCGAGATGGCCGGCCAGATCGCGGAGCTGTCGCGTCGCACGCTGCCGCGCGACTTCCGCAGGATCGACACCAGCAAGGCACGCATCGTGCTGCTCGACGCGGCCCCCACCGTGCTCGGCGCGTTCGGTGACCACCTCGGCGCCAAGGCCACTGCGAAGCTGCGGGAGCTGGGCGTCGACGTGCAGCTGGGCGCCAAGGTCGTCGGGGTCGACGCGACAGGAATCGACGTCGAGGATGCCGGCGGCGCGACCCGCCGGATCGAGTCCGTGACCAAGGTCTGGGCTGCCGGCGTCCAGGCCTCCGAGCTCGGCGCCCAGCTCGCCGAGCAGTCCGGTGGCACGATCGACCGCGCCGGTCGGGTCGAGGTGAAGGACGACCTGACGTTGCCCGGCCATCCAGAGGTCTTCGTGGTGGGCGACATGGCCTCGCTCAAGGGGTACCCGGGGGTGGCCCAGGTGGCCATCCAAGGCGCTCGGTACGCCGCCGCGACGATCAAGCGGCGCCTCGCCGGCAAGGAGGAGCAGGGCCCGTTCGAGTACCACGACAAGGGCTCGATGGCCACGATCTCCCGGTTCAGCGCGGTGGCCTCGATCGGCAAGCTGCACTTCAGCGGGTTCCTCGCCTGGGTGCTGTGGCTGGCCGTGCACCTCGTCTACATCATCGGCTTCAAGAGCCGGATCACCACGCTCCTGCACTGGTCGGTCAGCTTCCTGGGCAAGGGCCGTTCCGAACGCACCGTGACCGAGCAACAGGTCTTCGCCCGAACGGCCATCGAGAAGCTCGGGGACGCCCACCGGCCCTCCCTGCCCCGGGTCGCCGCGGACAAGCGCGCGCCGGCCCAGTCGCCGGCGCAGGCCCGCGAGGAAGCTGGACGCACCCTCTGAGCACGGGACGGTCACCTAGGGTGTGGGCATGCCCCTGGACTACCCCATCCACGAGCGCACCCTGGCCAACGGCCTGCGGGTCGTGGTGTCCCCCGACAGCAGCGTGCCCGTCGTCACCGTCAACCTCTGGGTCAACGTCGGCTCGCGCCACGAGTCACCCGGACGAACGGGGTTCGCGCACCTCTTCGAGCACCTCATGTTCCAGGGGTCGCGGAACGTGGCCGAGGGTGAGCACTTCGCGCGGCTGATGGCCGAGGGGGGCCGCCTCAACGCGACCACCTGGTTCGACCGCACGAACTACTTCGAGACCGTTCCCAAGGGCGCGTACGAGCTGGCGCTGTGGATGGAGGCTGACCGGCACGGGTTCCTGCTCGACGCGGTCACCCAGGAGAACCTCGACAACCAGCGAGACGTGGTCAAGGAGGAGAAGCGCCAGCGGTACGACAACGTGCCGTACGGCACGGCCATGATCGACGTGTATGCCGCGGTCTTCCCGCCGGACCACCCATACCACCACCCCACGATCGGGTCGATGGACGACCTCGACGCTGCCAGCCTTGAGGACGTCCACGCGTTCTACCGCCGGTTCTACGGCCCCAACAACACCGTCCTGACGCTGGTCGGCGACCTCACTCCCGACGAGGGGTTCGCTGCGGCGGAACGCTATTTCGGCTCGCTGCCGGCCTCTGCCGAACCTGCTCGTACCTCGGTGCCGACGCTCGAGCCGATCGAGTCGCCGGTTCGCGTCGAGCGCCCCGGCAATGTCCCCAACGACCGGCTGCACATCGGCTTCCGCCTCCCGGTGGACAACACGGTGGAGTTCTTCGCCGCCTCCCTGGCCCTCGACGCCATCGCCGGTCTGACCACCTCGCGCCTGACCCAGCGACTGGTCCGTCGCGAACAGCGCGCCAACAGCGTCCAGGCCCACGCCATGGGCTTCGTCGACGGTGTCTCGCTCGGTTTCGTGCTGGTCGACGTCGCCGACGGCCAGGACCTGGACGAGGTCGAGGCGGCCGTCCTCGAGGAGCTGGAACGGTTCGCGCAGGAGGGGCCGACCGAGGTCGAGCTGGAGTCCGCGCTGGCGCAGTCCGAGCGGTCCTGGCTGTCGGCCCTGGCCAGCCAGGAGGAACGCGCCGATCTGATCAGCCAGCACGCTCTGCTCCACGGGGATGCGGGGTTCGTCAACACCTTCCTCGACCGGCTGCGGGCGGTGACGGCCCAGCAGGTCCAGGACGTCGCGGCGCGCTGGCTCCAGCCGCGCCACCGCGCTGTCGTCGCCCATCTCGTCGAGCGTCAGGAGAATGCCGCGTGAGCTCCACGACAGCCCCCCTCGAACGACCGTCGGTCCTGCCGCCGGAGCCGTGGGCCTTCCCCGAGCCGGCCCGGCGCACCCTCGCCAACGGCGTGGGCCTGTTGGTCTACGACATCCCCGGCCAGTACGTCGTCTCGGTCCGGACCGCCATCCCGTTCCCACTGACCGTGGAGCCGCGCGACGTCGAGGGCGTCGCCACCCTCATGGCGCGACTGCTCGACGAGGGAACTGCCGAGCACAGCCCCGAGGAGTTCGCGGAGCTGTTGGAGCGCAAGGGAATCGCCTTTGGTGCCAGCATCAGCGACACCGGGCTCGGCGTCGCGTTCGACGTGCCCAAGGCTCGCTTGGCTGAGGCGCTCGACCTGCTGAGGCAGAGCCTCGCGGAGCCGGTGTTCCCACAGTCGGAGGTGGAACGACACCTCAAGACCCGGCTCGCCGAGATCGAGCAGGAGCGGGCGATGGCTCCGCAGCGGGCTGGTCGCGAGTTCGTCGCCACGCACTTCGACCCCTCCGACCGGGCCTCCCGTCCGACCGGTGGCAGTCCGGGCACGATCCGAGCCATGACCCGCCAGGACATCGTCGACTTTCACGCCCGTCACGTCGGCCCCCTCGGGGCGACCGTCGTGGTGGCAGGTGACCTGTCAGGCCTCGACGTGCCCGCGCTGGTGGAGTCCACGCTGGGGACCTGGCGCGCGCCCGACCAGGTGATCGCGCCCGCGCCGACCGCGGCGCGCCGAGCCCAGGACGCGGCCAGGGTCGTCCTGGTCGACCGGCCCGGCTCGGTGCAGAGCGAGCTGGTCGTGGGGTGGACCGGACCGGACCGTCGCGCCGAGGGCGGGTGGGCGGCATACCCGGTGTTGTCGTTCGTGGTCGGTGGGTCGCCCAACGCCCGGGTCGACGCGGTGCTCCGCGAGGAGAAGGGCTACACCTACGGCATCCGGTCGGGGTTCCGGCCGCGCCGGGTCGGGGGGCTGTTCCTCACCTCGGGCTCGGTCCGCGCAGACTCCACGATCGAGTCGGTGCGCCTGCTCCTGGACATCCTCGAACGGGCGCGGGACGGCTTCGGCGACACCGAGGTCAGAGCCGGCATCGACTTCATGAGCAAGACGGCGCCCGGCCGCTTCGCGGTCGCGGACGCCGTGGCCGACGAAGCCGCCAACCTCGCTCTCGAGGGACTCACCACGCAGTTCACGACGCAGACCCTGGATGCTATGCAGCAGCTGGACGCGGAGACGCTGGGCGACGCCTATCGCCGATACGTGACGGGGGAGTGGACCGTGGTCGTGGTCGGTGATGCCAGCACGTATGCCGAGGGCTTGCGTGGGCTGGGTATCGGCGACGTGACCGTGGTCCCGGCCTGACCGCGGCTCAGCGAGCAGCCCGGGCGTCGGTGCCGATCCGGGTCAGCACCTCGTCGTGCAGCAGGCCGTTGGTCGCCACGGCGTTGCCGCCCCACGGGCCGGGCTTGCCCGCCAGGGAGGTGAAGCTGCCGCCGGCCTCGGTCACGATCGTGACCAGGGCAGCCATGTCGTACACGGCGAGCTCGGGCTCGGCGGCGATGTCGACGGCACCCTCCGCGACGAGCATGTACGACCAGAAGTCGCCGAACGCGCGGGTCCGCCAGCAGTCCTCGGTGAGCGCGACGAACTCGTCGTACCGGTTGATGGCGCGCCAGTCCTTGAGGCTGGAGTAGGACAGCGACGCGTCCTCGATGCGGCTGACCTTGGAGACGTGGATGCGCTTGGCCGCGGTGAGACTGCGCCCCGACCAGGCGCCGGATCCGGTGGCGGCCCACCAGCGCCGGCCCAGAGCGGGAGCGGCGACCAGGCCCAGGACCGGCCTCTCGTCGTCCACCAACGAGATCAAGGTGGCCCAGGCGGGCACGCCCCGGACGAAGTTGTGGGTGCCGTCGATGGGGTCGATGACCCAGCGTCGCGGGCCGTGTCCGGTCGTCTCGAACTCCTCGCCCTCCACCGCGTCCCGCGGGCGGGTCCGCTTGAGCTGGGCACGGACCAGCTCCTCGGCTGACTTGTCGGCGTCGCTCACCAGGGTCAGGTCCGGCTTGGACTCGACAACGAGGTCCTCCGCCCGGAATCGCGCCATCGTGATGCGCTCGACAGCGTCCGCCAGGACATGGGCAAGACGCAGATCGTCGTCATAGGGCACCTGGCCACGCTAGCCCGTCCCCGCTTCCCCGTGTTCTCGCCGCGCCACGTCAGTGCGGCCCGGTGGCGGCACCGTGGCGCCACGGCGGCGGCACCGTGGCGCCACGGCGGCTGCGTGGCGGGTATCGGCAGGTGTGGACCTAGACCCACCGAAACACGGGCAAATAGCCACAAAGTGTACGGGGACCGAAGATCTGCCCTGAACTTGGTGG
>DASYGI010000338.1:0-6896 GCA_035999925.1 Pedococcus sp.
GCCACCACCGCGGGCGCTGCAGCCAGCACGGGCCACCAGGAGCGTGAGAGCAGCCCCCAGACGAGCACGACCACCACCAGTGCCAAGGCGGTGTCCGGCGGGTTCGCGAGGGTGATCACGCTCATCGCCACGTCGTGCAGGAACTGAGGGCCGTCATCGCGGCCCGGCACGCGGGAGTTCACGAACAGGTCGAGCCGCACCAGCGGGCCGTCGGTCAACACGCCGACCAACAGAATGAGGAAGCCTGCAGCGAGGAACGCTGGGACCACCGCACTTCGCGTCGGGCTGCGACGGAACCGCGGCTCGCCTGAGCGCAACGGGGTATGCCGGGATGTGCCCTGTGAGGGTGCCTGGCTGGCGCGCATTGGAAAAGGGTAGATGGTGAACCCACGGCCGGAGCGCCACGTCAACCCGTCCGGACCTGAGAGCCGCTCAGGCGACCGGTGTCATCATGGACAGATGCGCTTGGCGGGCGGGACGAAGGGCACGTCGCTGATCGCCCTGGCGGTGGGAATCGCCACTATCGCCTGCGGTGTGGCGTGGGCCGTCCCAGGCAATCTCGCAGCGACCTGCGCGCCCCAGCCGAGCGCCCGCCTAGACGCCCGGGGCGCCGTGCCCTCAGCCTTCTGCCCGACCCCTCGGCCGGCAGCAACGACCGTGCCACCGGCAGCAGCAGGGCAGCCGACCACACCCGCTGCTCCGTCGCCGACGCCTTCGTCGACGGCAGGCGTCGCCCTCGGCCCTCGGCCCACCCCGACCGGCACCGGAGTACCGCCCGGTGCGGTGCTCCGCGCGTGGAACCGACCGCTGACCTTCACGGTCGACAACGTCACCCTGAGCGGCATTGACTTCCACGGCATGCCGAAGATCACCGGCTCCAACATCACCATCACCGACTGCCGGTTCACCAGCTTCGCGTTCTACGGGCCGGGGCCGCTGACCATGAGGAACTGTGACGGCAGTGGGAACCTCAATGTGGACGCCTACTACCGGGACATCGACGGCATACTCCTCGACGGGGTGAACCTGGACGTCGGATCCCATGACGGGTTCGACCTGTTCTCCTCGGCACAAGGGCGGATCAGCAACGTCACCGTGGTGAACTCCATCGTGCACGGGATGGACTTCCCGCCCGAGTCGAGGGCCCACGGCGACGCCATGCAGGTGCGCGGGGTCACTCACCTGCGGGTCCTGAACACCGTCCTGGACGACGGCCCCTACCAACACCAGAAGAACTCCGCCTTCTACCTGGAGAATGTGCACGGTGGCCTGAACGACATCCTCATTGCCGACTCGTGGCTGTCGGGCGGCGGCTACACGTTCTACTCCAACTTCGTGAACCCGGGCATGGCCCGACACGTGCACATCGCCCTGGTCGGCCATTGGGGCCTCCGACGTACCAAGGGTGGCTGGACGTTCGTCGACGTCACCGGTCCTACCGGCGAACCCGTCTATCCATGACTGGGCACGTGGCGAGTGAAAAGACCGTGCCGTGGGGTGGGAGTTGGACGCGCGAGATGATTCGGGAGTGAATCACCTTTCGAACCTGGCAGTCGCTCGAGCGAGCCTTCCCTTCGGCGCACCGCTGGTCACCGTCTCTCGCCACCCCATCGGCATCCCGCTCGCCTTCCTGACCATCGTCGGGACCTTCCTGGCGATCCTGGGCATCATGATGGCCGTGGGCCGGCTGCGCGCGCGTCGCAGTCGCCACTGAGTAACGTCAGGGGACCGCTCAGGTGAAGCCGTACTTCGAGACTCACCAGGTTGGTCTTGTATGGCTCGCCGTAGCGGTCGTCGCTGCGGTGATCGAGCTCGCTGGAAGCTTCCGTCGCCGCACCGAGGGAACCCAGCGGGACCGCGGCAGCCTTCTCGTGCTTCGGATCTGCGTGGGACCGGGCGTGCTGTTCATGGGACTGGCGCCCAGGCTCATTCCTGGCGCTGACATCCGTCCACCGTTGGCCAGTGTCGTCGTCGGGATCGTGATCTTCGCCTGCGGCGAGGCCCTGCGCGTGTGGTCCAAAACCGCCCTTGGCCGCTACTTCACATACACGGTGCACACGAGCACCGACCAGCCGGTCATCACCAGTGGCCCGTACCGAGTCCTGCGGCACCCCTCGTACGCGGGCATGGTGCTCATGGTCATTGGACTGGGTGCGGTGTGGGGCAACTGGATCGGGCTCCTTGTGGTGACGGTCCTGACCTTGGTCGGCCTGCGGTACCGCATCTATGTCGAGGAGAACGCCCTGCTCGCCGACTTGGGGGAGCGGTACGGAGCCTTCGCCGCGGACCGCAAGCGGCTCATCCCCTACGTCTGGTGACGACGCGGCATACGGTCCTATCGTTGAGGCCGTGGCACATTTCCTGTTGCTACACGGGGCCTGTCACGGCGGCTGGTGCTGGAACCAGGTCGCCGCGATTCTTCAGTCCGAAGGACACCAGACCACCGCGCCGGACCTGCCCTGCGAAGACGTCGCCGCCGGGCTGAGCCAGTCCGCCGACGCCGCCGTCGCGGCGTTGCCGAAGCCCTCTGCGACAGGGACCGGGGTCAACCTGGTCGTGGTGGGACATTCGCTGGGCGCCCTGGTCGTACCGCTGGTGGCGCAACGGGTGCCGGTTCGGCGGATGGTCATGCTGGCCGGGATCGTGGGTGCGCCGCAGGCGAGTCTGCAGTCGCTTGCCGACCAGGATGCGGATCGTGACCTGCCGCTGGGCGACGCGGATCTCGAGTTCGACGACGAGGGCAGGTTCCGGTTCTCGCGGGCCGGCGCGCAGCGCGCCCTGTACCACGACTGCTCGCCAGCGGTCGCCCACGCGGCGACGGCGCAGCTGAGGTTCCAACGCTCGATGTGGTCGGAGATTGCGGACTTCGACACCTGGCCGGACGTCGAGAGGATGTCGATCACCTGTGCCGACGACCGGGTCGTGAATCCTGACTGGTCGAACCGGATCGCGCGGGAGCGGCTCGGCGTCGAACCGCTGCAGCTCCCCGGAGGGCACTCTCCCTTCCTCGCCCGACCCGCCCAGCTGGCCACGGTGTTGGCATCCGACCTGTAGTCGGCAAAGTCGCGGCTCGAGGCTCTAGCGGACGAGCTAGAAAAGTGATATCTATTTGATATCACTTTTCTAGAGAAGGAGCCCGAGATGGCTACCGTCGACACCACGGACACCGTCGGACCGGTCGGCCACCAGGGCGCCCGGGTCGATATCACCGAGCGGCCAGCCCTGGTCATCAGTGGCTGGTTCGGAGTGCTGGTCCTAGCAGTGGCCGGCTATGGGGTCGACTACACCGCCAAGAACCACACCGGCTTCGTGTGGCTGCCGGTCCTCGTTTTCGCGTTGGTCGTGACATCTTTGGTGATCGTCCCGCCAGGACAGACCTCCGTGCTCCAGTTCTTCGGCAGCTACGTGGGCACCCTCCGCAAGCCGGGGTTCTGGTGGATCTTGCCGCTCATCCGTCGGCGCAACGTCAGCGTCCGGGTCCGCAACTTCGAGACCAACCACCTCAAGGTCAACGACGCCGACGGCAACCCCGTCGAGATCGCCGCCATCGTTGTCTGGCAGGTGGCCGACACGGCTCGATCGACGTATGCCGTGGACAACTACCGGGACTTCGTCTCTGTTCAGGCCGAGTCGGCGCTGCGTCACGTCGCCACCAGCCATCCCTATGACGACCACACCGAGACGGGGACATCGCTGCGCGGATCGGTCGACATCGTCTCAGGGCAGCTCGCCGTCGAGGTCGCGGAGCGCGTGGTCATCGCCGGGATCGAGGTTGTCGAGGTGCGGATCTCCCACCTGGCCTATGCCCCGGAGATTGCGCAGGCGATGTTGCGCCGGCAGCAAGCGAACGCCGTGGTCGCCGCACGCACCCGGATCGTGGAGGGGGCGGTCGGGATGGTCGAGCTCGCCCTGAACCGTCTGGCAGAGAACGAGGTCGTCGAGCTCGACGAGGAACGCAAGGCCAGCATGGTGAGCAATCTGCTGGTCGTGCTCTGCGGCGACCAGCCGCCATCGCCCGTGGTCAACGCCGGCTCCCTGTATACGTGAGCGAGCGACGGCAGGTGCTGCTCCGGGTGGACCCGGCGGTGCACGATGCCCTGATGCGCTGGGCCAACGACGAGTTCCGCAGCGTCAACGCCCACATCGAGATGCTGCTCCGCCGGGCCCTCGACGACGCTGGACGGATGCCCAAGCAGGCATCCCCGCTACCCAAGCGCGGCCGACCCAAGGTCGTCCCGGAGGACCAGTGAGCCGGCGCGGCAGCCGCTTGTCGCCCACGGCATACGATCGAGGGGTGCCTGCAACTCTCGCCGAACGGCTGACCCACACCATCATCGCCACCCACGGGAAGGTCTACGCGCGCACCAACGGTCGCATCGGGCACACCCTGCTCGGCGTCCCCTGCCTGTTGCTGCACACGGTGGGCGCGAAGTCCGGCGTCGCGCGGACCAACTCGTTGACCTACGCGAAGGACGGTTCGGCCTACGTGGTCGTGGCCTCGACCGGAGGCGGCCCGAAGCACCCCGGCTGGTACCACAACCTGCGTGCCAACCCCCAGGTCGTGGCCCAGGTGGGGGCCAAGCGCATCCCCGCCACTGCCCGCGTGGTCCTGCCCGGCGACGCCGACTACGAGCGGTTGTGGCAGCTCGTGAACGAGAACAACAAGCAGAGGTATGCCGCGTACCAACGGCTGACGTCGCGTCCGATTCCGGTCGTGGTCCTCGACCCGAGCTGAGCCGTTCTGTCCTTCAGACACGCGGCGGAGGGCGTGATGGCTGGGCGTCCTGATCCGATCAGGAATGAAGAAGCGCCACGGGCAGGCCCAGGCCTAGCCTCTTCCTGAGAGAGCACGACGCCCACCAGGGGCAACGCCAACCGCAAAGCCCTTGGACCGCCACGAGAGGAATGCCCACCAATGCCTACGAAGACTGCCGACACCACGTCCGAGGGTTTCAGCGCAGAAGAGCGCGCCGCGATGAAGAAGCGCGCCGCCGAGCTGCGCGCCGAAGGCAAGAAGGGCGCCAAGGCGGCCGACGGCCTCGAGGCGCTCCTCGATGCGATCGCCGCCATGGCGCCGCAGGATCGCGCCCTGGCCGAGCGCGTGCATGTGACAGTGACCGCGACCGCACCCGAGCTGACGCCGAAGACCTGGTACGGGATGCCCGCCTATGCGAACGCGGAGGGCAAGGTCGTCCTCTTCTACCAGGACTCGGGGAAGTTCAACTACCGCTACTCGACCTTGGGCTTCCAGGACCAGGCGAACCTCGACGACGGTGACCTGTGGCCGGTTTCCTACGCCCTGAAGCAGTGGAGCCCTGTGGTGGAGAAGAAGGTCGTCGAGCTGGTCAAGGCCGCGGTCTCCTGACCGTTCACGGCCGCCCCACGGGCGTAGTCGCGCCAGTGGAAGCGATGGCTCGCTGACAGACTGGGCCTCATGACCGACCGTGTTGCGAGCTCTACTGCAGTCCTCGTCTGTCAGGGCCGCGCAGCGGCCGACGGTCGGTATGCCGCGAGCCGGTTCTCCGATTCCGTTGCCCGAGACCTGCTCGACCCGAACGAGCAGACCATCGTGGATGCCGTTCGCGCCCAACAGATTCCCAGGCAAGGGGGCGACCGCGTGGCATACGAGATGGTCCGACGGGTCGCGGTGACCATGGTGCCCCGCACGATCGCCATCGATGCTGCCATTCGCGACCACGGCGCCACCCAGGTGGTGATCCTCGGCGCCGGCCTGGACGCGCGAGCCTGGCGCATGCCCGAGCTCGCGGCGGCCACGGTGTTCGAGGTCGACCATCCGGCCTCGCAGCGGGACAAGCAGCGGCGGATCGGAGGGATGCCGCCGACCGCAGGCAAGCTCGTGTTCGTCCCAGTCGACCTCGCCAAGGAGGCTCTGGCCCCGAACCTCGAGCGGGCCGGCTTCGATCGCCGGCTCTCGACGACCTGGGTGTGGGAGGGAGTGGTGCCGTACTTGACGGCCGGGCAGGTGCGAGTGACCGTGGCCCAACTGGCGGAGCTCTCCGCACCGGGAAGCTGGCTGGTCGTCAACTACCAGGCCAAGTCCCTCCCGGTCACCGTCATGCGCGCTGCGATGCGTCTGGTCCTTCGAGTCTTCCGCCAGTCCGACCCCATGGCAGGTGAGCCGTGGCGGTCGCTATGGCGCCCCGACGCCATGCGAACCCTGTTGAACCACAATGGTTTCGACACGACGAGAGACGACGACCTCCTCACCCTGGCCGCTGGCCTGGGGCTACCGTCGGACAACGACGGCTCGCTGCGTAACGGGCGGGTGACGCTCACCGTCCGTCGCTGACGCAGGTCGACGCCGCCATCCTGGGTTCGGACGCTAACCCAGCTCGGCACGCCGCAGTGGGGCCGCGGCCAAAGGCGGCACGGCGCCCACCAGGACAATGACCGCGCCGAGCACGAAGGGGCCCGAGGGCCCGTAGGCCGCGGCGACTCCCCCCGTCACGGCGAGGGCCACAGGCGCCAGGCCCAGGCTGGCCAGCATGGACAGGCTGGCGACTCGAGCGACCATCTCGGGCGCGCTCTCGTGGAGAATGAGCGACCCGTACAGCGTGCCGTTGACACCCGCGGAGAGTCCGACGAGAGCCGCGCAGGCGACTGCGAACGGCAATGACCGGGTGGTGCCGATACCGGCGAGCGCACCGGCCATCACGATGATGAGCGGCATGAACACCGTGCCCACGTGGGGGATCCGCCGGGTCAGGACCACGGCGAGCGCCGACACAGCCGCACCTACGCCGAAGGCGCCCAAGAGCACCCCGACTCCGCTGGCGCCCCATCCGCGGGCGTGGCTGAGAATGGGCAGTCCAGCGTTGACGGCTCCGCCGAACCCCAGTTCGGTCAAGGTCGCCATGATCAACAACGGCCGCAGG
>DASYGI010000339.1:0-10219 GCA_035999925.1 Pedococcus sp.
CGACGAGGCCGACGATGATCCCCCAGAACTGGTGGTCCTCCTGGGGCGGCAGCGGGGCCGTCGGTCCGGGCTCGTAGTGCTCCTCGATCTCCTCCGGAGCACGCCGCAGCTCGCGGGGTTCGGTCCCTTCCTCGGGCTCGACAGGCTCTGCCGGCGCGGTGAAGTCGCGGGCGCTGGGATCCTGGTCTGCTCCCCGCCACACGACGAAGGGGTGGGTCGGGGGTGGGTTGACCGGGTTCGGACGCGCCTCGGGGGCCGGAGCACGCGGCGGGTCGGGCAGGCTCGGAACCTCGTCCCAGTGGGCCACGATGTCGGCGAACTGAGCGTCCACGTCCTTGTCGCTCATGGGACCCCTCGGATTCTCGTAGCCGACGACCAGCGGTCGCTAGCTCAACCGCTCGATGAACGTCACCGACTCTTCAAAGATACGCGGGGCGTCATTGTCCAGGGTAGCCACGTGGTAGCTGTCCTGAAGCAGATTCTCGGTCACGTCCGTGCTGCTGATCCGGGCGAGGAACAGTTCAGAGCTCGCCGGTGGTACGACGTGGTCGTCGGGGGAGTGCCATAGGGCCACGGGCTGGGTCACCTCGGGCAGGTCCCGCACGACCTCGGCCCAAAGCCTGGTCTGGGAGTACATCGCCTTGAGGGGGTTCCGGTCGTAGCACCCCTCGTCCTGGCCCGGCTTCTTGATGTCGTTGCCGATCCCGGGAAGCGAGGGCACCAGGGCCTGAAGAACCGGCAGCAACTTCAGTCGCGGGTCCTTGACCGCGTACACCGGGTTGACCAGCATCAGTCCCGCGACGCGCGGGCCGTGCACCTGGGCCAGTCGCGTCACCAGGGTGCCGCCCATGGACAGACCACCGACGAAGACCCGGTCGCACTGCTCGTGGAGCTCGCGGAACTCCCGGTCGAGCACGGCATACCAGTCCTCCCACCGGGTCCGGTTCATCTCCTGCCAGGTGGTGCCATGTCCGGGCAGCCGCGGTAGTCGCACGGTGTAGTCGCCGGCGGCGACAAGATGCTCGGCCCACGGGCGCATGCTCTTGGGACTGCCGGTGTAGCCATGGGAGAGCAGGACACCCACCCGCCCGCCATCGTGGGAGAAGGGTTCGGCGCCAGGGATCACGGACAACGGAACTCCTGCGAGGCGTGAAGATGCGGGGTCAGGCGGTCGGGCGCATCCTTGCATGGGGCGGCTGGTGCGTCGAGAGTGCCGTAGAGTTCACCGCGTCATAGGGAGGTGTGCTGGTGTTCTACTGGGTGCTCAAGACGGTCGTGCTTGGTCCGATCCTCAGGTTGTTGTTTCGCCCGTGGGTCGAGGGGGCGGAGAACATTCCCGACGAGGGTGCCGCGATCTTTGCCAGCAACCACCTCTCGTTCTCCGACTCGATCTTCCTGCCGCTGTCTGTGCCGCGGCGGATGACGTTCCTGGCGAAGTCCGACTACTTCACCGGCCGAGGCATCAAGGGCCGGCTGACCGCCGCGTTCTTCCGTGGCGTCGGGCAGCTGCCGATCGACCGCTCGGGTGGCCGGGCCGGAGAGGCCGCGCTTCGCTCCGGCCTGCGGGTCCTGCGCCGCGGCGAGCTGCTGGGCATCTATCCCGAGGGCACCCGGTCACCCGATGGTCGGCTGTACCGCGGCCGCACCGGGGTCGCCCGGATGGCCCTCGAGGGTGGGGTCAAGGTGCTCCCGGTCGCGATGATCGGCACGGACAAGGCTCAGCCGACCGGCAAGAAGATCCCGAAGCTCATGCGGATCGGGATCAAGATCGGCAAGCCCCTCGACTTCTCCCGGTACGACGGCATGGAGGACGACCGCTTCGTCCTGCGCTCCATCACCGACGAGATCATGTACGAGCTCATGTTGCTGTCGGGCCAGGAGTACGTCGACATGTACGCCACCTCGATGAAGGACCGCATCCTCGCGGCCGCCAAGACCAAGGCGCGCGAGCTTCAGGAAGCCGCCCTGCCGGGCTCCGCTGCCAAAGAGCTCGAGGAGGCGCTCGATGCCGGGGACGACGAGTCGAGGACTGGGCCGCGGGCTCAGGTCGATGATGCGACCACCGACCTCGACGAGCTCGACGACGAGCAGGACAGCGCTCCGGTGGCGACCGAGCTGCCCCCTGGACGACGCGCCGCCAGCTGAGCCGGCCGGCTCACGAACCCGGAGAACCCCTTGGACATCACTGAGCTCATCCTGCGCCAGCACGCCGACCAGCGAAGCATGTTCGCGGCCCTTGAGGAGTGGCCCCGCGAGGACACCGCCGGGCTCGGCAGTCTCTGGCGGCGCCTCGAGATCATGCTCGAGGTGCACGCACTGGCCGAGGAGCGGTTCTTCTATCCGGAGCTGACCCGCCTGGGCACCGGGGGCGGCGACGCCGACAGCGTCGAGGGCGAGGTCAAGGATGCCATCAAGGACCACAACGAGATCCGCGACGGCATCGCCAAGGTCGCGGCGGCTCAGGTGGGGTCCGACGACTGGTACGCCGCGATCCTCGAGGTGAACGTGGCCAACGGCGACCACATGGCGGAGGAGGAGCGCCAGGACCTCACCGACTTTCGCCAGCACGCCACGCTCGACCTGCGCCACCGACTGGCCGTGGACTTCCTGCGGTTCGAGGCCGAGCACTGGGCCGGCGGAGTCCGCGCCGTCGATCGGGATCCCGACGAGTTCGTCCGCGAGAACGACGGCTCTCGACAGAGCTAGGGCCTGCACTGCCCGGCATCCGGGCCAGCCCGCCCGCCTTGACGCGGGACACCTATCCTTGTGCGGTGAGCACCGCGCACGATGACGCCCTCGCCAGCCTCGCCGCTGGCTCCGACCTGCCGGCTGTCCAACAGCCCGAGTGGCCGGACGCCGCGCGCCTGCGGAGTGCCGTCACCGAGCTTGCGTCGTATCCACCGCTGGTTTTCGCGGGGGAGTGCGACGTCCTCAAGAGCCGCATGGCCGCCGCCGCTCGCGGGGAGGCCTTCGTCCTGCAGGGCGGCGACTGTGCCGAGACGTTTGCGGCCGCCACGGCCGACAACATCCGTGACCGCGTCAAGACGATCCTGCAGATGGCGGCGGTGCTGACCTACGGCGCCTCGGTGCCTGTGGTCAAGGTCGGTCGTATGGCCGGCCAGTACGCCAAGCCGCGCAGCAGCGGACTGGAGACGCGCGAGGGGGTGAGCCTGCCGGCATACCGCGGCGACATGGTCAACGACTTCGAGTTCACGCCGCAGTCGCGCACCCCGGACCCACAGCGGCTGGTACGGGCTTACCACGCGAGCGCCGCCACCCTCAACCTCGTCCGGGCTTTCACGCACGGCGGTTTCGCTGACCTGCGCCATGTCCACGACTGGAACAAGGGCTTTGTGGCCAATGCCGCCAACAGCCGCTACGAACGGCTCGCCAAGGACATCGACAAGGCGATGAAGTTCATGCTGGCCTGCGGCGCCGACTTCGAGGCGATGAAGTCAACCGAGTTCTTCTCGGCGCACGAGGCGCTCCTGCTCGACTACGAGCGGCCCCTGACCCGCGTCGACAGCCGCACCGGCCAGCTGTACGACACCAGCGGCCACTTCATCTGGGTCGGCGAGCGGACCCGGGACCTCGACGGTGCGCACATCGACTTCGTCTCCAAGGTCCTGAACCCGATCGGCATCAAGCTGTCGGCCAAGGCCGAGGTCGACGACGTGCTGCGGCTCATCGACAAGGTGGACCCCGACCGGGAGCCCGGCCGCCTGACCTTCATCACCCGGATGGGCGCCAAGACGGTTCGCGAGGCGCTGCCGATGCTGGTGGACAAGATCACCGCATCCGGTGCCCAGGTCACCTGGATCTGCGACCCGATGCACGGCAACACCTTCGAGTCGGCCAGCGGTTACAAGACCAGGGACTTCGAGGATGTCGTGGAGGAGGTCCGCGGGTTCTTCGAGGTGCACCAGGGGCTCGGGACGGTCCCCGGCGGCATCCACGTCGAGCTCACCGGCAACGATGTCACCGAGTGCATCGGTGGCGCCGAGAAGATTCTCGATGCCGACCTGAACAAGCGCTACGAGACGGTGTGCGACCCTCGGCTGAACCACCAGCAGAGCCTGGAGCTGGCGTTCCTCGTTGCCGAGATGCTGGCCAGGGACTGAGGCAAGGACACTGATGACCGACACCGCACCACGGGTCGACCTGCTTTCCGACACAGTCACCAAGCCGACCGAGGCGATGCGTCAGGCGATGGCCAGCGCGCCGGTCGGCGACGACGTCTTCGGGGAGGACCCCACCGTGCGCCGGCTGGAGGCGCGGGTGGCCGAGCTGCTCGGCCACGAGGATGCGCTCTTCGCGCCCACCGGCTCGATGGCCAACCAGTTGTGCCTGCGGCTGCACGTCGGCCATGGCGAGGAGCTCGTCGCAGACTCCCTGGCTCATGTGCTGCGTGCCGAGATGGGCGCCGCAGCAGTGCTCTCCGGGATCTCGTCGCGGTCCTGGGTGGCCGACCACGGGCTCCTCGACGCACGTCAGCCGCTCTCCTTGATGATCCCGGACGGTGGGGCCTACCAGGTGAACACTCGCCTGGTGGTCGTGGAGAACACCCACAACTTCGGCGGCGGCACAGTGCAGCCGCTGGACCAGATCGAGGAGCTGCGCGCCGGCACCCAGACCCGGGGCGTCGCCATGCACCTCGACGGAGCCCGACTCTGGAACGCCCATGTGGCCACCGGGGTCTCCCTGCAGTCCTACGGTCGGCTGTTCGACACCGTCAGCGTCTGCCTGTCCAAGGGGCTGGGCGCACCGGTCGGCTCCGTCATCGCGGGCTCACGCGACCGCATGCAGCAGGCGCGCCTATGGCGCAAGAGGTTCGGCGGAGGTATGCGGCAGGTTGGCATCCTGGCCGCCGCGGGGCTGTATGCCCTCGACCACCACGTCGTCCGGCTGGCAGAGGACCATGCACGCGCCCGCCGCTTCGCGGACGCGGCCGCCAAGGCGTGCCCGGACTCGCTGGATGCCGAGCGGGTCCAGACCAACATCGTGGTCATGGACGTGTCGGCGTCCGGGTGGAGCTCCGGCGCCTTCGTGGACGAGGCCGCTCGCCACGGCATACGCCTGTATGCCGTGAGCCCCACCTCGGTGCGCCTGGTCTGGCACCTGGACGTCGACGACGAGGGGACGGACCTTGCCGTCGAGGCGCTGGTTCCGTTGCTGGAGAACGGTCCTCAGACTTCGTGATGCAGCAGCTCGGCGGGCCGGTCCTGCTCAGCCGAGGCCTCTGAGCGGCGTCCCGCGAGCTCGACGACGTACATCGCGGTCAGCACGAGCGCGCCTCCCACCAGCATCCG
Organism: Pedococcus sp.; assembly: GCA_035999925.1. Classification (GTDB taxonomy): domain Bacteria; phylum Actinomycetota; class Actinomycetes; order Actinomycetales; family Dermatophilaceae; genus Pedococcus. The sequence continues at coordinate 5,310 of DASYGI010000339.1, forward strand.
AGCGGTGAGGGACTCACCTCCGAAGACGACCGCGAACAGTGCGGCGAAGACGGGCTCCATCGTCATGACGATGGCTGCCCGGGTCGCAGGCAGATGCGACTGGGCCCAGGTCTGAGCCCAGAGGGCTACAGCTCCGGCCACGAGGGCCATGTACAGCAGGGACGCCCACTGACCTCCACTCGACGGCAGCGTGATGCCGCCCGGGAGTGCCGCCGTCGCCGCGACCGCAGTGATCGTGAAGGCCTGCACTGTGGCCAGTCCATTCGCCGACGAGCTCGTGGAGTAGCGACCCAAGCCGATGATGTGCAGCGCGTACAACGCGGCCGCAGCCAGGGTCAGCGCCTCGCCGAGCCCCACCGACAGCCCCCGCAACGACAGGGCCGCCAGCCCGATCGTGGCCAGAGCCACCGCATACCACGTGGTGCGCGGAACCCGGTCGCGCAGCAACACCGCCCCCAGCACGGGGGTGAGGACGACGTAGGTCCCGGTGACGAAGCCGGACACGGACGCGTCCGTGTGCTGCAGCCCCATGGTCTGAAGGAGCTGGGCCAACCCGTACAGGACACCGAGCCCCGCGCCGACGAGCACCTGTCGACGCGACAGCGCCAGCGTCTGCCGCCGGAACACCCCGGCCATGACGACGGCCGCGATGGCGAAGCGCACGGCCAGGAAGTCGGCGGGCGGGACGTGTGCCACGAGGTCGTGGATCAGGAAGAACGTCGAGCCCCACACGGCCGTGACCGCGAGCAGGAGAAGGGTGGCCAGCCGGCTGGCCGGGAGTCGGGCAGGCACTGGCGTCAGACGATGACCATGGTCACGACCGAACCCTTGGGGGCCTGGGTGCCGGCCGCCGGGTCGGTGTGGTGCACGGTGCCGAACAGCCCACCCAGCACTGTCTGGCGCTGCACCACGAAGCCAGCCGTCTGGAGGATCTGCTGGGCCTCGTCCGCCTGCTTGCCGGTGACGTCGGGGACCTTGACCATGACGGGGCCCTTGGACACCACCAGGGTGACCTGCTCCCCGCGGTAGAGCGTGCCTCCGGACGGGGACTGCCGGATGACGTTGCCCTTGGGGACGGTGTCGCTGTTCTCCTGCTGGGTCGCGTCGACCTTGAGTCCGGCCCGGGTCAACGCGTCGACGGCGGCGGCCGCCGGCTGCCCGGTGAAGTCGGTGACCGGAATGGGCTGGCGCCCCTTGCTCACGACGAGGTTGACCGGGGCGCCGCGCTTGAGCGACGTGCCGGGCACCGGGTCGACGCTGACCACCAGGCCCTGCGGGACTGTGTCGCTGTAGGCCTGGCTCACGGTGCCCAGGGTGAGCTTGGACGCGGTGAGCTGGTCCGTCGCCTCGGCCTGGGACTTACCCACGACATCGGGGACGGCATACCGCTCCGGGCCCTTGGAGACGGTGACCTTCACCTCGGTACCCCGGCCGACCTGGCGACCGGCCACAGGATCGGTCGACACGACCTGACCGAGCGGAACGGACTCCTGGAACGAGTCGACCTTCACGGGGTCGAGATGCCTGGCGGTCAGCGCCGCGCGAGCCTTCGCGTAGGTCATCCCGATCGTGCTCGGCACCACCGTCGGGGAGCCGGGGCCGGCCAGGAAGTACCACGCCGCCACACCGGCGACCAAAGCCACGGCGAGCCCAACCAGCAGCCACCGCCACGGCCAGCCGGCCAGCGCGTTACGGCGGTGCTCGTCCTGCTCGTCCTCGTCCTGCTCGTACGGTCCCAGCGGCGGGGATGTCGGTGTGCGGTCGATGGGGAGCGCCACAGGAGGGATCGGCCGCCTGGACCGGGAGTCGCGAGCTGTCGGGTCCACCGGCAGGGCGCTGGTGCGCTCGACCGCAATGGTGCTGACGCCGCCGCCGGCGGCTGCCACGCCCTCGGGGCGGCGGTCGAGCTCGGTGGGGGTGAGCATCGCCCGCGACCGTCTCACCTCGGCGAGGAAGTCGGCTGCGTCGCTGGGGCGATGGTCGGGGTCACGCGAGGTCGCCAGGGCCACCAGGGCGTCGAGCTCGGCCGGCACGGTCGTGACCCGCGAGGAGGGGGCCGGGATCGACCCGTGGACGTGCTGGTAGGCGATGTGGATGGGTGTGTCACCGGTGAACGCCTTGGTGCCGGTGAGCATCTCGAAGAGGATCAGGCCCGCGGCATACACATCGCTGCGAGCGTCGGCGATGCCGCGCTCGACCTGTTCGGGCGAGAGGTAGGCCACCGTCCCGAGCAGGACGCCGGTCTGGGAGGTCACGGTCTGGGTGGTCACGGCTCGGGCCAGGCCGAAGTCGGCGACCTTCACCGTGCCGTCGTCCTCGCGCAGGATGATGTTCTCGGGCTTGACGTCCCGGTGGATGATTCCGGCCTTGTGGGCCGCGGCCAGAGCTTGGAGCACGGGCCCGAGGATGTCGAAGGCCGCGCGTGGCGTGAGTGGCCCCTCCGCGCGCATCACCTCACGAAGGGTCTGTCCGGGGACGTACTCCATGGCCAGGAACATGTGACCGTCGTCGTCGCCCTGGTCGAACACACTGACGACGTTGGGGTGGGAGAGCCGGGCTGCCGAGCGAGCCTCCCGCCTGAAGCGGCTCACGAAGGCGTCGTCCTGGGCCAGGTCGCGACGGAGCACCTTGAGGGCGACGTCGCGGTCGAGCCTGGTGTCCAGAGCGAGGTAGACCGAGGCCATCCCGCCGTCCGCAATGTGCGACTGGACGCGGTAGCGCCCGTCGAGCACACGCCCGAGGAGGGACTCGGTCACACCGGAAGACACCTGCAAAGTGTAGGAGGTGTCAGCACCCAAACTGCGCAGGCGGGCCCGGGGGAGGGCTTGGGGACACCTCCGGCGGCCACCGGGCGAGGCGCCCTAGAACCGGGCGCGATAGGCCATGACCGAGGCCACGTACGACTTGGTGTCGGGGTACATGCCGTTGTGTTCCACCGAGTAAAGGCCCTGGTAGTAGCCGCCGATGGCCTTTCGCAGGTCCGGGGTGGAGCGGGTCAGGCTGCGCAGTATCGCGACCCCCGCGGTGATGTTGTCCTGGGTGTCCAACAGGTTCAGCCGGCGCCCCACCATTTCCGAGGCCCACTGGCCCGAGGAGGGGACGACCTGCATGACGCCGATGGCGTTGGCGACCGATACCTCGCGCTGGTTCCAGCCCGACTCCTGCCAGGCGATCGCCAGGGCGAGCCGGGGGTCCAGGCCGTGCCTTCGGGCGGTCGCGATGATCATGGCGCGAGTCTGGGCCCGGTTGGGCACGGTGAGTCCGGCCAGCCGGTTGCGGTTGGCGGTGGCCGCGTCGACGATCCCCGGCGCATAGGTGCGCCCGGCGAAGGTGTTGGCGGTGTTGGTGCGGGTGGTGACCGTGCCGGGGATGCGGAGCTTCTCGCCGATCTGCAGCACCGCCGAGACAGCGATCCGGTTGGCCTTGAGCAGGGCCGCGAGTGTGACGCCGTGGTGAGCGGCAATCGCGCTGAGGGTGTCGCCGGCGCGCACGGCGTAGACGGTCGTGACGGGGATCCGGGCGGTGCTGGCGGCGCGCGGCGTGGCCACGCCCCGGACGGTGATGGCTTGACCGGGGTAGATGATGCTGTTCGACGACAGGTGGTTCCAGGCGAAGAGGCTGCTCAGCGGCGTCTTGGTCCGGGCGGCAATCGCATCGAGGGTGTCCCCGGGGCGCACCCGATAGGTGCTGATCACCGGCGCAGGCGCCGGGCGTGCCGGCGCGCGGTGGCTGGCGGCGGGCCGAGCTGGTGCGGCAGTGCCGGGGATGTGGAGCTTCTGGCCGATCTGAAGGATCGCCCACGCGGACAGCCGATTGGCCTTGAGCAGGGCGGCGAGGGTGACCCCGTGGTGCTGGGCGATGGCGGTCAGGGTGTCGCCGCTGCGGACGACATAGGTCGCACGCCGCACGGCCTCGGCCCGTGCAGCGGCGCGGGCCGCGGCGGCCACCTTGGCCCTGTTGGCCTCGAGGCGGGCCTGCGCGGCCGACTTGGGGACCCAGAGGCGCTCTCCCACGCTGAGCTGGTTGCCACCGTCGGGCAGGTGGTTCTTGCTGACCAGCACGCCGAGAGTGGTAGCGGCACGGGTGGCGATCGCCGAAAGGGTGTCTCCGCTGCGAACCGTGTAGACCACCCAGCCGTGCGGTGCTGGGTTGGGGTGGTGGACGACAGCCGTTCGGGCAGCGTGGAGCGACTGGGGGAGCGTTGAGGGGAGCGCTTCGAGGGCGATCACCGGAGACATCGTGTGCCTTTCGGGTGTTCCGTGTCGTGACCAGAGCATGCACGGTGCTGAAGTGAACGGTGAGACGGTTGTGGCTTCTGTGAAAGGTACACCACAAGGCCGCGTTCATATTGACTTACATCTATGTAATTTGCTTTGCCTGCGGTGACTGGCAGGCTGGGGCCGTGACCGAGAACCCGACCAGCAACGAGCCAGCGCCTGAGCCCCCTCTCGAGGAGCTGGTGGGAGCCTGGCTCACCGTGCCCGACATCGCCGAGCGACTCGGGCTCCCGTTGTCGGGCGTCCGGCGGATGATCGACGATCGCGAGCTCCTCGCCGCTCGGGTGGGCGAACGGCGCGTCGTCTCGGTCCCCGCTCAGTTCATCGACGAGGCCGTCATGCATCACCTGGCCGGGACCTTCACCGTCCTGGCGGACGGCGGGATGGGTGACGAGGAGATCCTGCGCTGGATGTTCACCAAGGAGGCGACCCTGCCCGGTGGCGGGTCACCCGTGGACGCGCTCGCGGCAGGGTTCAAGACCGAAGTGCGCCGCCGGGCCATGGAGACCGCCTGGTAGTCCCGCCCGGTGGTTGGCGAGTCGGTGGTTGGCGACTCGGTGGTTGGCGACTCGGTGGTTGGCGACTCAGTGGGCGCGGGCGGTCGAGCTGTCGATCAACGCGTCGAGCACCTCG
>DASYGI010000340.1:0-5753 GCA_035999925.1 Pedococcus sp.
AGCCGGATGCACGAGACCGTCCACGTCGTGGGTGCAACGGGCCCCGGCGGCATCCGAGACGACGGGGACGCAGCCCGACGCCTGGGCCTCGTACGTCACCAGTGCGCTGCCCTCCTCGACCGACGGGAGGAGGAGAAGGTCGTGGCCCCGCATCACCGCAGCCGGGTCCGTCACGAACCCCCGCACCTCGACGCTGGGGTCCGCCAGCCACGGAGCAAGCACCTCGGCATACCCCTGGACGAAGCTCCCGCAGATGACGAACCGCCCGGTCCGGGCCGCACCCGAGTCGACCCACGCGCGCAGGGCGTAGTGCAGCCCCTTGCGTGGTTCACCGCGGCCGACGAACAGAGCGCGAAGTCCCGACGGGTCACCGGGTGCGCGGGCGCTGGGCTCGGTCGGGGAGGGGAAGGCGGAGGGGTCGAAGCCGTACTGATGGGCGACGAGCCGGTCCTGGGCGAAGCCCCGGTCGAGGAAGGTGCGCTGCGAGAAGTCCGATGGCACCAGGAGAACGGTCGCCAGCTGGTACTCGAGCTCTTCGCGTTCGAGAGCGGCCCGCGAGGCGGTGTGGGAGTGCCCGGCCAACGGTGGCATCCCCAACGTCGCGTACTCGCGCGCCACTGCCTCGAAGGCGTACCCGGTGTGGGTGTTGGGCACCTCGCGGGCGGTCGGGATGCCCAGGGCGCTGGCCGCCCGCAGCGTCCGCAGACAGCCCGCCGGCCACACATGCACGAGGTCCACCCCGGGGACGTGCGGCAGCCGTGCCGCTACGACGGCGTCGTGCCAGCGGTACGCCCGCTGAACCCCGACCGCGCGATGTGGGACCCGCAGCCGCCCCGCCGACAACGTTCGGACGACCCTGACCCTGGGGTCGAGCGCGCCTTCGACTCCGGCACAGAACAGCGTGACGGCGATCCCCTTGCGCGCCAGCCCCTCCACCTGATGACGGGCCGTGGTCGCAATGCCGGGACGTCCGATGACGTGCGGAAAGCTGTAGACGATGTGCACGAGCGCCCCCCTCTCCGACCCCAATTAGACCAACGTCGGGATCGCGGCTCATGCGGCATTTGATGGAGAGGATGCAGTGCGAGAGGGGAAGCCCTACCTGCAGAGCGTCACGGCGGCACCGTTCGCGTCATCGACATTGCCCGTGCTTTGCAGGTTGGGGTCACCACTGCGCGTGCCCAGGCGGCACAGCCCCCAGTGGATGTCCCCGCCGACCCGGTTGTCGACCAGACTCACGTTGGCGGCGTCCATCATCACGCTGAACCCGAAGCCGTAGAGCCAGTTGTGGCTCACAGTGATGTTGCTGTCGCCACCGTTGGCGTCCTCGAGGTACACCGCGGCGTTGAACATGTGCTGGTATGCGCCGGGGTCGTAGACCGAGCAGCTCAGGTTGAGGCCGTCGATACCGCGAACCTGGGTGCCGTCGTAGTGCGCGGTCGAGGACACCCGCGGATCGTGCACGTAGTTGTACCGCAGCGTCACGTTACGCACGAGGCGTCCTCGGTCCGAGGTCACGTGGATCCCGTCGCCCTGACCGAAGCCGATGTTGGCGTACTGCACGGTCGTACCGCTGGCACTGGAGATCGACACACCTTGGGCGGTCACGTGGTCGATCATCGCTCCGTCACCGGTCACCAGGATCGATCCGTTGACCTGGACGTTGCGCACCGTGACCCCGTTGCCGGAGACGACAAGATCGGACACGTTGGCGTTCTGCAGGACCTGGCCGGTGCCGAGGGTGGTGACCGAGCTGTTCGATCGCGAGCCACTGGCCCCCGTGGTCGCTGCCGACGGCTTCACCCCACAGGGACCAGACCCTGCTGCCGGAGGTGGCGACGACGGTGAGCTCACCGCAGCGGGCGCCCCGGCGACAGCAGCTGCCGCCGATGCCGACACCGGCGACGCACTGCTCGGTTGGGTGGGGCGTGCGGCGCTCCGCGCTGCCGCGCTGGTGGCGGTCCGCGGGGTCGGCCTCACCCCCGCGGTCCGGGTCGGTGTCGTGGTGGTGGCGGTGGATGAGGTGGTCGCGGTGGATGGGGTGCTGGGCGCGGCGCCTGGGCTCGCGGCGGCGGCCGAGGTCTTGGCGGCGTGCCCTGACGACCCAGCCGGCCCGAACGCACCGGTGGCGAAAGCGGCACCAACCGAGGTTGTGGCCATGACGACCAGGAGGGGGATCGCCAGCCGCTTGTTCGCGCCGAGCAGGCGAGCGAGACCGAGGGACTGCGGAGACCGCATACAACTCCAATGCCGATGAGCGGGGTGGCTGGGTCCAGAAGGACCTTGGCCGGCGAAGCCGACCCATGAACCACGCACCCTGCTGCGCGCGCCAACCGGTAGTGGCGGATCTCACCGCCGCCCCAGCAGACCGCCCAAGACTACGGCTGACCCGCGCGAGGTCAAGTTGGCGCACCGGCAACCCAGCCGCATCGCACCCGGTAATGACGTCTCCGACATGCTGCGTTTAGTACGCCCCGTAGCCCTTGACCACGGCTTTCGCCGTGCGGAACAGGATCTGCAGGTCGAGCGTGAGGCACCAGTTGTCGACGTACCACAGGTCGAGACGCAGGGACTCGTCCCACGTCAGGTCGCTGCGGCCACTGACCTGCCATAGACCGGTCAGTCCGGGCCGAACGCGCAGTCGTCGGGCGGCATCGGGCTCGTAGTCCTCGACCTCACGCAGCAGCGGGGGCCGGGGTCCGACCAGGGACATCTCCCCCCGCAGGACGTTGAAGAGCTGGGGCAGCTCGTCCAGGGAGAAGCGCCGCAGGACCCGCCCGACCCGGGTGATCCTCGGATCGGAGCGCATCTTGAACAAGACCGCGTTGCCGGCATCGCGCTCGAGGGTCGCGAGCTGCGCCTCTGCGTCGATGCACATCGTCCGGAACTTGATCATGGAGAACTCTTGGCCACGCGCCCCCACCCGGCGCTGGCGGAACAGGACAGGCCCCGGCGAGTCGAGTCTGATCGCCACCGCGATGACGACCATCGCCGGCACGCCCACGACCAGCAAGGCTGCGGTCAGGAACCGGTCCACCAGGATCTTGACCAGGCGCCGTGCCCCCGACCTGACCGGACGTTCGATGAGCAGCAGGGGCATTCCGGCTGCCGGGCGGATGGACAGTCGTGGACCGGCAACGCCCAGGAGCCCGGGCGAGACCACCAGGTCGACCTCGCGCTCCTCCAGGGACCACGCCAGCCGGCGCAACGAGGGTCCCGACAGATCCCGGTCGCTCGCCACCGCGACCACGTCGGCGTCCAGGAGGTCGACGGTGGTCAGGGCTTCCTCCGGATACCCGAACACCGGGACACCTTCGACGGTCGAACGGCTTTGGTCGGTGGTACGCAGGTCCGACACGCAGGCCGCCACGACCTGCATCTCGTGCCAGGTCGCCCGATGGATCTCCCGGATGGTCATCTCGACCGACTGGGTGTCCCCGATGACAACCGTCCGGAGCACGTCGATGCCGCGCGCGCGCCGACGCACCAGCCTCGCCCGCAACCTATGGCGGGACAACATGGTCAGCACGAACATGAGCGGCACGACCAGCAGCACGTACCGACGGGCCAGCTGGAAGTGCGCGAGGTAGGTGGCCATCGCGATGAGGACGAAGATGGTCACGGCGCCGCGGCCGATGGTGCGGTACTCCTCGGTCGTGGTTCCGATGTACCGCCTGCTGTAGCCGCGCGACAGCGCGAGCACCGTCACCCACACCGGCGGGAGCGCCAGGGCGACCACCGAGCCACGCCAGGTGAGCTCGGGGGTGCCGGACCAGATGAGCAGGCCTGTCAGGACGGCGGCGCTGGCCGAGAGGACGTCCAGGGCAACGGCCGCCCGCTGGTACCGGCCGACCCACGCCATCCTGCGCGGCACGTCCTTGGGCACGCGCCGAGACGCCTCTTTGGGCGGGACGGTTCTGGGCAGGTCCGACACCAGGTCCGACACCACGGCCGGTAGGTCCACGAGTGGCACCTGCTTGTCCACGCCACCCCCCTGCATGAGGTCCTCCGCCACATTCCCCCCCGGGTCCGTACATGTCTCTGGTGTCGACCGTAGACCGTCCCAAGACCGGGCAGAAGGGGCCGAGGAGAGCTTGGAGCTCGAGGCGAATCCACTTGTGCCGACGTGGAATTCGATAACTACGCAGGACAGGTGAGCCGGCGTGGACGGACAACTACGACGCTTGGCGTAGGCCCCTCGGCCGCATGACGTAGACCTCCGTCACATCACCCCGGAAGTGGGCTGTACGGGACGTCTCGACGTCGTTGCGCCGACTCACCGGCCGCCTCGGCCATCCGCAGGAGCAGGCTCAGGACGCGGGAGTGACCACGGCGAAAATGATCAGTGACTAGTCAGCCGGTCGCGGGGCTGTGGAACTTCTGCTGAGCCACCGCGAGGCCCTGGGTCACCACGAGCTCCACCGCGTCAGCCGCATCACCGAGCAGGAACGGCAGCTCCTTGCGTTCGGTCGAGGAGAAGTCACGCAACACGAAGTCGGCCGCATCCATCCGACCGGGTGGTCGCCCGATCCCCACGCGAACCCGGAGGTAGTCCTTGGTCCCCAGCGCCGAGGTGACCGATCGCAGACCGTTGTGGCCACCTTCACCCCCGCCCTTCTTCAGGCGCACGTCGCCGGCGGGGATGTCGAGCTCGTCGTGGATGACGACGAGCCGGTCAGGATCCACCGAGAAGAACTGCATCAGCGCCTTCACCGGACCGCCGGACTCGTTCATGTACGACGTGGGTACTGCGACGACGGCGGCCGGCCCTGGCGCGCCGCCGGGCAGCGTGCCGACGCGGACCGTGGCCGCGCTGGCGCGGGACTTGTGGGAGGTCAGGGTGACGCCGCTGCGCGCCGCCAGCTCCGCGACGACCATGGCGCCGACGTTGTGACGGTTGCCGGCATACCGTGGGCCCGGGTTGCCGAGACCGACGACCAGCCAGGCGCCTGCCGAACTGTCACTGCTCACGGGCCGCAAGTATGCCGGAAGGCCAGGTCCGTGACGGACCTGGCCTTCCGGCATACAGAACGACGAGGGAGGCTCAGGCCTCCTCGGCAGGAGCCTCCGCAGCTGCGGGAGTCTCGGCCGCCTCGGCCTCGGCAGCCGTCTCGGTGTGCTCCTCGTGCTCGATCCCGGCCTCTTCCTCGGCCTCGGCAAGCTCGGCCTCCAGGGCCTCCTGCGAGATCTGAGCGGTGATGTTGACGACGAGGGTCTCCGCGTCGACCACCAGGGTCGAGCCGCGGGGAAGGTCGAGCTCGGACGCCTTGATCTGGGTGCCGGCCTCGAGCCCCTCGACCGAGACGACGATGTTCTCGGGGATGTGGGTCGCCTCGACCTCGAGCTCGATGGTCTGAGCGTCCAGCGTGACGACCGTCTCCGGAGCGGCCTCGCCCTCCAGGTGGACCGGAACGTCGACCGTGACCTTCTCGCCCTTGCGGACCACGACGAGGTCGACGTGCTCGATGACCGGCTTGATCGGGTCGCGCTGGACGTCCTTGGCCAGAGCCAGCTGCTCCTCGCCGTCCACGACGATGGTCAGCAGCGCGTTGGCGACCTTGAGGGCCATCATCGTGTCGTGACCTGGCAGGGTGATGTGCACGGGCTCGGCGCCGTGGCCGTACATCACCGCGGGGATCTTGTGGTCGCGGCGGATCTTGCGGGCGGCGCCCTTGCCGAACTGCGTGCGCTTCTGCGCGACGAGCTTGTTGTCAGACACGAAAACTCCTGTGGATCTAAGGGTTCGAGGATGC
>DASYGI010000341.1:0-7767 GCA_035999925.1 Pedococcus sp.
CTCTACATGAGCGAGTCCACCGTCAAGACCCACGTCTCCAAGGTCTACGAGAAGCTCGGCGCCCACAACCGCGCGTCTGCCGTGATGGCTGCGCTGAGGCTCGGCCTGGTCAAGTCGGAGACCGTCGGCCACCTGCGCTGAACGCAGCCCTCCTCGGCTGGAGCGCGGCGACGACCCGGCTGATGGAGTTCCGCCAGTCGTCAGATGCCATGACTACTGAACGTCTGGACGATGCGGATCGCGCCCGGACCGATGATCACGATGAACAGCGCCGGGAAGATGCACAGGAGCATCGGGAAGAGGATTTTCACCGGCACCTTCTGCGCCTTCTCCTCGGCCAGCTGACGTCGAATCAGGCGCATCTGGTTCGACTGCTCTCGGAGGACGGCCCCGACCGGCAGACCGAGCCGGTCAGCCTGAACGAGCGCACTGACGAACGTCTTGGCCTCGTTGACCGTCGTGCGCCGAGCGAGCGAGCTGAACGCCTCCCCTCGCGACTTGCCGATCTGGATCTCGGACAGGACGCGGGCGAACTCGCCCGAGATCGGCCCGGTCGTGGCACGGGCGACCTGCAGCAGGGCCGCGTCGAAGCCTTGCCCTGCCTCGACACAGACGGTCAACATGTCCAGAGCGTCGGCGAGACCTCGTCGCAGCTCCTCCTGCCGCTTCTGCCCGACGTTCATGAGCAGCAGGTCAGGCAGGTACAGCCCCGCCATAGCCGCCGCTGCCGCGATCAACAGACCCTTGGCCGACAGGCCGCCGCCCAACGCGAAACCAAGAATGGCACCGACAATGAGGCCGGCGCCTTTGGACCCCATGACGCGCTCGGCCGTCCAAGCCCCCGGGTTGCCGGCAAGATCGAGCCGGCGCACCAGTCGCTCGTTGCTTCCCGACGGCGAGAAGCGAGTGGCCAGCGCTCGGGTCCTTGCGAGCACAGGGGCGACCAGCCGTTCCATGGCGGGCAGATCGGCCTTGCCGACCTCTTGCTTGTTGATCGTGCGCTCGATCAGGTCGAGCGACCGAGCCACACCGGTGGTCTCACCCGATCCGGCGAACGCCGCATACACCATCGCCGCTAGGGCGACAGCAATCAGGACAACGGCAACTGTCAACAGCATGGCTGCACCTCAGACCTTGACATCGACGACTTTGCGCATCCAGAAGATGCCGATTCCGAGTGAGATCAGCCCGAAGACGATCATTCCCCACCCCAGCGCGCTCGTCCACAGCAGCTCGATGTAGGAACGGTTCGTCTGCATCGTGTAGAAGAAGATGCCCACAGGGAGCGCGACGAGGATGTATGCCGACAGCCGCCCTTCTGCAGACAGCGCCTTGACGTGGCGCTTCAGCTCCTCGCGCTCGCGGAGCGTCTTCGCGGTTGTCCTCAGGGTCTCGGCGAGGTTGCCTCCGACCTCGCGTTGGATGCGGATCGCCATCGAGGTCCATCGCATGTTGTCGCTGTCCATTCGCTCGGACAGGTGCTCCAACGCGTCGGCGACGTCGGCGCCGATCCGGGTTTCCGCCAACGCTCTCGAGAACTCCTTGGCGGACGGTTCCGGGGAGTCTTTCGCCACAGCGTCCAGGGCTTGAGGCAAGGAGAAGCCGGTGCTGAGGCTGCTCGCGACCAGCGTAAGGACGTCAGGCAGCTGGTTGTCGAACTTCTTGCCGCGTCTCTTCGCCAGGAAACGGAGCACGAACGCGGGCAGGAAGTATCCGAGGACCACGCCAAGGAGGGCTGCCACGATCGTGATCACGGTGCCACCGCGGAGCAGGATCATCATGACGGCAGGGCCCGCCACGATAGAGACGATCCGCAGCACCCACCATTCCCCCGCCCGCAACGGCAGATCGGCCTTCTCGATCAGACCCATCGTCTTGCTGGTCGACTCCCGGTCCTGCATCATCCGGTCACCGAGGAAGACGAGGTTCTCGGAGATGGCGCGAGTCTTCTTCCCCTTGGACGCCGACCGGCCTCCGGCCTGCGGCGCCACGTAGCGCTCGATGTCCTCGACGCGGTTGCGCCGATCGGACTTCAGGGAGGGCCCGACCAAGGTCAGACCGAGTATGACGATCCCGAGAAACACCCCCACCATGGCGAGCCCGATCAGGGGCGAGACCCCCAGGACGGGCAGGACCGACGTCGCAGACGAGGGCCGCACCGTCTCGTCCATGGGTCCGACCACCGGGGTGTTCGCGGCTGCCTTCTTTGTCTGAGGTAGTGGCACTCCCGCTCCGAAGTCGACGGTCGCAGGCGCGGTGAAAGGCTGGCCGTTGGACGTCCCGGACAGGACGACGGTCTGGACGCCCGCGACGCCGGGCGGCAGAGGGACGGAGAACGTCAGCTGTGAGGCTAACGTCTGGGCCGCTGCGGTGAAGGCACTCTGCACGTCACCCGAGTTCGCCGCCGCGATAACCGAGCCTCCTCCCGCCTGTGCGAAGCCCCGCAGCACCGAGGTGTTGGCCTCACCGGAGTTGAAGGAGACCGCCTCGGCCCGGACGTGGGCGGCCTTGAGACTGGCGGTGGCGCTGGCCTGGTTCGACTGTCTGCTCACGGTGTCTCCACCGTCGCTGAGCAGGAGGATGCTGCGCTCTCCCTTGGTTCCCAGACTCTGCACCGCCAGCGTGACCGCGTCATAGAGCGCCGTCTCGCCGTTGGCCGTCAGGGTGTCCACGGACGACTGCACTTTGCCGTGGTCGGTGGTGGGCGCCAACAACAGCTTCGGGGTCGCGGAGAAGGCGATGACGCCGACGCTGACGTCGTTCGGGACGCTACGGAGGAAGGCGGCTGTGGCCGAGCGGACGGTGGCCATCCCGGCTGGGCCCATCGAGCCCGAGGTGTCCACCACGATGATCGCCGACCTCGACAGGGGCGTCCCCTGCCCTGAGCCGATCGCGTCGACGGGGTAGGTCTTGCCCGAGATCGTGACTTTGAGCGAGCTGTCGATCGACGCCCCGCCGCCGGCCGTGAGAAGCCCGACGAGGTTGGTGTCCTTGACCTCGATGGCAGCGATCGTGACCGGTGTTCCGGCCGCGTGTGCCCCTTGCATGGCGAGGGGGAGCCCAAGCACGGCCACCAGCCCTGCCAGCCGCACCCTGCGGAACAAGCGAACGAACATTCAGATACCCCGGATGAACAGGTCCTGAGGAAGCTCGATCCCCTGGTCGTGCAGGTCCGCCGCGAACTTGGGTCGCAGACCGGTGCTGCGCAACGAGCCGCGGAACCTGCCCTGCTCGTCTCGGCCAGCGCTGTAGTCGAACGTGAAGAGGTCCTGCATCGTGATGATGTCGCTCTCCATGCCCACCACCTCGGAGATCGCGGTGATGCGCCGTGAGCCGTCCTTGAGACGAGCCTGCTGGATGATCATGTCCACGGCGCCGGCGACCTGCTCGCGGATCGCACGAACCGGGAGATCGACGCCTGCCATCAGGACCATGGTCTCGAGACGCGAGAGGCTGTCCCGCGGGGTGTTCGCGTGCACCGTGGTGAGCGAACCGTCGTGGCCGGTGTTCATGGCCTGCAGCATGTCCAGGGCGGCGCCGTCACGGACCTCACCGACGACGATGCGGTCTGGCCGCATACGCAGAGAGTTCTTGACCAGCTCACGAATCGGGATCTGGCCGCGACCCTCGATGTTCGAGGGCCTGGACTCGAGGCGGAGCACGTGGTCCTGGCGCAGCTGGAGCTCGGCAGCATCCTCGATCGTGACGATCCGCTCGTCGTCGGGGATGAAGGACGAGACCACGTTCAGCAGCGTGGTCTTCCCGGAGCCGGTGCCGCCGGAGATGATGATGTTGCGACGACCGCGGACACACGCCGAGAGGAAGTCACGCACCTGAGGGGTGAACGTTCCGAAGGCGATGAGGTCCTTGTCGGTGAACGGGTCCGTGGAGAACTTCCGGATCGTCAGCAGGGACCCGTCGAGCGCGATCGGCGGGATGACCGCGTTGACGCGAGATCCATCTGGGAGGCGGGCGTCCACCAACGGGCTGGCCTCGTCGATCCGTCGGCCCACTCGCCCGACGATCTTGTCGATCGTACGTCGCAGATGGGCATCGGAGCTGAAGCGGGTGTCGACCGGGTAGAGCTTGCCCGCGCGCTCGACGTAGATCGAGTCCGGGCCGTTGACCATGATCTCCGAGATCTCGCTGTCGCGCAGCAAAGGCTCCAGGGGACCGTGACCCAGGATCTCGTCGGACACCTCCTGGGAGATGCGCGTGCGGTCCGCGAGGGACAGGGGCGTCTCCTCGTTGTCGATGACTTCCTGAAGGGTGTGCCGGACCTTGCCCTCGAGCTCGGACTGGTCCAGGTGCGGGTCATAGAGCTGCGGGCCCAGGGAGTCGAGCAGCGCCTGGTGGACACTAGCCTTGACGGCTCCGAACGGGTCCACGACCCGGTGCCGCTCCTGGCCTGCCGGCGTGCCGGCCGTGGTCGACGCATCTGCGACGGTCTGCTGGTTGCGTCGAACACTCTCGAGGCGCTCGGCAAGGCTCATCGGTTTCCTCCTCGGGAAAGAATCGAGCGCCGCCGAGGCGCGTCGCGCTGAGGGCTGGCCGCCTTGCTGTCGGATCCGTCCTGCGGACGGATGAACCGGTCGGCCAGGTCGCGGAGAGCGAGGCTCACCGGGTGGCGTGGCTCATCGAGGATGATGGGCACGCCACGGTTGACGGAGGCAGGAACGGCGTTGCTGTTGGGGACCATCACGGCGATGTCCTGCCTCAGGGCCGCCACGACATCCTCGGAACGCAGGCCCACCTTGGCGTCCGAACGGTTGAGGACGACCAGACGCGTGTCCTTGGGGTTCCCGAGCAGGTCGAGGGTGTCGAGGGTCAGCCGGAGGTTCTTGACCGCGGGAATGTCCAGCGTGGCGATCAGGATCAACAGGTCGCTGTCGTCGAAGCCCGCCAGCACATGCGAGGTGAAGGCCGGCGGAGTGTCCAGGACGACGAAGTCGTAGTACCGCTTGGCCACTCTGATCAGCTCACCGACCGTCGCTCCGGGAACGCGGTCAGCGTCGCTCGGGTCGGGGGGTGCGCTGATCGTGTCCAGCCCGCTGTCGTGCCGCGTCACGACCGACTTGATGGCCTGTTCGTCGATGTTCCCGGCCATCGAGACCAGGTCGACGATGGAGTTCTGGGGCAGCATCTGCAGGCTGATGCCGACGTCACCGAAGGCGAGGTCGAGGTCGATGAGCAGGGCCTTCGAGCCGGTCGACGCAAGGTAGGCGCCCAGGTTGGTAGCGAAGGTGGTCTTGCCCACGCCGCCCTTGGCACTGAAGACGGTGACCACCCGGCCCGACCGGTTCGTCGGCTCGTGCGAAGCGTGGCCCGTGACCCGGTTGGACAGCTCGCGGCTGCGCCGGGCGGCATCCGCCAGCCCGGTGAGGTCGTCGGCGGTCACCACCTCCCTGATCCCCGAGCGGAGGGCCTGCGCGAGGACGACGACATCGAGGCGACGGCGAAGGAGCAGCACACCGAGTTGCGGACGCTCCACGCGGCACAGCTCGCTGAACTGGCACGCCGCGTCCATGTCGACGTCCGGTCCGATGATCACGAGCTCTTCGTGAGGGTTCTCCTCGAGAGCGCGGACCATGGCGGCCTGCGTCTCGAGCCTGATGTTCTGGCCGACGGCGAAGTCGTACCGTTCGGCGGCGCTGGCGTCGGAGTCCCAGAGAATCGTCATGACGGGGACTCCTACTGGCCGGCGAAGAGTGTGGTCTGGGTGACGACCTTGCCGAGGTCGATCTTGGCGTCGGTCCCCCGGAGAGCGGCGTAGAGGCTCCCGGTCTGTATTCCGTGGACGAGCCGGACCGCGTCAGTCGGCGTCACGGCCACGGTGAGCAGTGCCGTCGCAGCTGGCGCCGATCCGGTGGAGTCGCCTGGCTTGGTGGCTTGCGACGGCGTGAGGGACGTTGCGCCCATGGCAATCACCTGCACGTTGTCGAGCAACACTCGCGTCTGGATACCACCGGAAGCCGAGCCATTGGCGCCGCCACCTGACTGGAACGAGTCGAACAGCACCAGCCGGGAGCCCGGCGTCACGAACGTGCCAACTCGCGCAGGGTCGGGAAGATTGATGGAGACCGCGACCTGCCCGGCGGGCACGTCGATGGCCTTGGTGCCGACCGGCTTGGAGCCGAATCCGGCAGCGAGAACGTACTGTCCGGGCTGCAGGTCGGACAGCGAGTAGAGCCCGCCGTTGCCGGAGTTCACGTTTACGAGCGCCCCCAGGGGCAGGCCCTTGGCGGCCACCGACGTCTTGACGATGAGCCCGTTCTGGACCGCATCTTTCAGGGTCGTCCCGGCCGGAACCAGAGTCTTGACCACGTACACGGGGGTGGGTTGCTGCGATGCCACCGCACGGGCGTCGGCCCCGTTGGCGTAGACCATGACGGCCGCGGCGCCCAGGAGGGCCACCACGGCGGCGGCAAAGATGGCGACGATCCTACGTCCCATGGAAGTCAGTCCTCAGTTTCGCTGTCGTTGCTAATGGACGATTGCGCTGGTCGGCACGTTGAACAACGTGCTCACGTTCTGTCCGAAGAGGAACACACTGGCGATGATCACGATCGCAATAAGACTGACCATCAACGCATATTCGGTTGCAGTGGCGCCGTGGTCGCCTCGGCTTGCGCCGAGGCGGCCACGGATCAGCCCGCTGAGCGGAGTGCCGATGAACACCCGGGTGGCTCCACGCGCAAGCCTGCGCGCGTCCCCCGTGCTTCCATGAGTGAGCATCGGTGCCTCCCTCGTTCCCGGGCCGACGAAGCCCGTGGGTCCTGGATCGTCAGACGCTGGTAGCCGTGTTGTGGAACAGCGTGCTGAGGTTGGTGCCGAGCAGGGCGACGGCAACGATGATGACGATGGCGATGAGGGCGACCATCAGGCCGTACTCGACGGCGGTGGCGCCGCGGTCGCGGGAAACCATGGCGGCCTGGAACTTAGCGATGTACTTGCTCATTTCAGTGAGTCCTTTCAAGACCACGGGCGCTGTGGCCTTGTGCCCCAGCGAAGTAGAGCCTGTCAGGCAGGCCCGGTCCCGCGGATCGGCTGTCCCGTCACAGTGCCGTGGGCCGTTAGGGCGTCGAACATCGGCCAAACGGCCGATGGCACGGCTGGCCGAGCGCCATGGGGTGTAGGTCCGGCAGAATCGCTCCATGCCCCCTCCCGCCCCAGTCCGCCGGGATGGCCGCGTCCGGCTCGTTGTGCCGGCGATCGGGGTGGCTCTCGCCGCTATCCCTGTCCTCGTGCTGCGCGCCGTCAGCGATCCCAGTCCGTGGCTTCACCTCAAGGTTGGGTCGTTCTTGCTCGCCGGCGGCCGTTTCGGGCTTCCGGATCCCTGGGCGCCCTTTGCCTCCCACGCCTACATCCCCACCCAGTGGCTTCCGTCGGTGGTCACCTCCTTCTTGTTCGACAGGTGGGGGCTGCCCGTGGTGGCGTGGGAGCGCGCGGCAGGCATCGGCATACTGACTGTCGCCGTGCTGGCATGGATGAGCACGCGCGCGCGCGTCGTGGTCGCCGTCGCAGTCACCGCAGCAACCGTGTATGCCGCGTGGCCCGGACTGACAGAGCGCCCACAGCTCGCGGGGCTGGTCCTGTTGGTCCCCGTCCTGGCGGCGTGGCTGCGGACCAGCGAGGACCTCAAGCCCCGTTGGTGGCTGGTGCCGCTGACCTGGGTGGCCGCCTCGACCCATGGACTGTGGGCCACGGGGTCCGCACTGGGAGCCGCGGTCGTGGTGGCCCTGGTCCTCACTCGGCGAGCGACCAGGG